>DATDUP010000018.1:0-35902 GCA_035290345.1 Patescibacteria group bacterium
CTCACCGCCCGGCGCGCGGTCGAGGTACACGACAGCCTGAAATCTTACGGCTCCGCCAACTCCGAAGCAATCCACCCATTTTCGATGCTTTCATCAAGAGCAAAACTTCGCTCCATCGTTCTTATCTTAATTTCATGGAAAACAAACTCCGCGAGCGCTTTAATTTTTTTGCCACCCCAATCGTGATAAAATTAAGCAAGCAGAAAAGATAATTATGAAACTCATCGTCGGTTTAGGTAATCCGGGAAAAAATTACGCCAGGACACGCCACAATGCCGGCTTTATCGCCTTGGATTTATTATTGAAAAAAATCAGTCCTGACCGTTCCTGGGAACTGAGCAAAAAATTCAATGCGGAGATCGCGACTGTTGCCACCAAAAACGGCCGGGTAATTCTGGCCAAGCCCATGACTTTCATGAATGCTTCTGGCCAAGCCGTGCAATTACTAGCTCATTACCACAAAGTCAATCCTCCTGACATCATCGTTATTCATGATGACAAGGATTTGTCTCTAGGAACTCATAAGATCCAGACTGACCGCGGAGCGGCCGGACACAATGGTGTCATTTCCATTTTTACTCACCTCAAAACTCAAAATATCGTTCGGGTCCGTTTAGGCATTGCGTCAGAGTCGGGAAAGAAAATACCGGATACAGCTGACTTTGTTTTGAAAAACTTTGGTCTTTTAGAAAAACGGCGTTTTTTAACGGCGGTTGATTCCGCCCTAACCGAGCTGCAACGTATGATTTAATTAAACATCTCACCTGTTTAATATATTAATCATTTCTGTATGAATAAAAAAATCATTTTCTTTCTTGTCTACATCTTCGCCGGATTCGGTCTCATGCAAATCCCCTTCAGTCAAATTATCGGCTCCAGTCTCAAATTTTCTTTATTTGATTTCTTTGGCCCTATCATTGGCGGTCTGGCTGGATCCTTGGCCGGTTTGGTTACTGTCCTAGCCATGCAAGTCCTAAACTGGACGATTCACGGCTTGGCCATGGATGTTGGTACTCTGATCCGTTTCTTTCCCATGCTGTTTGCTGTCCTATATTTTGCCCGCCGTTCCTGGTTAATCTGCACTGTACCAGTACTGGCCATGGTTGCTTTTTGGATTCATCCCGAAGGCCGGGCCGCTTGGTACTATGCCTTATACTGGCTGATCCCTGTGGCCATGTATTTCCTGGCTGATCGTTTTCTCTTAGCGCGGGCCCTAGGCACCACCTTCACTGCCCATGCTGTCGGCAGCATACTCTTTCTCTATTTCTTCAATCTGCCGAGCGCAGTTTGGATCGGTCTGCTTCCCATAGTTTGGAAAGAGCGCGGTCTAATGGCTCTAGGCATCCTGGTCAGCTACATTGCTTTCAATTTCCTCTTAAGCTTTCTCCAGAAAAAACTCCATGTCTCGTTCCCCTTCCTCAGACTGAACCCCAAATACTCGCTCAATAACCATTAGTCTTTTCCCCCTCAACCGAGGGGGTTAGGTTATGAATTTTGCTTCCGCCTACAATTATCTTCTTTCCCTGCAAAATCTCCGCCGACAAGAATACATGGCAACCAACAAACACGCTGCTCTGCATCTTCAACGCTTGGAATTTTTGTTATCCTTGCTCGATCATCCCGAAAAAAAAATCCCCCACTATATTCATGTCACTGGTACGAGCGGCAAAGGTTCAGTCTGTTCTTATCTGCATCAGATTTTATTAGCCAACGGGAAAAGGGTCGGGTCGACTGCCTCCCCCCATCCCCATACGATTTTAGAGCGCTGGCGAGTGGGCCGACGAATCATGCGACCAGTAGAGTTCGTTCGCTATGTCGAGATCCTCAAACCTATATTGGACAAATACCTCCGAACCACCTCTTTAGAACCACCGTCTTTTTTTGAAATAACAGAAGCGATTGGTCTTTTATTTTTCGTTGAACAACGGATAGAATGGGCAGTAATGGAAGTGGGCTGTGGCGGACGTTACGATTCCAGCAATGTCATTCCCAATAAAGACCTGGCCATTATCACCAACATCGGTTTAGATCATGTCGGGGTCATCGGGAATAACAAAAAGGAAATTGCTCAAGAAAAAGCCGGGATTATAAAAAGAGGCTGCTGGGTATTGACCAATGAAACGAATCCTCAAATATTGCCCATTTTCCAAAAAGAAATCAAAAAAACAAAAGCCCAGGGCTTGATCCGGACTAAATTAAAAATGGTAAAAAATATTCAAGTAAATCTGTCTGGTACATCTTTTTCCTACCAAGGACAAGAATTCCACACCCCGGCCCCTGGCATTCATCAGGCCCATAATGCAATTTTAGCCATCGGAGCAGCCAAGATTCTCAACATTCCCGAAAACCAAATCCGAACCGGCCTGGCCAACACCCACCAATCTCTTTGTCTAGAAATCACTGGCCAACACCCCCTGGTCGTCTCTGATGGCGCCCACAATCCGAATAAAATCAAAACGACAGTCCAGACGATCCAACAGATGTTCCCGGATAAAACAAAAATACATCTGGTAATCGGTTTTTCCGCGGACAAAAATATCAAATCAATGGTGAGGAGTCTGGCCACTCTTCAGCCGACTTCCATTGCCTGCACTCGACAGACTATCAATCCTTTTCGCCAGACCGCCAATCCGGCTGAATTAGCTAAAATGTTTTCTTGTTTTTGTTCCAGCCGACTGGTTAACAGTTTCCTGGATCCTCACCAAGCCCTCGCTTGGTCACGAACCCAAGAACAGAAAAATCCTGGAATAATACTCGTCACCGGCAGTATTTTTCTGAGTGGCGAATTGACAATGGATACACTAGGATAAAAACCACTCAATTTGACAGACCGTCGCCCTTCCTTTAATATGGAAAAACAAATAATATGAATACCCTGGTCATCGTCGAATCTCCTACTAAAGCCAAAACTATTACCAAATTCCTCGGTAAAGGATTTCTGATTGAATCATCTTTTGGCCATATTCGCGATCTCCCGGCCAAAAGTATGGGCGTGGATATAGCCAATGATACCTTTTTGCCGAAATATGTAATTCCGACCGCCAAAAAAGCCCGAGTAAAAAAACTCCAAGAATTGGCTGCTAAAAGTACAGAAGTCATTTTCGCCACTGATGAGGACCGCGAAGGCGAAGCCATTTCTTGGCACTTAGCCCAGGCCCTTAAACTAGACCCGGAAAAAGTAAAACGAATTGTTTTTCATGAAATTACCAAGACTGCCCTGACAGAAGCCCTCGCCCACCCCCGACACATTGATCAAAAACTAGTGGATGCCCAACAAGCCCGACGCGTCTTGGATCGGCTGGTCGGTTATGAACTGTCCCCTTTTCTTTGGAAAAAAGTCGCCCGTGGTCTGTCAGCTGGTCGAGTCCAATCTGTAGCCGTGCGTCTGATTGTGGAACGAGAACGAGCCATCAATAATTTTCAAACCCAAGAGTACTGGACCCTGACTGCTCATTTACATCACGGCCAGGATTTCCTCGCTCCACTCTGGTCTAAAGCCGGAAAAAAATACGACAAATTAGATTTAAATTCCCGAGAAAAAATCGATACCATCCTGGCTGATCTAGCTGGAGCTTCTTTTGTTGTCTCTCAAGTCAGCAAAAAAGAAACCAAACGCCAGCCCGCCCCGCCATTTACCACTTCCACTTTACAACAGGCGGCCAACAATCGTTTCGGTTATTCCGCCAAACAAACTATGGTCCTGGCTCAACAACTTTATGAAGGTTTAAAAATCGGGACCGAAGGACAAGTGGGCCTGATCACTTACATGCGTACGGACTCGGTCAACCTAGCGGAAAAATTTTTGACTGAAGCCAGAGATTACATCCAGAAAAATTTCGGCGATAAATACATTCCAGACAAGCCCCGCTTCTTTGCGAATAAATCCAAGGGAGCGCAAGAAGCGCATGAAGCTATCCGCCCGACAGAAGCTAGTCGCACCCCGGAATCCCTTGCCTCGTATTTATCCCCTACCCAATTAAAGCTTTATACCCTCATCTGGCAACGAGCCATGGCCAGCCAAATGACCCCCGCCAGTTTCAATCGTACCAACATCAACCTGACGGCCAAGCAATATACTTTCCGAGCGACTGGCCAACAATTGCTTTTCCCGGGATGGCTACAAATCTACGCTGGAGTGATTAAAGAAGAATACTTGCCAGACCTGAAAACCGGCGACCAAGTAGAGTGCCGTTCGCTCCAACCGGAGCAACATTTTACCGAACCACCGGCTAGATATTCAGATGCTACGCTGGTTAAAGCTTTAGAAGAATACGGAATTGGCCGTCCTTCTACCTATGCTCCCACCTTAGCCACGATTGAAGACCGCGGCTATGTCAAACGCAATGAAGACAAGCGCCTCTATCCCACGGATATTGCTCTGGTGGTTAATGATTTGCTCGTCGAACATTTCTCACAAATTGTTGATTTCCAATTCACGGCCGGAGTGGAAAAGGATTTAGATGAGATTGCCGATGGAGAAAAAAACTGGCAAACAGTTATTGCTACTTTTTACCACCCTTTTCATGACAACCTGTCAGCCAAAACCAACCTCATCACCAAAGCGGAGACCACTAGCGGCCGAGAATTGGGTCTTGATCCAAAAACCGGAAAAAAAATCTCAGGTCGAATCGGTAGGTTCGGGCCGTATGTCCAATTAGGGGAAGCTACTGACGAAGAAAAACCCAGATTCGCCTCTTTGCGTCCCGGGCAAACTTTAGAAACAATTACTTTAGACCAAGCCTTAAACCTTTTATCCTTACCTAAAATTTTGGGTAAAAACGAAAATGATGAAGAAGTAATAGTGGGAATCGGCCGGTTCGGGCCGTACCTAAAAGTCAGCAGCAGTTATTATCAACTAAAAAATCTTGATCCCTATACCATTACTTTAGATCAGGCCAAAGAGGTAATAACCCAAGAACAAGCCAGAAAGGCTTCTCAAATAATTAAAGAATTCCCTGAAGAAAATATCCTCATAAAAAACGGCCGCTACGGACCATATATTACTGATGGTAAAAAAAATGCCCGCGTTCCCAAAGGCCGGGATCCTCAAACCCTTGCTCTAGTTGATTGTCAGCAATTACTAGCCCAAGCCAAGGAAGGACGAAGGCCTAGACGGCCACGGAGAATAAAAAACCCGTCATAATTTGACCGGTTCTTGAGTAGCGGCGAGATGATAGCCTCAATGCCATTGGTGATGCGAAGGCTCTCTGGCCGCTACAATCCTGAGCATACCAGGATAACTAAGTAAAATCAAGATCTCAAAAGAAAAACCCCCGTCATTGACTGGGGTTTTCCTTAGGCTTTGATACCATCTTTACCTTAGCATCACTCGCCGTAATAATAGCACAATTTCTGGCATTTGTCAATAGCTGGTACTGGTATTATATGCATCGGGTGCGGTCTTGCCTTTTTTGGCTAAAAATGACAAAATATACTTACAAATATGAAAGACGGACCAATAGTTGAGCCGACAATTGAGGGCTTGATTGCCAAGGTCGCGGCCTACGATGCCCACGCTGATTTGGATTTGATCCGTCTAGCATATGATTTCGCGGCCAATGCTCATCGCGGTCAGGTACGTAAATCTGGTGAACCATATATCAACCACCCTTTGGCCACTGCACACATTCTGGCCAATCTGCGTATTGACCAGGCCATTGTCATCGCCGCCCTCCTCCATGATGTTCCTGAAGACACCAATATCAGCCTGGATGAAATTTCTAAAAACTTCGGAAGCGATGTGAGCTCCATGGTCAAAGGTATTACTAAATTGGGAAAATTAAAGTACCGAGGAGTGGAGCGTTACATTGAAAACCTGCGGAAGATGTTTGTCGCCATGGCCGAAGATGTCCGGGTAATGATCATAAAATTTGCCGATCGCATTCACAATCTGACTACTCTGGAAGCCCTACCCCCGCAAAAAAGATACCGAATTGCTTTAGAAAGCTTAGAAATCTACGCCCCAATTGCGGGTCGACTAGGTATGGACGAATTCAAGGGACAATTGGAAGATTTATCTTTCAAGTATGTCTATCCTAAAGAATTCCAACGGATCAAACAGATCCGCGATGAGAAATTAAGCGGCAAAGAAGAACTGGTGCGGAATATCCAAGATACAGTCCGTCTAGAACTGGAGGCGGTCAATATCCCAATTATTTCTATCTACGGCCGTCGTAAACGCTTGTATAGTTTTTATCAAAAATTATTGCATAAAAAAAATGAGCTGGCAAAAATCTATGACCTGATGGCTCTGCGCATCATTGTCCCCACGATCGCCGATTGCTACGCCACCCTTGGCATCCTGCATAAAATTTGGAAACCGCTCAAGGGTCGGATCAAAGATTATATTTCCCAACCCAAACCCAACGGCTATCAATCTTTACACACTACGGTTTTTGTCGAGTCGGGTGACATTGTCGAATTTCAAATCCGCACTATTGAAATGCACGAGGAAGCCGAATTTGGCGTGGCGGCGCACTGGCACTATGATGAATATGGCGGCAAACGACCAGAAAAAGAAATAAAATGGGTAAAAGAATTAGCCAACATTCAAAAGGAAGTTCTAAACAAACTATCGGATCTGGAAGAAATAAAAGTGGATTTTCTTCAATCTCGTATTTTTGTCTTTACCCCTAAGGGCGATGTCATCGACTTGCCTGAAGGAGCGACACCGATTGATTTTGCCTACCACATCCACACCGACGTCGGCGACCACTGTAACAGCGCTCTTGTCAATGACCAAATCGTCAGTCTGGATACGGAATTGAAAAACGGTGATGTGGTGGAAGTCCGTACGGATAAAAACCGCAAAGGCCCGGGACGGGATTGGTTGAAATCTGTCAAAACTCAAACCGCCAAAGCACACATCAAAAATTATTTACGAGAACAAGAGGAAAATGCCGTCACCAGCTGGTTCAAAAACGTAATCAAGAAAAAAAATTAGGCCCGAAAGCCTAATTTTTTCTTCCTGGTATTTCAAGACAATTCTTCCATCAGTCTCTTCAATTCAGCTTGGGAATAATACTCGATAATTATTTTTCCCTGTTCCCCTTTTTGGGTAATTTGTACCTTAGACCCTAATCGCTCTTCCAACATTTTCTCCTGAGCCAAGAGATTTGGATCACGACGAACCAAGCCTTTCCCGGACCGGCCCTTGATCAATCCCACTGACCGTTCCAAGTCACGCACACTCATTTTCTCTCCTACCATGCTCTGGAACATGGCCAGTCTTTCCTTGTCATTAGCTAAACCCAACAACGCTTTCGCTTGTCCGGGGCTTACTTTGTTTTCGATCAGTCCTTTTTTGATCGCTTCGGGCAAAGTCAATAAACGAACGGCATTGGCAATGGTAGATCGATTCTTCCCTACCACTTCTGAAACTTCCTGCTGAGTCAGGCCAAATTCCTGCATTAATCGTTCATAGGCAAAAGCCTCTTCTATGGGATTCAAATCCTGGCGTTGGATATTTTCAATCAAAGCTAGTTCCAATTTTTGTTGCCGAGTCGCTGTACGCACTAAAGCCGGGACTGTGGCCAATCCGGCCATTTGTGAAGCTCGCAGTCTTCGTTCACCGGCAATCAATTCGTAGCCTCCGTCTGTTTTTTCTACCACGGTAATTGGCTGGAGAACACCATGCTTTTTAATCGAAGCGATCAAATCTTCTAGTTCGGCATGGGAAAAAGTCCGCCGAGGCTGTTCAGCATTGGGAACGATTTCGCTTAGAGGAATCTGCCAGACCTTTTCCTGGTCTCGGCTATCTCCAGTTTCTCGATGAAAAATCCTCCGGCTCTTGGTTGGGGGGATTAGAGAATTGAGACCTTTACCTAGGGGCATATTTCTTTTTTTTATTTATTTTCATGTTTTTCCAAAATCTCCCGCGCCAAACGTTCATAGGCTCGCGAGCCCTTGCCAGAAGGATCATAATGGATGATGCTTTGGCCAAAACTGGGCGCCTCGGCCAAACGCACGGTCCGCGGAATTACTGTCCGAAAAATGGAATTGGGGAAATAACGATATAATTCGTTCATAATATCTTCTGATAACCGGGTCCGTTTATCAAACATCGTCATCACTGCCCCCAAAACTCCCAATTCCGGCTTCACATGCTCCTGGATGAGACGAATGGTTTCTAACAACTGACCCAGACCTTCCAAGGCATAATACTCCGCCTGTACCGGAATCAATAGCTCATCTGCCGCCACCAGGCCATTGATCGTCAACAAGCCCAAGGAAGGCGGACAATCAATGATAATATAATCATAAGCATGTTTTACCTCTTCCAATAGATCGGCCAACTGCATTTCTCTCCTCTCCATGTCCACCAATTCAATATTTGCCCCGGCCAAATTTGCGGTACTCGGAGCTAGACGCAAACCAGTATGCGCTGTATTCCGGACAATGTCATGCAAACGCTTTTTCTTGGCCAGAGCCTCGTAAATACCCTGATCCACCTGGTCACGACCATGACCAAGACCACTGGAAGCATTACCCTGGGGGTCAATATCTACCAAAAGCACAAACTTGCCCAATTCTGACAACCAAGCAGACAAATTCATCGCTGTAGTGGTCTTTCCCACCCCGCCTTTTTGGTTGACAACTGAGATAACTTTAGCCATATGGGTTATATTATATCAAGAATTGACAAAAAAATACATCCTGGGTATAATGTTAACACTTTTCTTAGCCCGAGTGGTGAAATTGGTAAACACGCACGACTCAAAATCGTGTGCCTACCGGCTTGAGAGTTCGAGTCTCTCCTCGGGCACCAACGACCAACTAGCTGTGAAACTCTTCTTTGACCTCCTCATCATTACCTTCCTTACCGCCACTTTTATTCCCGCGGTTATTTTATTTTACTCTCGTCAACGCCGTCCCCAATCCTGGGAAGCTCGACATAAAAATTTTTCCCTGTTTCTCTCTTCTCTTTTTTTCCTTGGCGCCACCACTGTCTTGTATGGCAGTTTCATTGAACCTCATCTTCTGCTTAGCCGAAAGGAAAGTCTGGATTTACCTGGGATTGACCAGCCGATTAAAATTGCTTTCGTGGCGGATTTCCAGGTCGGACCTTATCGCCGAGCTGATTATGTCCAACAAGTGGTTGACAAGATACAAAAATTCCAACCTGACTTTGTTTTGCTCGGCGGCGACCAAGTGGACAATGGCGGCAGCGAAGAAAACGAAGCGGCCCTTTTATATCCATTTGCTGATTTAGCTGAAAAAATCCCTGTCTTGGCAGTCCATGGTAATCATGAATATGGTATAGGTGGTGGCGAATCTATCTGGGACTCACGACAGCGCTTACCTGATATCAGTCAGGAGACCAAGTCAGATTTAGAAAAATTCGGCATCCGCTATTTAGTGAACGAGACCATTACCCTGACTATTAATAATCAGAAGCTGTACCTTTACGGAGCTGATGAGTATTGGACCGGGCAAATTGACTATGAATCAGTGGAAAATCGGATCGACCATCCGGTTATCGCCCTCATCCACAACCCCTCCTTTATCCTCACCCCTTTTCCTAACAACTTTTCCCTGATTCTCTCCGGCCATACCCATGGCGGCCAGATCCGTTTGCCATTCATTGGCCCGATCGGCCGAGTCCAAGATCCCCTACCTACCCAGTATTACAAAGGTTGGTCAAAATTGAACAATACTAAATTATTCGTCACCAGCGGTGTTGGCGAGACTGGAGTCCGGGCCCGTCTTTTCAACCCCCCAGAAATTATTTTCCTGACTCTTTATTAAAAAGCCGCTAATTAGCGGCTTTTTTGTTTTTTCTATAATTTCTTCTTTATCTTCTGCCAAAAAGCTTTGTCTTCTTCATAAGAGAGCCTACTTTCTACTTCAGCCAAAGGCACCCAGATCGCTTCGGGATTTTCCTTGTCTTCTGGTTCTAAAATTTCTTCATCTGTCTGAAATTGTAAAAGAGAAATTTCCTTTAAGATATCCGGGCGATAGGTAGTGCCGCGCTGATAAGTACCCAAATCTTTGATAAACTGTAGTTTTCTCACTCCAGATTCTTCATGGATCTCCCGTCGGGCCGTCTCTTCGCTGGTTTCTCCAGAAACCCAGTGGCCCTTAGGAAAAGACCAGGTTCCGGTCCGTCTCTGACTCACTAAAATCACTCGACCATTATTAATCACCACTCCCCCACTGCTCTTTTCCAACTTCATATTATTAAAACAACCAGCGCAATGTCCCTCCCGCGAATAAAGTGACCGCGGTCACAATGGAAGCCGCCATTAGCACCCCAACCGTAATCAAAGGGGCGGCGCGACGGAAAGGAATATTAAAAACAAAAGCAATTAAAGCGCCTGTCCAAGAACCGGTGAACGGTAGGGGGATACCAATGAAAATGACCAAAGCGATGGCCCCATATTTAAAATAATTACCAGAAAATTTCTTTTCCGCTTTCCGTAATTTATGCTCCAGTACAGCCCCTAAAATCCTTGACCGCATTATCCAATCATGGACAAAAGGGATGCAAATCAAAATTAAAAGCGCTGGAATCAAATCCCCGATTACTGCCAAGACAAACACTTTCCATACCGGCAAGCCGTAAACCTCTATCCCGATCGGGATCGAAGCACGCAATTCGGTAATGGGAATCATAGAAATAAAAAAAGTGGCCAGCTCGGGCGGCAGATGAACAAACCAAGATACGGGATCAGTTAAAAGCATACCTTACCAATTATAACTGTTTGACGCCCAATCCACAACCTTTTTTGCTTCCCCAAACCGACTTTCGTTGTCTTTAGCCCCCAAAACCACCACCAAGAACTTCTGACCAGAAGCAGTTTCTATTCTGGCCGCAAAATTATAGCCACTGGCGGGCAAATATCCGGTCTTACCAACAACTGAAACAAAATCATTAGGAATCCAACCTAAAAGCAACCAATTGGTATTCCAAAGATGGTGTTGTTTTTTTCTTTCGGCCGAATACAAGTCTAATTCTAAAATCTGTAAGGTCTGCCTAATTTCTTCTTTCTGATTGACCTCGCGGATCAGTATGGCAATATCCGAAGCCGTGGCCAAATTCTGTTCTGACCAGCCAGTTGGATCGACCAAATTAGTGCCAGACATGCCCAGCTCTTTGGCTTTGATGTTAATCCGCTGGACAAAATCTTCTTCAGTCAATCCCAGGGCGTTGACCAGACTCAAAATTGCTTTGTTAGACGAACCTACCAATCCCGTCTGCCACAGTTCTCCCAAAGTATAAACATCGCCAGCATAAACATGAGTATCCAAATAGTCTGCCCCGATCACCGTTGTCGTTGCTGCCCAATCTGGCCGAAGGTCTAAAATTACTAAAGCACTTAACAATTTAGTAATACTGGCTAACGGCAGTGGCTGATATTCATTTTGCCCAAACAAAATTGCCCCGCTTTTTTCATCTTTAAGCATTAAACCTACCACGTCCCCAGGAACATAGCCAACCGCCCCTTCTTTTAACTGAGGAACGGCCGGAGGCGGAGTGGCCACATCTCCTCCCAGATGAATCTCCGGGGAAGAAATCTCTTGGGCCCATTGGCGTACATTTTCCAGACTCTCGTTTGTCAACTCTGGTCTCAAAATCACTACCAAAGTCAAAACGATTGCCGCCACTGCCGCTTTTCCTCGCCAAACATCTTGCTTTTCCCAACCATTATTATTTTGAGTAAGAAAACCCAGACTCATAATTATTCTGTGTCCGCTTCTTGATTCTTTACCAAGGTTTGTTCCAAATACTCATGAGCATGTAAAGAATCATAATCTGGCAATTCAGCAACCGAACGAATGCCTAAATGCCTCAGAGCTTCGAAAGACAGGGTGTAAACTGGCAAGATCTTATTCTCGGCCTCAACTTCGTTGATTAATCCCCGAATCAATAAATTACGAATAATGAGGGCGCAATTCACTCCTCGCACCTGTTCTAATTCCGGTCGAGTGACCGGACCGCGGTAAGCGACCACAGTCAAAGTCTCTAATTGCGCTTTAGTCAATTCTCCCACTGCTTCTTCTTTGACAAACGAATTAATCGCCTCAGCGTTTTCCGGATTAGTGCCCAGACGAAAAGATTCCCCGTCGGTCAAAAGATGGATTCCAGAACCAGGATGGTTATAGCGACTCTCTAACTCCGCCAAAACCTCCTTTATCTCCCCCTCTTTAACTCCTAAGGCCCGCGCCATGTCCCGCGGCTTTAAGGGCTGGGAAGCAACAAACAGAATTGATTCAATTTGAGAAACAAGATTCATATTTTTTTAATAACAATATTAGCAAAGGCCTGGCTTTGTTTCAACTGCACACTTTGTTGTTTCACCAGCTCCAACACCGCTAGAAAACTGGCAATCAATTCACTCCGGTCCTCCACCATCGACAAGACAGAAGAAAAATCCGTCTCTCCTTTATTCTGTAAAAGCTGTAAAATCTGATGAATTTTTTCCTTGACCGAAATTGTCCGGGCTAGCTGAGTCTGGGGTAAAGGCTTCAACGGCTTGAGACGCTCCAACAAACGCCGTAAAGATTCTTGCAATTCTGACAAACCTAGATTTCCCGGGGGGATAAATTCCGTGGGCCGACGCGGGGGTTCCTCTCGCAAAAAGCCAATCTCTAATCCTTCCCACCTCTTGTTGATCACCCGGCTGGCTTGGCTGAACCGTTGGTAAAGACGGAGCTGATCTTCCAAAGACGGACCCTCTTCTTCTTCCGCGCCAAACTGCGGCAAAAGCAGGCGCGATTTCGAGAATAATAACCGAGCGGCGACTAAAAGAAAATCCGCCATTTCTTCTGGTTTTTTTTCTTCCATCTTTTCCAAATATTCCAAGAACTGCTGAGTGACCCGACCCAAAGAAACGGTTGAGATGTCCAATTTCTCCTCCTGCAAAAGTGAAAGAAGTAATTCCAAGGGTCCACTAAATTGTGCCAGTTTAACCTCCATTTAATTTACTGTGTCAAAAATAACTACCTGTTCATTTTCGTAGACTTTGAAAAAATACGGTTCAGCCAACAAATGCTGGGGAATTTCTACAATTTCATTTTTGATCTGATTGGGGAAATTATCCAATTCAAAATACACCTTGTATACCTTGGAATCAGGTTCAGTGAAAAAAATGAACCGATCAATTCTTCCTTGTGGACTATTCACAGCCATTTGATGAAATTCCTTACTGTCTCTGGCTAAAGACAACCATTGGACATAGAGGTAACGGCTGGAAAATTGAGCCGCCGGATGAGAGTTGTGTTGGTTGAAATAAATAAAATTATTCAAAGGCAAAAAAGCGTTCAGTTCACCAATCCCCGAATGCAAAACCAGTAAATCTTTTGACTGCTTGATATCTGTCGCCAAGTATTCAATCAACTTCGCCACCGGTGGCCGCAACTGACGCGATTCCACGACGCGACGCTGGACCACAGGATCATCAATGAAAAATCCAAAAAACATTTGGGTGCTCAAAAAAACGAGCCCGATGATGGCCAAAGGTCTGAGCAATTGCGGTTGCTTTTCTCGCAACCAGATATAGATCTGGCCCAAAGCATAGGCCAAGGCCGCAGCCAAAACTAAGCGATTAAGAAAATAGAAACCTTTAAACTCCTGAATCGGGGTAGAAAAAAACAACACCAGCACCAAACCCAACCCTTGCCAAAGATATGAAGTGATAAAAATCAGACCTAAACTACGAATATAGGGCCGGGACCAGTAATAGACCAAAGAAACAAAACCACCCAGCATCAATAATCCCCGAAAAGTTAAAGAGAACATCGGGGTGTCTAAGGAAATCCCGCTCTTGGTCAAAAGAACGGTTTGCCAATTCTCGGCCCCCAACTGACTATAGGTTAGAACCAGTGGACCCAAATACGGCAGACTGGCTACTAACACAACTATTCCGACTAAAAATAGGCGAACAAAATATTTTATCTGTTGTTGACGGCTGATCCAAAAACTTCCCAAACTCAAAGAAATAAAGGCAAATATAATCCAAAGATAATACAGCATGAAAAGCAGGCCGCCGGTCAGGCCAAAAACCATTACTTTTTTCCAACTAACATGTTCTCGAGAAACTGTCCGCGCTAAACTTGCCGTCCAAATCAAAGTAAAAGCCGCTCCGATCATTTCATAAGGCTTGATAATCATGGCATCCCAATCAATAAAAATACAAGCGATCAACGGGAAAAGCCATAAGGCTAAATTAGCCGGCTTGTCGGTTTGACGACCCCAACTAAACCGTTGGATCCAATACAGAGCTAGGGGAAAAAAAAGAAAAAAGGCCAGGGTCCCGAGTTTAGCCATCTGGATGCCATTCAAAGAAAAAATCTTTCCCGCCACCGCAAAAATCCAAAAATACAAAGGGGGGTAAAACGGTGGCAGATTTACATAACTAAAATCTGAAAAAAAGGAGGCATGAGCAAAATGCTCATACATGGAGGCAATCGTCACTTCATCACCAATTAAACCCCAGAACATCAGACCCCGGTCGTTAACGAAAAAGAAATAAGCCAGGGCCGAAAGACCGGAAAAAAGCGCCAAAAAAAGGACTGGCCGGGGACGTAAATTAATCAAGTACAAACCAAGAAGTACAAAAATAAACCAACCTAGTTTTACCAGGAGGATTTGGTTTAAATCCGCTAAATTGAAGATTTCGGCCATAGGGGGTTCTTTCGTTAGATTATAGCAAAAACCCCACTTAATTCCAACCCTAATATCCCCATAACAACCAGATGACTGGCCAGGAAAAAATCAGGTAGATAAACCAAAGAAAATAATTAACCGCTAGCCACCACCGCCCGGCCCAAATTTGGCCAGCCTGCCCAGCAACCAACGTTAACAAAGGCCACAGATAAAACACAAAAGAAGCTTTAATCACTCCCCGCTCAGGATAAGGATAGCGTAATAAATTATAAACCAAGGCCATTATCCCTCCCAGTAATAATAAACCCAAAAACACATCCCTGGATTCAATTTTTTTCTGACGGTACCAGGACCAAAACCAAGCGCCCAGTCCTATGGACCAGGACAAGACAATCAAAAGACCCCAACGGATCATAAATAAGTTTCTTTGCCAGAGAGAAAGGTCGGTATAACGTTTGCTGGGCAGAAAAATCAAATCCGATCCAGTAATTGTTCCAAATTGTCCCGGATGGCTGAAAACCCCGTAATAGTCAGCAAAAATATCAGCCAACAAAATGGCTGAAAAAGAATAGGGCGTAGTCGGCCAAAAAGGACGGGAGTAAATGACCTGGGTATTTAATTGAACCAAAGTTTTCCAACCGGTGCTGGCAAGCAGCGACTGTTGGTTGTCCTTTTCAAAAACATTGATCGTCCAGGCTTTACCAAATTCCTGTTTCTTATAAACGAGCCAGGGTGTTTGCAGACAGAGAATAATAAAAGTACTCAGTAAGATAGAAACAAAGGCTTTCTTTCGTCTATCTTTGAGACCAAATATTACCCAGACTAATCCGGCAGCTATCCCAGGCAACACTACGGTTAATTTTACCAGCATTCCTAAAGCCAAAATTACTGACCACCAGGCTAGTTTCATCATCTTTTCTCCTTCAAACAACCGCCAATGCAAAAATAAGTAAATCAAAAACAAAATTAAACTTTGCGCCAAATACTCATTGTTCAAATAGGCGGTCAATTTCAAACCAACAAACAAAAAGGCAGTAACCAGGACTCCCAGGACTTTCAAACAACGACTACCTGTGAGCTCTCCTGCCAAACGCCAAACTACCCAAACCGAAAATAAATAGACCAATACTTGAAACAATTCCTGCCAATCCAGACGAGTATCACTGCTTGTAAACTCCCCTCCCAACCAAGTCCAGGCCGCCATGAGGACATAATAACCCGGTTCATGCCAGGCCAAATAATTAGTCTCCCCGGACGGAGAAGGCTGATAATCCATCATAGGCAAAGACCAATCACGAGCCACTTTTTCTACATAAAGCAAATGCGCTCCTCCATCCTCTGACCACCAGGTATTATAAATAGTCAGATTATTTAAACGCACCAAAAGCCCACAAAAAACTACCACAAACAAAAAAAGATATTGCCATCTTTGTGTTCCTTTTGTTATTAACACTTCCCTTTCCATAATTAACCCAGGGGTAATTTTGCCTGCCTATCTGCTAATAATTTCAAAGCCTGATGACGGCCGCGACTGGTCAAACGGATAGAAATGATGAACCATTTACAAGGCGTCCGTCGGCCAAAACCCGTTGCCAAACCCCGGTCTATCAACCGTTCTAAACTATTAGTGATCACTTGTTCTTGATATTTCTCTCGTGCTCCGCCAGCCCCAAAATAACAAGTTCGGGCCTGACGGCGGTCCAATTTCCCTCCCTTTTCTAGACTACGCACCAAGATGCTTTTTTGGAGAGGGCTGAGTTTCATAAAATCTATTTTTTTACCTTGATTTGTAATCCTAATTCGTCCAACTGTTTCGGTTCAACCGGGCTCGGGCTACCCATCATCAATTCCTGCGCTTTTTGATTCTTAGGGAATGGCACCACCGCCCGAATATTCTTTTCTCCCAACAATAGCATGGCCAGACGCTCAATACCGGGAGCAAAACCACAATGGGGGGGAGCACCGAAAGAAAAAGCTTCTAACATATGACCAAACTTTTCTTTTACTTGGGCCCGAGTATAGCCGGCTAAAGCAAAAGCTTGATACATTGTTTCTGGATCAGTATTACGTACGGCCCCCGAAGATAGTTCCAGGCCGTTAGCGATGATATCATATTGATGAGCCAGGATATCCAAAGGATTTTTCTTGGCCAGAGATTCTTGGCCACCTTGCGGCAGAGAAAAAGGATTGTGGCCAAAATCCACTTTTCCGGTTTCTTCGTTCCACTCATACATGGGAAAATCAATGATCCAGGCCCAGGCAATCAGATTAGGATCTTTCAATCCTAATTTGTCCCCAACCAAATCGCGGACAGCTCCCAAAGCCAGGCAAGACACTGCCCATTTATCCGCTACAAAAAATATCAGACTCCCTTCCTTTATCTTCAATTGCCTACGCAATTCTTCCAATTCTTCAGCCGTAAAAAATTTGGCAATGCCCCCGGTAAACTGGCCTTGTTCATATTTCAACCAAGCCAGACCTTTGGCTTTGGCGGTTTGAGCCCGAGGAGTGAATTCTTCATCTATTTCTTTACGGCTAAAAGCTGCCCCCTGAGGAACGACCAAAGCCCGAATATATTCTGCTTGGGAAAAAACCTGGAAAGCAGTCTTTTTAGCCCAAGGAGTAACTTCAATAAGAGGGAGATCAAAACGTAAATCCGGACGATCAGAGCCATAAGTCTCTAACGCTTTTTTATAACTCAAACGTGGAAATGGATCATTTTTTACCTTTTTCTTGGCTAATTTCACGGTCAATTCCGTAAACAATGGCTCCATCAGTTGAAAGAACTCTTCTGGCTCTAAAAAGCTGGTCTCACAATCTAATTGATAGAACTCACCAGGAGAACGATCCGCTCGCGGATCTTCATCTCGCATGCAGGGGGCAATCTGATAATAACGGTCAAAGCCGGCGACCATCAGTAGCTGTTTATACTGTTGCGGGGCTTGGGGTAAAGCGTAAAATTTACCCGGGTGCAAACGACTAGGAACCAAAAAATCTCTCGCCCCCTCCGGAGAGGAAACCGTCAGAATCGGCGTAGCTATATCCACAAATCCCCGCTTTTCCATATAGGCGCGGATGCGACGCACCATTTCTGCCCTGAACAAAATATTTTTCTTTAATTTCTCCCGCCTTAATTCTAGATAACGATACTTAAGGCGTAGTTCCTCATCTTCCTCTTCTTTGTGGGCCACAAAAATTTCAAAAGGCAGGGGTTGGGATTTGCTTAAAATCTTGAAGTCTGTCGCCTTCACTTCAATCTCCCCTGTCTTTAGCTCTTTGTTTATTGTCTTTTTGTCTCGAGCCACCACTTTCCCCGTGACAGAAATCACATACTCATACTTCAAACCTTCCGCCAAACTAAAATCTTTCAACTTCTTGGGATCAAACAAAACTTGGGTCAAACCGTATTGGTCGCGTAAATCCACAAAAATCAGGCCACCCAAATCCCGTCGTTTATGCACCCAGCCGGCCAAAGTAATCTTCTTGCCTACTTGGCGCTTAGTCAATTCTCCACAAGTATGCGTACGATACATAAAAAAATGGTAAAAATAACAGATATATTGTATCAATTAAGGGCAGATTTGCAAGTCTGAATCACCTATTTCCCTTTCTGCAAAAGACAGACAAAAAAACCCTCGGTTTCCAGACTCGGCTTCAAACGCAGACAACGCTGGATGGTTTCGGGTAACTTCTGACCACGCCAAGACCGAAGAACTGGTAACCGTCGATCACTAGCCCACGAGATTTCCCGCACCCGAGCTTCTGAATGGGCGACTAAGAAACCAGCTATCTGCACTTCGTTCTCCTCCGGAGCAAAGGTACAGGTGGAATAAACCAAAAAACCGCCCGGACGCAACATGTCCCAACCCGCCGCCAATAAACGGCGCTGTTCTTTGGCCGTCGCGGCAATTTTCTTTTCATTCCAATAACCGAAACTGGCCCGATCTTCCAAATTTATCCTGGCTTCAGCACTACACGGTGCATCCAACAAAATCCGGTCAAAATATTCTGAATATTTATCTACCAATCTCTTGGCGTCTCCTAGAAATAACTCTAAAAAATCCAGCTTTTCTGCCACCCCTAATAACCGCAAATTATGTTCTAGGCGAGCATAGCGTATAGAATCTAACTCTGCGGCCACCAATTTCCCCTGGCCATTCATTAAAGCGGCCAACTGTGACGTCTTACCTCCGGGAGCCGCTGTCATATCCAATACCTTTTCGCCAGGTTGGGGAGCTAAAATCAAGGGTGGCACCATACTGGCTAAGCTTTGGACATAAATGCGACCAAATAAATAGGCGGGGGTTGATTCTAATTCTCGTTGGCTTTTGTTCTGTAAGACGAAAGCTTCCCGATACCAAGAAACATTTTTCAATTTAAATCCTGCCGCAGTTAATTCGGTTAAGATGGTTGCCCGGTCCCCTCTCAAAGTATTGATCCGTAAGGTCGTCGGTCGCGCTCGAAAAAATCTTTCCAAATCCGAAGCCAAAGAAACGCCAAACATTTCTACCAAGCGCTCTTTTAATCCTCTAGGAATGGTAGGTTTAGTTACCATGAACTGTTTATGGCCTCAAACGATTAATCAGCCGAGGAAAAGGGATGCATTCGCGGATGTGTTCAACTCCAGAAATCCAACGAACCAATCGTTCCAAACCAACCCCAAAGCCAGAATGGGGCACTGACCCGTAACGACGCAAATCCAAGTACCAACCATATTCTTCTTCTGGTAATCCCTCCTGACGAATTCTCTCCTGTAAAATATTCAAATCATCCTCACGCTGTGATCCACCAATTATCTCCCCTGCCCCTTCCGTTGCGATCAAATCGTCATTGAGTACCAGGCTATTGTCCTGAACATCAACTTTCATGTAAAAAGACTTAATCGCCTTGGGCCATTTTTCAATAAATACCGGCACGGTACTGTCTTTGGTCAACAAACCCTCGTCATCATTCCCTAGATCCTCGCCAAATTTTATATCCGAACCAAGAGATTGTAATTTTTTAATTGCCGCCTGATAGGTCAAACGGACAAATGGTTGATCAACCACCGCTTGTAAAGGGGCAACATTTCTCTCTAAAACTTCCAGCTCTGCTCGTCCTTTTTCCAGACAATACTTAATCACATATTTTACCAAATCTTCTTGCAAACGTAAGTTCTCTTCGTGGTCAACAAACGCGGCTTCGGCATCCATCATCCAAAACTCGGTAAGATGTCGTTTAGTTTTAGATTTCTCGGCTCGGAATACCGGACCGAAATCATAACAACGGCCGACCGCTGCAATCGCGGCTTCAATATATAATTGACCGGACTGAGAGAGAAAAGCTGTCCCCAAATCAAAATACGGAACAGGGAAAAGCGTGGTCGTACCTTCACAAGCATTGGGCGTAAAAATCGGCGAATCCACTTTGATAAAATCATTGGCATGTAAAAATTCCTGTATGGCTGTCGCCACTAGATCACGCAAACGTAAAACTGCCCACTGTCTCTTAGAACGTAACCAAAGATGACGATGATCCAACAAAAACTCTGGTCCATGCTCTTTCGGAGTAATAGGGAAAGATTGGGCGGTCTGGACAATGTCCCCCTCGGTCACTTGCAACTCAAATTGTCCGACTTTCTTGGGATGAACAGAAACTGTGCCGGTCACTGACAAGGAAGACTCCTGAGTCAAATTACTAATCTTTTCCCAAAAATCGGCCGACACTGAATCCCTAGAAACTACGGCCTGCGCATATCCTGACCCATCTCTGATCTCTAAAAATATCAGAGAACCGGAAGAACGGAGATTATGCAACCAGCCCTGAATCTGGACAGATTGCCCAACAAATTGACCAATATTTTTTGCTAAAATCCTCATAATTTATGATGTTAACAATACCCAAATCTTACCACTTGGCAGGCTTTCTGACAAGTCTTTGTATTACAAAAAGCGGGCTAAATACCCGCTTTTATTTTTACTGAAGAAAAGATTAGTTATATTGCTTCAAAAAATCCCATTGAACCTGGTTCTTATCCAATGCCCAATTATGGCCTAGGGATTCTGGTAAAGTGATAAATTGGTTAGTATGACCCTTGGCCTTTAATTCGTTTACTAAATTGACACTCCACTGATAACTGACGGTTGGATCTTTAGCCGCGTGCAATACCAAACCAGGCATCTGGTAGCTGGCATTGGTTTTGGCATTTCTCGCTGGCAATGGGAAAGAAAAACCAGAATAACTGACATAACCACCAGAATGAGAGGCAAAGGCGGTAATTTTGTCTGGTAAACACATGGCAACATAATAACTGAAAAAAGCACCATATGAATGGCCGGTGGTATATACCCGTTTAGAATCAATCTTATAATTTGTCACTAATTCCCCGATCATTTTCCCGACAAATTCCGTATCCTGAGTCTTATATCTTTGGGTCAGTGGCAAAGTAATCAGGGCAATGTCCCAATGTTTTCCTGCTGGATCATAATTGGGATACACAGTCCAACTCCAAATTTTTATATCTTTCTTGGCCAAAGTCAAAGATTCCGGAAAAACAACGATGAAACCATTCTTGTCAGCGGTTTCTTTCCAACCATAATTATCCGCTGCCTGTTGGGCCGTGCCCCCCAGACCATGGAACATGAACAAGGCCGGACAACTCACTTGGGCACAAGCCTCAGGGATATAAACAAGATAAGTACGGGTTTTGTTCTGGACAGTAGTTTGTTTGGTAACTAAAGAACCAGCGCCCCAAACTGACGCCCCAGGCCAAAACAACAAAGCCGCCACCAGGATAATTAAAACTTTCTTGTTCATATTTTCAAGAGTTAATTATTATATGCATATCATACCATAAATTACCTAACAAAAAAACCCGCTTCCAAATATCTGATGGCAAATACCTAGAAGCGGGCCCCTCCTTATCCTCCTTGGGGCCACGAGCAGACGGATGCAGAACGTCGTTCTTGTTGCCGGACAGACTACCAGTCCGACCACCTCCTCGGCTGACTCCAGGCGTCCTTCCCCACCTGAGAGGCCGGTGGCATAGGCAGAACAGAATACCGATCTGCCCCCGGGGAGGTGACTCGGGCCTGATGGATGATCTCATCCTGTGCCCTCTTCCGAGCCTTCTCCTGCCTTTGCCTGGCCTTCTGCCAAGTCTTCCGACAACGG
This sequence comes from Patescibacteria group bacterium, assembly GCA_035290345.1. Taxonomy (GTDB): domain Bacteria; phylum Patescibacteriota; class Patescibacteriia; order Magasanikbacterales; family UBA922; genus DATDUP01. The sequence goes on from DATDUP010000018.1 coordinate 21,761, forward strand.
CTTCCTTTCCCCATGCTATCACCTCTGCTGATGGGTTATGAGACAAACATAGAACAAAAATCTAATAAAGTCAACCCTCAACCAACCATTTGCTCTCGAGGGAATCTCACAAAAACAAAATTCCCAATATCGTTAGGAAATAAAGAGGAAAAATGCTATAATATCACAGTGACAAAGATTCGACTCAGATGAAACAAAACAAAAGACTTTTTACCGTCATCGCCATCCTTGCTACCGGGGGATTGTTTGTTTATTTCATCGCCAGACTTTACATCTTCTTTTCTAATGATTACAACATTTTTAATTTTTTATTTGCTTTCCTCCTCCTCTTTGCAGAAAGTCACTCCATCCTTCACTCCCTCGGTTTCATTACCGGCGCTATTCGTCTAAACCGTCCCGGCGTAAATTATCATCGGCATGTAAAGTTAAATCTGAATTCTTTGCCCGAAGTCACCATCTTGGTACCGGCCAGAAATGAACCTCTGGACATTTTAGAGCTCACCTTCATTACTCTAGTTTCCTTAAATTACAATAATAAAAAAATAATCTTCTTAGATGGTTCCGATCAAGAATACCAAACAGCTAACAAAAAACTAGCAGACAAATACAAAATTACCTACTTCCACCCACCCCACACTCCTAAAAGTAAGGCGGAAATCATCAATCAGTATCTACCCCAAATCTCCAGTAAATATCTCACCGTTTTTGATGCCGATCAAAATCCCATGCCCGAATTCTTGTTGGAAACTGTTGGGCTGGCTGAATTCTCTAAAAAAATTGGTTTTATTCAAACCCCCCAACTGTATTCTAATTTCCTAACAAGTCCCGTCGCTCGAGGTGCCGCCCTACAACAGTCCATTTTCTACGAAAGTGTTTGTGAGGCAAAAAGTCTAAATCAGGCTATGTTTTGTTGTGGCACAAACTTCCTTATGCGCACAGAGGTATTAAAAAAAATTGGTGGTTTTGATGAAAATTCAGTTACCGAAGATTTTGCCACCTCTGTAAAAATTCATTCTCTGGGTTATCGGTCAATCTATTATAACCATGTACGTGTTTTTGGTATGGCCCCAGAAACACTACCAGCCTATTTGAAACAGCAATTTCGTTGGTCGGCAGGCTCGATCGGAGTACTACGGAGACTATTCATTGATTTATTTCTGGGCCGATTAAAAATTTCTCTTAGTCAAATTTGGGAATATTTTCTTTCGGCCACCTATTATTTCGTTGGTTGGTCTTTTTTTATTCTCATGATTTGTCCTGCCCTTTTTTTACTTTTTAACGTACCCTCATATTTTGCTAGCCCCTATCTTTACTTGGGGACATTTATCCCTTATTATTTTTTAACCCTGGTGACCTTTTATTCCACCATGAAAAAAAGGCACTACAAAATAAGGGATATCTTTACTGGAATCATTATGGGTTCTTTAAGTTACCCTGTATTGATCATGTCTACTACGACTGCCCTCCTGGGGAAAAAAGTGACTTTCCAGGTGACTGACAAAGGAAAAACTGGTAAACTACCTTTCTGGAGATTGTGGCCATGGACTAGTATGATCCTTATAAATTTCTTGGCTATTGCTAATGGCCTTACCCGTCTTTCAGAAAATTATTACGCAATCGGAATAAATATTGTCTGGTGTCTTTATCATTCTGTCCTTCTTTTAAATATTTTTACTTTAAACACAAGCCCCAAGATGGTGGAAAAAACCTTAAACAAATACTTAAACATATGAAAAAGAAAAAACTAGTCTCACCTGATCCCCAAATCGTCCTTCAAGAAATTCGCGAGGCCAAGATTAAAGAAGAGATGGCCATTCCTCTTTATGTTACTCACATTGAGCAAACTCTTTTTTGGTCAGGGCTACCTGTTTTAAAAAGAAAAAAAATTATTGACAGATTAAAAATTCTAGAAAGAGAGTCGGAAGAACATATCCTTTGGCTTGGACAAATAGAAGAATCCTATATTAAATACATCCGGACTCAATAATATGTTTACTAAAAAAGATTACCGTAATTTCTTTCTCCAGCTTTACGAAGTAGAGATTACTATGAAAAACGGAGGACGCCGATTAATCAAACTAGTCCCAGATCAAAAATCAAAAAAACTCCTCAAAAAACTCATCGCTGATGAAATCAGACATGCTAAAATCGTAAAAGAGATGATGAAACTTATCTAAATTTATGAAACCAATTACCACTGCCATCATTCCCGCCGGAGGTTGGGGCACCCGTTTCCTACCTGGAACCAAAAGTATACCAAAAGAAATGTTTCCCCTTGGTCACAAACCAGTTATTTTACATGTTGTAGAAGAAGCGGTTGCTTCGGGTATCCAAAATATCATTTTTGTTGTTTCTCATCACAAACAATCAATTGAAAGCTTTTTCTCCTCTAATGAAATTTTAGAGGACTATTTCTTTCGTAAAAATAAAAAAGCTCAAGTACAACAATTACAAGCAATCACTAAACTGGCTGAATTTAGTTTTGTTTATACCAAACCACCATTTGGTAACGGTGGCGCTCTTCAAGCGGCCCGCCATCTAATTGGCGAGGGCCCGTTTGCACTAATTTGGTCAGACGAAATCATCTTTTCAAAGAAAAAACCGCGACTTAAACAATGTTTGGAAGCCTACTACAAATATCGAAAGCCAGTGATTTCTGCCGTCGAGATTACTGATGTAGCCAAAAGACAGCGCTACGGAATGGCAGAACTAAATGACATTCCAGGGGAAAAAGAAATTAAAGAGATTCTTAACATTATCGAAAAACCAGAACCAGGAAAAGAACCTTCCTCCTTTGCTGCACACGGTGCCTACATTCTCCCCCCTCAAATTTTTTCTGCTCTAGATGAAACTAAACCCGGAAAAAACGGGGAATTGTGGCTCACTGATATTATCAATAACATGAAAAAAGAGACTGGATTATTGGCAAAAATTATCCCTGACGGTCACTATTTAGATTGCGGCGCTCCATTAGAATATTTGTTTTCGCAAATTGATTATTTTGTTAACTACTCACCTTATTCTAAAGAAGTTCTTTCCTATCTCAACCAGGGAGTGTGTAAAAGAAGATAACCAGATTTTCCTGACCTTGATTATAAATAAAGCAGCCTCGAAGACGATTCTCTAGCTTTGATTAATTTTTGCTTTTACCGCGACTTTAATTAATCAGTAATTATTATGCGCCTCCCTTACCGCAAACCAGGTAAATACATGATCCAAAAGCCTGATCCAGCCATGACTAAGGCTAAATTTGAAGAACTACAAAACAAACTGAGGCAGCTTCTTCTAAATCGCCACCCAGCCGCTGCCGAAGTGGCGAGATTGGCTGAATTTGGAGATTTTTCAGAAAATGTGGAATACCAACTAGCCAAAGGCCGGCTGCGTGGGATCAATAACAAAATACTGGAAATTGAGAACACGTTAAAAAATGCTGAAATCATTAAACTGAATCATAACAATAGTACCGTCCAAATCGGGCATGCGGTGACTGTTGAGATAAATAACAGCCCCAGCAATTCTGCTCCCAACCAACTAAAAACTTTCTCCATCCTTGGTTCGGCAGAAACTGATCCTAATAAAAATATCATCTCCCAAAACTCCCCCCTGGGCCGGGCTTTGTTAGGGAAAAAGGTAGGAGAAAAGGTAAAAATCGGATCAAAAGAAAAAGTCAAAGAGTATAAGATAATAGAAATAAAATAAAAAAACCGCGATTAAGCGGTCTTTTTATTTTCGGATGGTTAGGCCAAGACAACATTGGTAGCGCGAGGACCTTTTTCAGTGTCCTCAACGTCAAAGCTCACGGCATCACCAGCTTTTAACTGGCTGAATTCTACACCATTCAAAGAAGTCGCATGAAAGAAGATGTCTTTGTCTCCGCCCTCGGGAGTGATAAAGCCAAAATTCTTGTCAGCCACTATCGTTTTGATAGTACCTTTCATAGCAAATTTGATATTATTGATTAAGGTAATCTAGAGAAACCGACTACTTTTCTATGATTATGGGGGCATTATAGCAGAAAAGCTCAAACTTGTCAAATCCCCACACAATCCCCAGATTCCTCCGCTGACAATTTTCCATCTTTTCTTTATTTCTTCTTCTTGGCAATCTTTTTCTTCGCCACTATTTTTTTAGATGAAAAAGCCTTTTGTTTCTTTTTATTTTTTTCTTCACTCGCTTTTTCAACCTTTTCTTCTATTACCAACGAAGAAGAACCGATGCTTAAGGCCTTCATTATTTTCTCTAATTTAGCATTGATAATTTCAAACTGTTCTTTATAGTGTTCAGTATTCCGGCCACCGGTACTACCGCCTTTTTCAAAGCAATTACTACAAAAAACTGGCTTGCCCGGAGTCGGCTGAAATGGCACTTGGCAATCATGACCACACTTCTCACAAACCGCATCAAACATCGGTCTCTTGCCGTCCCTAAAGCTGGGCCGAGAAAAATTATTCCTAGCCGGTCGATCAGAAGAGTTTCCCCCTTTTTGCGCTCCAAAACAATTGCTACAAAAAATAGGGCGACTCCCTGTCGGCTTAAACGGAACTTCACAATCTTTACCACATTCACCACAAACTGCTTGGTGCATGGTAGGTCGGCCACCGTCTCTACCGGCAAAACCGCGCCCCCCGAAATCTCTCCGGCCCCTGTTACCACGTTCAAACTTACCCATATATTTTATGTTAATTAATAGATAGAAAGGGAAGTCTACACCATCCACCAAAAAATAGCAAGAGTCAGACGGGTGGGGCGATCGTGGCCTGTCCCCCGTCGCCACTAACAACCCTTACTTTAACACATTATATTTCCCCAAACAATCATGTCCAAACTTGATTTTAAGAGGAAGTTTAGTTATCATCTTAATCAGACTACCACTGTTGTCTATTTTTTAAAGACTACCCAACAAACTTATGATAGGCATAGACATAGCCGATACAGCCAGATTCGTCAAACTAAAAAAAGAGGATTTTCCTTACTGGGAAAAATATTTTACCCAGGGAGAATGGGGATACTCTTTTGGCAAGGCGAACCCAGAAGAACACCTCTCTGGTATTTTTGCAGCCAAAGAAGCTGTCATGAAAGCATTGGGAGGGGAATTCGTAGGTCGATTTGATAAGATTCAGATTATACATTCAGAGGGAGGACAGCCAATTGCCTTAATCCAAAATGAAAAGAGAAACGTTGAGGTAAGCATCAGCCACGACCACGGCGTTTCCGTGGCCGTGGCCATTAATCTTGATTCTATTAAGGGCACCTAGACACAACTCCGTCTTCGCACATTATAGATGAGCATGCCGACTGAACAGATGCTTAGATAACAGATTCACAACACCCAATTTGGCTCGCATATGTAGACGGCTTCAAAACTTTTCTTATAGTACCGTACTTGCATTAAAAAATTATTATGATATACTGAAACCATGAATAGAATGACTGTAAAAAATAACTCTTGGTGGACTGCTTGGTGATAGGCAGTAATTTTGGTATTTATTATCTCTACTGCCTATACCGGCAGTTTTTTATTTATTTTATGAAATCACTTTATCACAATTATTCTCTATTTAGATGGCGAAGTACAACTAAACTGTTTCATTTACTAAATTTTAACTTTTCATTATATGAACAACTCGATAAATTATCAAACCCTTCCGCAAAATGGATATTTTGGAGAATACGGCGGACAAATAGTACCTCCGCAATTAAAAAATATCTTAGATGCAGTCGCCTTGGCCTATGAAGAAGCCAAGAATGACGGAAAATTCCTAAAAGAATACCAAGAACTCTTGTCTAACTATGTGGGTCGACCATCACCCCTGTATTATGCGGAGCGATTAACAAAAAAATTGGGCGGAGCAAAAATTTATTTGAAACGGGAAGATTTGAATCACACTGGCGCGCACAAGATCAATCACACTTTGGGAGAAGCCTTGCTTGCAAAACGCATGGGTAAAAAGAAACTTTTGGCAGAAACCGGCGCCGGCCAACATGGAGTAGCATTGGCAACAGCCGCTAGCATTGTTGGGTTAGAATGTGAAATACACATGGGTTCAATCGATGTAGCCAAACAGCATCCAAACGTAATTCGCATGAAATTATTGGGTGCAAAAATTGTGGAGGTGAACCAAGGTGGAAGATGTTTGAAAGATGCAGTGGACAGTGCCTTTATGGCGTATCTTGCTAATCCACAAGAGATATTTTTTGGTATTGGCTCTGTAGTAGGTCCTCACCCATATCCTATGATGGTTCGTGATTTCCAGTCGATTGTTGGTAAAGAAACAAAACAACAAATAACGGCCAAGGAAAATAGACTCCCTGATTATTTAATCGCTTGCGTTGGTGGGGGATCAAACGCAATTGGTTTATTTAATGAATTTTTACCTGATAAACAAGTGCAAATGATTGGTGTGGAACCAGCTGGTAAAAGTTTTAAACCGGGAGAACATGCGGCTACTTTAACACTGGGGAAACCCGGACAAATTCATGGCATGATAACATACTTGCTTCAAGATGAAAAAGGAGAACCGCTCCCGGTTCATTCCATCGCTTCCGGTCTGGATTATCCCGGTGTTGGTCCAGAACACGCATACTTAAAAGACACGAATCGAGTAAAATATGTGACGGCAAATGACACAGAGGCGCTGGAGGCATTTATAACTCTAAGCAAAACGGAAGGAATAATCCCCGCCTTAGAAAGTGCGCATGCTATTGCTCATACCATAAAATTTGCGCCTACTTTGACGAAAGAAGAAATAATTATTGTTAATTTATCAGGGCGAGGCGATAAAGACGTGGATTATGTGGCAAAAAAATTGGGAATATGATAATAAAATATTTTTTCAAGTAACCACTGTGTAGAAGCGATTTTTCGATAAAAAATCATCTGAAAATGGTGATTTTTTATTTATAATAAACCCGTCTACATAGAAAAGTTCGAACCAAAAAATCAGCTTCAATAGGCTGATTTTTGAGGTTTTAAAACCTTGGCTCCCTGACCAGGATTCGGACCTGGAACTCCTGCGTTAACAGCGCAGCGTTCTCCCAATTGAACTATCAGGGAATATAAACAAAAAATCCGCAATGAGCGGAAATGTTCTAGAATAATAACAACATCTCCGCCCTAGGCGTCATTATTGTTATGATTATTGTTTTCTCGTCTCTGCATCATATGTAGTTACAATAACAGGCTAATGAATTATCGTCAAGTTTGTTTTCCAATCCGGTAAAGATTTCTCCGTCACAAAACACAAAAAATGGTAAACAAGGTCATGTATTCGTTTATGTGTTATTTTGGCTAAATTTAGCGAAAAAATCTGCTCCCAAGAAGCAAAACAAAGGAGTTGTAGATCAACTATTTCCTCTCCAGACAATAGAGTACCCTGAGCCGTTCCTCGACACTGATCACAGACTAACCCGCCTTTTTCATCAACAAAATTCTTGGCCACAGGCTGGCCGCAATCCGCGCACTTTGTTAATTCCGGACTAAATCCTAAAATTGATAATACTCGTAACACCAAGGCATCAGCGAAAAGATCGCTGGTTTGGGGAACGGTAGCTAACAAATCCAACCATTGGACGACCAAAGCAAATAGTCTGGGATCTTTTTCACCCGGAGACAAAACCCTGGCTAATACGCTCATCATCGCACTGGCTAACCAAGATTTCTGACCATCTTTCCTGATTGGAGAGAACACTTGTAGGGATTGGGCGGTCAAAAGCCGGTCTAATTCCTTGCCCCTGACCCAATCAACCTGAACCAAAGAAAACGGCTCCAAATGAGCCGAATTTTTACTTGTAATCCTTTTTACTCCCTTTGCCAACAGGTCCACCCTTCCCCTCTCTTCTGTATACAATGAGATGATCTGATCATACTCCCCTATCTCGCGTCGCTGTAAAACCAAAGCCTGCATATATTACCGCTTCCTCCTTTCCAAATAGTCGGTGAGGATTACCATGGCGGCTTTTTCATCACGCCCCACGCTTCCTCCCAAATTATCAGCTAAAGCCGAAGAAAACCTTTCATCAAACAAATCCACTGGCACTCTTGTTTCCTGGACAATCCTCCGGGCCAAAAGCCTCACGGTCTTTGTCCAGGGGGTATCTTCACCAGAAAGTGCCAGGGGTAGACCCAAGACCACCCGATTTATCTTCTCTCTAATAATCAAAGTAAAAAGATCAGCCTCGGTTTCTACAGTGCCATAAGGTAAAACCACCCCCAAATCAATATCGACCCAAGCTAAACCAATTCTTTTTTTGCCGTAATCTACTCCCAAAATCTTCATATACTTGTCTTTTTACTTCTCACTCGGCCGCTTGGTGGCAATTTGGACGCCACTGTCAGTGATAACAATAGTATGTTCAAAATGAGCGCACCAACAACCATCCTTAGTCAAAACACTCCAACCATCGGCTGCAGTGCGCACTTCGCAGCTACCTAAAGTAATCATTGGTTCAATGGCCAACACCACTCCTGGCTCCAGTTTCCAAACCCGCAATTGAGGATCATAGTAATTGGGAACGCGCGGTTCCTCATGCACCCCATGTCCAACCCCATGTCCGACTAAATCTCGCACAATACCCAGACCATAAGGTTTTACATACTTTTCAATCGCCTGGCCAATATCCGCCACTGTCTTGCCAGCCCGAGCAGCCCTGATACCTACCTTCAAGGCCTGCTTAGTCACTGAAAGCAGCTGTCGATTTTGTCCGGAAATCCGTCCGACAGGCACAGTAATGGCTGTATCGGTAAAGAAACCATTTTCTCCCTCTCCCCAGCCACAGTTGACTGGATATTGCATGCCAATATCAATACTGAACAAATCTCCATCTTTGAGAACCTTGTCTGGACTAGCAGCCCCATGCACCAATTCATCATTAAGAGAAGCACAAATCGTAGACGGAAAAGGCGGTTCACTTTTCCGACCCCGAAAACCCTTGAAAGCCGGGCGTCCTCCGGCTTGTCTAATTAATTTTTCTGCTTCTTGGTCAATGGCAAAAGCCGAAACTCCGGCCACAGACATCTCAGCTAATTTATCCAAAATCTGACCTAAAATCTTTCCTCCCTCTAAAATATATCTTATCTCTTGTTCATTTTTATGATAACCCATATCAACCAACTAAAATCTTCTCGATCTCTTTGTCCACTTCAGCAATCCCGACTTCGCCATTCACTACGGCCAAAATACCTAGCTGCTGGTAATAATCAAGAATGGGGCGAAGAGCAATATTGCCTTGTTCTTCAATCCTTTTCTTGGCTGTATCTGGATTATCATCACTCCGTACCTCTAAAACCTGGCTGCATTCTGGGCACTGAGTTATTCTTTCATTGTCGGGAGAATAGGGAAGGATGAATCCGCATTGGGGACAAATTTTGCGACGAGTCAAACGTAAAAAACTAGTTTCATCAGAAAGCCTAATCTCAATGGCCACCACTTCTTTTGTCAAACCTTTGTTTTGAAAATATTCCTGATATTTCCGGGCCTGCTCAAGATTACGGATGGCGCCATCTAACACCACTCCTTGACCCTGCTCCAAATACCTATCCATTGCCGCAAAAGCCAGTCTATAGATTAAATCATCGGCCACTAATTTACCGGCTTTCATATCCGCCAGCTTTTGTTTGTCTATTGGGTCAGCCTGCGGATCCTTGTCCAAAGCCCGCAACAGGTCGCCGGTGGAAATATGGCCGTAATTATGGCGCAATGATAATTGCCGGGCTTGCGTTCCCTTGCCACTCCCCGGTACCCCCAAAAGAATAATAATCCTTTTCATAACCTTATTTTTGTTCTAGATATTCGGTAAAAACTTCCATTAAAGCCCGCCGATCATTATCACTGATACTGTGTTGATTCTTTAGTTTAGTCAGGACCTCATGAATTTGTTGGAGAGAGATCTTACCGTCTCCTTGCCTACGGGCAGCGATTGCCTGCTCTATTAGATCTTCTTCTTTTTGGTCCAAGGTCCTGATCCGAAGACGGGAAACCATCTTTTTTATCTCCTCATTGGTTAAAGTCTCTTCTTGAGTAGAGTATTTTTTTGTACTACCAAAGATTGTTCCAAAGATTGACATAGTATATAAAAAGGCTTATTTTAGCCTAATTATTATAGCAACAAAACAGCCCTGATGTCCAGGGCTGTTGTTTAGAGTATTTTTTACATTCGATCGTATTCGTGAATTTCAACTTGCGAGTTAATCTGCTTGGCTACTTCAATCGCTACCGAAACCACGATCAATAAGCTGGTACCACCGATTACCAATGATTGCGTACCAGTAAAAGCACGTAAAATTAAAGGTAGAATGGCAATGATACCCAGAAACAAAGCGCCAACGAAAATCAAACGATTCATAGTCCGGCCCAAATATTCTTCTGTCTGTTTGCCTGGTCTGATACCGGGGATAAACCCACCCTGGCGTTGTAAATTCTCCGCGATCTTCTGAGGGTGGAAAATCACAGCGGTATAGAAATAGGTGAAACCAAAGACGAGAACAAAATACAGGAGACCATAGAATAGCTGATTGTTGAACAAATTAACTGTCCCCTGCGCCAATGCCCCCAACCAACCGCCCCTACCAGTCAACAACTGGGCAATCATGGAAGGAAACAGAATAATAGAGATGGCAAAGATAATCGGGATCACCCCGGCCATATTTACCCGCAATGGCAAATGGGTATTTGCTCCTCCATACATGCGGTTTCCCCGCACTTGCTTGGCATAACTGATTGGTATATTCCGTTGGCCTTCAGTGATGATTACCACTCCGGCGATGGTCGCAATGGCGATGGCCACAAACAAACCATAGGTATAGAGATCAGCACTCGTATAATTGACAATGGCATTCTGGACCACTGGCGGTAGACCAGAAATAATACCGGCAAAAATGAGCAAGGAAATACCATTGCCAACTTTTTTTTCAGAAATTAATTCACCAATCCACATCAAGAAAACTGTACCCGCGGTAATGGTCAACATGATGGTGAAAAGTTTGAAATAGGTGAGAGAAGGTATGATTTGATACTGCGACTGGCCCAAGAGTTTGATCATACTGAAGGCTTGCAACAGAGCCAGGGGAACGGTGGCCAAACGAGTATACATGTTTATCCGCTTTTGTCCGCTTTCCCCTTCCTTTGCCATTTCTTCTAAACGTGGTACGACCATGGTCAATAACTGAAAAATGATGGAAGCAGTAATGTACGGAGCCACGCCCAACATGATAATGGAAAAATTTTCCATGGTACCACCAGAAAAAATATTTAAGAGGCCAAGAATTTGGTTACCCCCGAGAAACTTCTGTAAATTCTCTACATCAATACCAGGAATGGGGATATGGGCCGCAAAGCGAAAAATGACCAACATGGCCAGCACAAATAAAATATTGTTGCGCAAATCTTTTATCTTCCAAATACGCTGAAATTTTTCCCACATAAGGTAAGAGAAAAACAGGCTGAATCAACAGCCTGGACTTTAAAAACTAATTTTACCGCCAGCTTTCTCTATCTTTTCTACAGCCGCCTGGCTAGCGAAACAATCCTTGATCTCTAATTTCTTGGTCAGAACACCCACAGCCATTATTTTCACCCCGTTCTCTGGATGACTAACCACACCCGCTTTAGCAAGAAAAGCAGGAGTAATGAGAATTTTCTCTTTAGCCACTTTTTCTAATACTGTCAGAGAAACGGTCTCTCTTTTGGTAAACCGAGAATGAAAACCGCGCACTTTAGGTATCTTCAAAAGAGAGGGACGAAAAGCCCGAATATGGGTTCGGCTCTTACCACCAGACCGGGCGGTCTGACCCTTGCCACCACGACTAGAAGATGTACCGTGGCCAGAAGAATTGCCTCGGCCCAATCGTTTCACTGTCTTTCGTGATCCAGATGCCGGTTTAATTGTTCCTGGTAATAACGCCATATTATTCGTTAGTTTTCTCTATTTTCTTTTTTTCTTCAACTTTCTTTTTTGGGCCCCCTAATTTTTTCTTGTCTTCCTGTTCGTTGGAGGTCACTTTTGGTTCAGTCCCTTTCTCACCTTCCACCTTAGCCACGCCTTTTTCCTGTCGAAAACGAATTGGTTTAAAAGATTGTAGAGCGAGAAACGCGGCTTTGATATTGTTCATCGGACTACCCGTACGTCCTAAGATTCTCGCCGAAGCATTGGCCACACCTGCCAACTCTAAAATATTGCGCACAGCTCCGCCGGCGATGATACCTGAACCCTTGGGAGCGGGTTTCAACATGATCACAGCGGCATTGTATTTCGCTTCCACCCGATGAGGAATAGTGTCGTACACAGAAGGAACGGTAATGAGATTTTTCTTAGCCTGATTGACAGCCTTATTCACTGCCAATTGTACATCTTTACCTTTATCTACGCCATAGCCGACCCGACCCTTACGATCGCCAATCAAAACCAAAGCCCGAAAGCTTAATTGCTTACCACCTTTGGTTACGCGAGTGACGCGCGCTAAATCAATGATGTTTTGGTCAAATTCTGGTCTCTCTTTTTTAAATTTACCTCGATTATTTTTACCTTTTAACATATGCATTGAGATTAGAATTGGAGACCGCCTTCACGCGCACCTTCAGCCACGGCTTTGACTCGGCCATGATAGCGATAACCGGCTCGGTCGAACACTACTTTGGATATTCCCTTTTCTTTCGCCTTTTCCGCCAAGGTCTTTCCCACTAGATAGCTTTCGGCCACCTTCCCCTTTCTTTCACCCGCTTCTCCTTTGATTGGTTTCAAGCTGGAAATAGACACCAAAGTCTTGCTACTTTCATCATCCACTAATTGCGCGTAAATTTTATCTAGGCTACGAAAAACATTGAGGCGAGGTTTTTGAGCAATGCCCGTTACCCGCGCCCGGACCCGCCGTTGCCGTCTAGCCCTGGTTTGTTGTTTGGTAATCTTAGTCATATTATTTAACTTTTGGCCCCAGCCGCGGCTTTACCTGCCTTGTGGCGTAACTGTTCTTCAGCATATTTAATTCCCTTACCCTTATATGGTTCAGGTAGACGAACATTACGCACCCCAGCGGCGGTCGCACCTAGTAACTCCTTATCCGCGCTTTCTAATTTGATAACGTTCTTTTCTACAGCCGCAGTTACTTCCGCTGGAATTTTATAAATAACCGGATGAGAAAAACCCACATCCAACTTCAAATCCTTGCCCTGCATGGCGACCCGGTAACCGACACCATTGATTTCTAATTCCTTACGAAAACCGCCAGTCACACCCACAATCATATTTTTGATATGGGCGGCATAAGTACCCCACAGTGATCGTTCTTTCTTCTCTTCTTTGTTCTGAACATCAACTGTCACTTCGTTAGCTTCGATTTTTATCGTCACCAAAGGATTAAGAACACGACGTAGTTCTCCCTTTGGACCTTTCACCACTATTTCCTTATCTTTGATTTCTACGGTAACACCAGTGGGGATCTTTAAAATTTGCTTGCCAATACGTGACATATATTTAGTAAACAGTGCAGATTAATTCTCCGCCTACCCCTTGCCGGCGCGCCTGCTTGTTAGTCATCAAACCCACCGAAGTAGATAATATCGCCACACCATAATCATTCAAGACTTTGGGCATGGATTCAGCTTTGATATATACACGGCGGCCAGGTTTGCTCACCCGGTCCAAAGAACGAATCATTGGCTGGCGGTTGTTGTATTTTAATTCCACCTCTAATACCGGCCCTTTTTCGTCCTTTTTTTCTTCCACTTTACCCACATAGCCTTCCCGGCTCAACAACTCCGCGATCCCCTTCTTTAGTTTGGAAGCAGGAATGGAGACGTGTGCCCGGTGCGCCATTTGCGCATTGCGAATGCGGGTTAGCATGTCAGCGATCGGATCAGTCATCATAAGATATTTGACATTTACATTATAAATATTTACCAGCTTGATTTCCGCACGCCTGGTAAAAGACCGGCATTGGCCAGTTCGCGAAAACAGATGCGGCACAGGCCAAATTTTCTCATAAACCCCCTCTTGCGGCCACAGCGCCAGCAACGTCTGGCAATTCTTGTTGAATACAAAGGTTTTTTCTGCGATCTTATTACTTTTGCTTTATTAGCCATTATCGTAATGTTTAACTATTATCATTATTATCTACTTTCTCCACAAAAGGAAAGCCAAGCAGGGAAAGTA
>DATDUP010000019.1:0-32519 GCA_035290345.1 Patescibacteria group bacterium
CTTTTGATTTCTTCAAAATTATGCAGAGTGGCATGAGTCACCGTTGTCCCGGCCAAGGCCACTGGTTCCATCAAAGCCACCGGGGTAAGCGCACCCGTACGGCCAACCTGGACATAGATATCTTTAATCACTGTCGTTGCTTGTTCAGCTGGAAATTTGAAAGCAATCGCCCAACGCGGGGCTTTGCCGGTATAACCCAGTAAATCTTGGTATTTTTTTTGATTTACCTTGATCACAACCCCATCCAACCAAAATTTCATTGTCAGTCGCTGTTTTTCCCAATGACGGTAAAACTGCATGATCTCAATGAGTGATTTTACTGGTCGCCAGTTTGTATCTGTAAAAAAACCCAAGGTCGACAAAAGGCGCAATTCTTTTTCTTGCGTCTCTGGAATGAGACCGCCGGAAATATCATAGACCGTCAATTGGAGTTTTCGTTGGGCCACCACTTGAGGATCAAGTTGCCGAATAGCACCAGCGGCAGCGTTCCGCGGATTCGCAAACAAAGGCTGCCCGCTTTTTTTTCTTTCCTGATTAATCCGCTTCAAAGTTTCTTGACTTAACCAGGCTTCACCTTCGGCGATCAAACTGACCGCTTGCTTTAATCTCAAGGGTACGGATTGAATCGTTTTGATATTCTGAGTAACGTCTTCTCCTACTCGACCATCCCCGCGCGTGGCCGCCTGCACCAGCAAACCATCCTCATAGGTGAGAACGATGTGTAAACCATCAATTTTCAATTCGCAGACATATTCTAAATCGGTCGGTCTCTGGCCTATTTCTTTTTCTAAAAAGTTTTCCACTCTTTCCAACCACTCGCCCATTTCTTTTTCATCAAAAGCATCGTTGAAAGACCACTGAGGCACTTGATGAGTCACTTTCGTGAATTCCGCTAAAGGCTGGCCAGCCACTCGCTGAGTCGGCGAATCCGGAGTAATCAAATCCGGATGTTGAGCCTCTATCTTCCGTAACTCCGCGACTAATCCTTCATACATTTGGTCCGTCACTTCCGGATCATTGAGAACATGGTAACGATAACGAAGATCATCAATCTGTTTCTGCAATCTTTCTACCCGCTTTTTATTTTCATTCCCACCGGCCATACTATTTAATCAAACCCAAATACCAACCCACTAACTGGTCACCCCAGGTCATGGCGACCAAAGTCGCCACGGTCAAAAAAACACCAAAAGGCACTTGACTATCAAATTCTTTTTTTTGTCTAGCCACTTGAATCAAACTGACCAACGCCCCCAAGACATAAGCTAGGAACAAACTAACAATAATATTCGGCCAGCCAAGGATCACGCCTATAAACATACCTAAACGCACATCCCCGCCTCCAATCCAACGTCCTTTGGAAATTAAATACTGCAATAGAAAAAAACCACCACCCACTAAAATTCCCAAAAACAGGCTCTGCCAAGTATGCCAACCGCTGGCCACAGACATTAAAAACAAGATAATGCTGGTTGGAATCGTGGTAAAATCCACAATTTCTTGGTATTTCCAATCGTACAAAAAAATAAAAGCTAAAAAAAAGATGATTGCCCAGTCGCGAACCAATTCCGGGGAAAGAAAATTCGAGAGAATATTATGATTCCAAGCCTCAAACACGAAAAGAATACCAATGATTAATTCCACTATAATATACTGACTGGAAATCTTAGACCGGCAAGTCCGGCACCGACCACCCAGATGAAGAAAGCTAAAAACCGGAATATTGTCATACCAGGCTAATTGAGTATGACAAGCTGGACACATGGACCGGCCCTGAGTGATGCGCATATTCTCTCGCACTCGAAAAACCCAGGCATTCAAAAAACTGCCAAAACACAGGCCGCAAGTGAATATGATTAAATAAAATATTATGTCTAGAGACATAGGATAGTAGGGTTATTATAGCAAAAACGCACCCCCGAGCAAAGGGGGTGCGTGCATAATGACTACATGTAATCCTTATTCGCTATCCTGTTTATTGATTGGCAATCCCAGACGGACTGGCCTGAACTGTACCGGTCAGATTATTCATCGTCCCTTCCAGAGTCGCCGTCAAGGTGTAGGTCGTACCGTCAGCCGAAGTATAAGCATAGTCGCTAGAACCCGGATCTGTTGGCACTTGGCCCATAAACGCATCCGCGCAACCAGCCTCGGCCCAACCACTAGCATTTAAACAAGCGTAAGAACCAGTACCAATTACGGTAGAGGATGCGGCCGTGGGGTAGGAACTGTTATCAGTATAGTACAATTCCAACGCGGTCTGGACTTGTTTCAAGTCGGACAAACGTTTGGCATCGCGGGATTTCTCTCGCGCTGACCCTAAAGCGACTACGGCCAAAGTTGAAAGTAGGCCGATAATAGCGATCACCACGAGCAATTCAATTAATGTGAAACCTTTTTTATTCATGTTTTCACCCCCTTTCGGGTTATAGATATTTATTTTGTCTTTTTTAAAACTTTCTTTACCTTATCCACCACTTCGGATGGTTTAAAATGGGCTTTAATCAAATAATCAACCGCACCCATTTCCAAACCCTTTTCCACATCATCTTTTTGCCCTAGATTGGTCAAAAGGATTACTGGAATATCCTTGGTAGTTTTGTCGGCTTTAATTTTTTCCAAGACAGCAAATCCGTCCAATTTAGGCAAAAGGATGTCTAAGAGAATGATTTCTGGTTTCTTTTTCTTCACTTCTTCCAAAGCGGCTTCACCATTTTCCGCTAAAAAGACGTTAAACCCCTCCATCTCAAACTTGGTCTTATAAATATTGGCTAAAAAAACATCATCTTCAACCAATAATACTCCTACTTTTTCTGCTGCCATAGATAAAGATTAGGGAGATGGTGTGGATATTATAACAAATCCTTCTCAGAAACCAAAACCACTGTGGATAGCTAAATCAAAATTTACGCAAGGCCAACCCGATACTGACCGCCATTCGCGGACCCAGACTGTCCAAAACTGGACGCAAACCGTCTTGATAGACTAGTCTAGCCCAGGGATCGCCGACAAAGACTCGCAACGGAAAATGTCGGCTGATCTCTTCTTTGATAAAAGGAAGGGTAGACGAACCACCAGTGAGAATAATCTTTTCTGTCCGTTTACTTTCATTTCCGGATTGTTTGACGAACAGATCAAAACTATACTCTATTTCTTTGACAATCGGATCCACAATGGAACTGAAAAGGCTGGCATCCAGTTTGGGCAAACGGGACAAATCTTTTTTCACCTGGCCAATCTCCTCTTCCGGCAGTCCCAAAGTCCGGCTCAAAATCATATCCACCATCCGGCCCCCAGTGCTGATGCTTCGGTGCGTCAGCGGCAAACTCTGATCAATGATAAAAAAATTTGTTCTCTCGGCCCCAATATCAATTACCATCACTGTCGCCTGATCTCGGCCCACCAATGACCGCTCCAAGGCAAAAGCCTCGGTTTCCAATTCCTGTAGCTGTAAGCCGGCCCGTTGAAAAATAGCTGTATAAAACTGAATCAAAACCCGTGGTGCCGCCGTAACCAGGACCCGCATATACTTTTCCACTGCCTTTTCCCCGGCTTTTGGGACAGTTAATGAAGGTAATTTCTGAAAAACAATTTGCATCTCATCCAAGGGCCGAGGCAACATTTTTGCCACTTCCGCCTTTACCACCCTTTCCACGTCTTTGTCTTCCAGTCTCGGCATGGTCAAAACAGTGTGGAAAACATAAGAAACCGGCAAACTGGCCGTGGCTTGACGACTCTGAACCTTGGCCGTTGCCATCAAATCTTTCAATAATTGCGCATAGCGGTCGATCCGCGGATCTTCCAAAGATGGTAAATCCGCTTTGCCCATCAATAGATTTCTCTTTTTTGGATCATCAATCACCAGACTTCCTTCTGACAATAATTGCTCTGCTGTCTTTTCGGTTGTTGGTAAATGAATATCTAATTCTTCATTAGCTAGGCCATAAGTCCACAATTGAGGACGCCCCTTGGTCTTGTGTAATTCTACTAATTTTATTCCGTGCGCGCCGATATCTATGCCCAAATATCCTTCGGTTTTTCCAAACCAGCTCATAATAATGAGATTAAATTCCTTAAATACATTATATCACACTTCTGCCAAAGCTTGAACTTTTTCTTTACAACCTGGGAAAAATTTGCCATAATTATTCCAGTTTCCCTATGCTTTCTCTCTATAATACCCTCCACCATCAAAAAGAAAACTTCATCCCTTGCAAAAAACGGGGTGGTCTTTTTGGTGGCCGACCGCGCATCGGTATCTATACCTGCGGCCCCACAGTATACAATTACGCTCATCTGGGGAATCTCCGCGCCTATGTAGTTTCAGATTTACTAAAGCGAGTCTTGATCGACAACGGCTATCGCCTACGCCATATTATGAATATCACCGATGTCGGCCATTTGACTTCTGATGCAGATGAGGGCGAGGACAAGCTGGAAAAGGGAGCTAGACGCGAAGGGAAAACCGCCTGGGAAGTAGCTGACTTCTACATTCGAGCCTTCAAAAATGACCTCCGGCTCCTCAATATTCAGCCGCCGGACAAATATTGTCGAGCCACTGACCACATTCGAGAACAAATAAAATTAGTTAAACAATTAATAGCCAAGGGCGTCACTTATACGACCAACGATGGTATATATTTCGACACTACCAAAATCCACCATTACGGCCAACTGGCTAATCTGGAAAACCAGGAACTGAAAGCTGGAGCCCGAGTCGGACTGGGGGAGAAAAAAAATCCCCATGATTTTGCTTTGTGGAAATTTTCTCCGGCCACAGCCAAGCGACAAATGGAATGGAAAGCTTTTGGTCACTTAGGTTTCCCGGGCTGGCACCTGGAATGTTCGGCTATGGCGATGAAATATCTAGGTGAACAATTCGATATTCATTGCGGTGGAATTGATCACATACCTGTCCACCACACCAATGAAATCGCCCAAAGTGAAACCGCTACCGGTAAAAAACCCTGGGTAAAATACTGGCTGCACAACGAATTTCTAGTGACTGACAAAGAAAAAATGGCTAAATCCGGGGATAATTTCCTGACCTTGGCCTATTTACAAAAACAAGGCATTAATCCTCTCGCCTATCGCTATTTCCTTCTTCAAACCCATTATCGAAAACAGCAACACTTCTCTTTAGAAGCTGTCAAAGCTGCTCAGGCAGGCTGGGAAAGAATGACTGCTCTCGCTGCCCAGTTGCGCCAAAACAAGAATCCGGCTAATCGAGAAAAAATACGCGCTTTTCAAGAACAATTCCATACCCACATCAACGATGATCTCGATATTCCGCAAGCCTTGGCCCTCACTTGGGAATATCTAAACAACCATGACCTGGACTTCGCGACTCTGAAAAAAGCTGATCGTATTTTTGGCTTGAATTTGGGACAATCTAAGGTTGGGCCGACAAAATTAGATAATGAAATCCGGAAGTTAATCAAACAACGCCAGGAAGCTCGTCAAAAAAAGAACTGGACCGAGAGTGATCACTTGCGCCAGGAATTGGAAAACAAAGGCTACCGGGTGGAAGACACACCGGACGGACAAATTGTGGAGAAAAAATAAAGGGCGCATAGCCCTTTTTTATTTTTTCTGGTATAATAGCAACAAGGAAGCCAAAAACAAAAGGTACCTGAATTTTGGAATATGCCAAATACTGTTTACGATAAATTACGAGACAAAGAAACAATAGAGAGAACTATCCAACCAGAAAGGCCGGCGGAAACTTTATCCATTTCTCCTGAACAGCCAACTGAGAGCCGGGAGACCGGTCCCACCATATCGGAAAAAGAAAATTTTTTAGAAGAGTCCATTGAAGCTCTAAAAAACAAATTACGGGCCAGCAAAAAACGGACCATAGTTTTGCCGTCCATAAAAGATGAAACTACCTTAAAAATAGAGGACATCATGTCCGAAGACCTGATAGATGTTTACCGCGAATTAGACCGCGTCCAACAACAAGAATTCAAGCTCCGTGGTGAAGAAACCGCTTGGGAAATCAACCAAATGCTCGGCCAAGCCCGGATAAAAACCAAAAAAATCTTTCAGCTTCTCTTAAATTGGTTAAAAATGCTCCCCGGAATCAATCGTTTCTTTTTAGAACAAGAAGCAAAAATAAAAACTGATAAAATTCTCGCTTTGAAAAAACGCGTCTAATTATGCTTTTTCAGCTGACGCTGACAACCGGCCTGTCCCCTTCCAGCCCCTTAAATGATCCGGCAATTTTTCTAATCCTCAGCCTAGCCCTCCTCGGTTTAATGATCACGGCCGGACTTTTTTTGGCCCGAGCCCTGCTCCGCTCGCAATTACGGGAAAGCAAGTCATTCCAATACACTGTCCTCAATGTCCTCGTACCCAAGGAAAGAAAATCAGAAGCTCAGGGCGGAGAAATAAAAGAAGAAGATCGACTGGAAAAAGTCAAAGAAGAAATCGGTATTTCTGAAGCCCTCTTCTCCACCCTTGCCTCTCTTCGTGCCCAGCGCGGTTTGATGAATTGGCTCCGCGGCCGCACTGATAATTTTGCTTTTGAAATTGTGGCCCATAATGGTCAGATCTCTTTTTATGTAGCTGTCCCGACCAGCCGCCGTACTTTTATTGAAGAACAGATCCACGCTCAATTTCCTAACGCGGAAATTGAGGAAATGGTTGATTATAACATCTTCAATGAAAAAAGCACGATTATTGGTAGTTACCTGTGCTCCCGCCAGACTGCTGTCATGCCTTTCAAAACTTACAAAAAAATGGACGCTGATCCTTTGGCCGGCGTTCTGAACACGATGTCTAAAGTCCAAGAAAATAATAGCTCCCTGGCGGTTCAATTTGTAGTCCGCAGTGCCCACCGCAAATGGCGGCGTCGGGGGGTACGGATTGTCCGAGATGTAAAAAAAGGGGAAAAATTTGAAAATGTCATTAACCGCAGCGCTTTTTCTCGGGCTTTCAAAAACACGGTCAAAGAATTCCGCAAAGAAACCAGCAAAGACAAACCATTTGAAGAAAGATACCAATTGTCAGCCATGGAAGAAGAAATGCTCAAGGGTATTGAAGAAAAATTAAGCAAGGGAGGAATGGATGTTACGGTCCGGCTATTGAGCGTTTCCGATAGTCCGGAAGCAGCTAAAATCCACCTTGATAATTTGGTGAACAGTTTTGGCCAATACAATCTGTACCGCTATGGTAATGAATTGGTAGTCGCTTTACCTCGCAAACAGACCAATCTCATTCGCGACTTTATCTATCGTTCTTTCAATGAAAAACGCTCTCTTTTACTCAATACCGAAGAGATGTCCTCTTTTTGGCATCTACCCCTACACTCTACCGAAACACCTAATATCCGCTGGCTTTCTGGACGACGGGCTCCCCCACCTGCCAACCTTCCCTCGGCCGGCCTAAAACTTGGTTACATTGATTATCGCGGCCACCGCACTGATGTTTTCATAAAAGAAGAAGATCGCCGTCGCCATCTTTATATCGTTGGTAAATCCGGAGGCGGCAAATCTGTCTTCATTTCCAGTCTCGCCATCCAAGACATTAAAAACGGATACGGGGTATGCGTCGTTGATCCACATGGTGACTTAGTAGAATACATTCTGTCTCACATTCCCAAGGAGCGGGCAGATGATGTCATCATCTTCAACCCTTCTGATATGGATCGGCCCATCGGCCTCAACATGTTGGAAGCCAGGGGAGAAGATGAAAAAGACTTTGCCATTCAAGAAATGATCGCCATTTTCTATAAACTTTTCCCGCCGGAAATGATCGGCCCGATGTTTGAACACAACATGCGCAATGTGATGTTGACCTTGATGGCGGATTTGGAGAATCCGGGAACGATAATTGACATTCCCCGCATGTTCACTGACGATGCCTATGTCAAACAATACTTGAAAAAACTCAAAGATCCAGTTGTCCGATCTTTCTGGGAAAAAGAAATGGCCAAGACCAGTGATTTCCATAAATCGGAAATGCTTGGCTACCTCATTTCCAAAGTCGGCCGGTTTGTGGAAAATGAAATGATGCGCAACATCATGGGCCAGCAACGTTCCGGATTTTCTTTCCGGGAAATCATGGATAAACAAAAAATCCTTTTAGTTAATTTAGCCAAAGGTAAAACCGGCGAAGTCAATGCCAAACTCCTGGGCCTGATCATTGTAGCCAAGTTGCAAATGGCTGCCCTTGGCCGGGCTGATCTACCGGAAACCGAGCGTAAAGACTTTTTCCTTTATATCGATGAGTTCCAAAATTTTATCACTGATTCCATTGCGACCATTCTGTCCGAAGCGAGAAAATACCGGCTAGATTTAACTATTGCTCATCAATACATGGGGCAATTAGTGGATGAAAAGGGTCAACCCACGATCCGTAATGCCGTTCTTGGCAACATCGGTACCATTTGTTCGGCCCGTATCGGACCCGACGACGCCGAAGTGCTAGCCAAAGAATTTGCCCCGACCTTTGGTTCGTATGATCTTCTCAACGCCCCCATGTATTCTTGGTACACCAAACTTTTGATTGATAATACCGCTTCCAAACCTTTTCTGATGAATACTTTCCCGCCTCTGCCGGGAAATCCGGAACTGGCTCGAATGATCAAAGAATTGTCCCGACTCAAATATGGGCGCGACCGTAACATAGTGGAACAGGAAATCTTGGAAAGAACCAAATTGGGTGTTTCCGAAAGTAAGGGAAAAACCGATGTCATTGAGCCGTCGCTATAACTGAAAACCAAAACAAAAATATGGATGAAAAAACAAAAGAACAAATAAAAATTCTCCTTTCACAAATTCAAGACAAACTGGACAGTGCTCGGCGTTTATTAGACGGGCAAGAAATAAGTCCTCTCTCGGTTGACAGTCAAGAAGAAATCCTACCCGGTGGCGAACGGGTATTGGAAGGCGTGTTTGACGGTGAAAAAATGATTGGCGCTGACGGCCAAGAATATTTAGTGCCGGCCAACTATGCCAGCAAATCCAAACTGGTCGAAGGCGATGTTCTCAAACTAACCATTACTCACAACGGTTCTTTCATTTATAAACAAATCGGCCCGGCGGAACGCAAACGTTTGACCGGTGAACTAGTGGCTAACCCGGAAACCGGTCAATGGACAGTGCTGGCTGAAGGCCGCGCCTACAAAGTAATCAATGCTTCTGTATCCTTTTTTCGCGGCAAATCTGGCGACCAGGTTGTCCTCTTGGTCCCGGTTAATGCGGACAGTGACTGGGGAGCAGTGGAAAATATCATTCATTAACCTTTTAACAACCCAAATAAAAAAACGCTTCAAGGCGTTTTTTTATTCCTGTCCAGATTCAATAGCTGTCAATCCGGACGGGATGGTCTGAGATATCAGACCAAAAGAGGGGTTCTCTGTCCTCGGTGATGTCCGAAAACAGAAGAAACGGGAAGGTACTAATACGCGAGGAAACTAGTAAAGATGTCTTGCGGGTTGTGCATTTCCATCAAATCGATTACTTTGTTGCCTGAACTATCCGCATACACCTGGGGGCAGAACCGGGCAGAACCACCCGGGGCGGGAGGAGATACAGCCACGGTGGCAGTAGCAACCAGTCGGTGCGCACCACGCAATGGCCAGTATCGGGCAGTAGCAACCAACAAATCAATCCCGGCCAGGATCTTCCTCTGCCTCCTGAGCGTGGCATGGGCCTCAGTGGCACTTTTGCCCCGGAAACACCTTGCTTCCACTTGAATCTCAGGAGATGACCAGTGCATGGGCCACATCCAAATCGGAGCCTGCCGGCCCATCTGCTGGTAGAACCAGTCCGGCAGATTGTCCTTCAGTCCTGCCGAGTTGATCCGCTCCTCCATGGTGATCAGCGGGGAACGGCGTTCTCGAGCCGCCCAGCGGATTGCTGCTACTGGTACGACTTGGGACCGAGTCATGGCAGCACAGGGCTGATTCAGAAACTCATTGAACCTGACCCGGTCCAATCGGCCGGATTCAATCTCCGGATATATCTTCTGAGTCATGAATTCCCACCCGACCCCTTTCGGCACATCGTCCTCACCGACGAACCGAGCAACCATATCGGGCATGATCCTGCGACTTTCCCACTGTTTCCAGAATTCAACCAACTGGGCAGTAGTGACTTCTCGACTTTTGATCCTTTTTCCTACCTTTACCATGGTTCCCTCCGTGTCATCTGCTGGCAGACAGCCACACATCGGGTCACCATGACCCAACCCGCGCTGATACACCAGACAGACAAGTCAACGTTAGTCAGGACCCTCCTGACCCCTAGAATGTGAATCCATTATGACCACAACCTGGAGGTAAGGACGTCCTGACAACAGAAAAGGGCTCAATGCCCTTTTTGTTATAACTTGACGATTTTCACTTGGGTAAAAGGTTGACGATGTCCTTGTACTCGCTTATAACGAACTTTTCTTTTAAATTTGACCACTCGCACTTTCCGGCTACGGCCCTGAACTTCTACCACCGCTTCCACTTTGGCCCCAGCAACATAAGGTCGGCCTAGCTCTAATTTTGAACCATCTTCTTCAGCGATCAACAAAACCTTGTCAAATACCACGGTCTTTCCGGCTTCAACCGGCAATTTCTCTATTTTGACCACATCATCGGCCTTGACCAGATACTGTTTTCCGCCAGTTTCAATTACTGCAAACATATTTTATGTATTTTCACAATATTTATGAATGGGCAAATTATAACTGTTTTTTCCTCTCCCGTCAAGCCTCTTCCTCCACAAGCCGGATTTCATCCCCGATTTTTAGGCCATGAGAGGAAATCCAACCGGCCGGAAGCTCCAAGATCAGGCTGGCTTTTTGCCGGGGGTAATACTTCGTTAAATCCTTTTCTACCTTGTCTTCGGGGGGTAAGTTCTGGGCCATATCTACTACTTTCCCCTGGCTAAACCAAACTACATCAATGGGAAATTCCATATCCCGCATAACAATCGCGTATTTATCGGCTTGGGGAAAAATCATGATCAGTCCATCCTTCTCTTCAAAACTCTCTCTACCCCCCAAACCTTTGTAATGCTGATAAGTATTCTTGGCTACCCACAGATCTAGCACTTCCCCCTGCAATTCCATTTGGATTGTTTGAAGGCGGAGATTAAAAAGTTTGAGGCCAAAAGTGGACAACAAAATTGCTAAAAAGATTATCAATGAGAGCCGATGCCGCAAACTTTTCCACATAATCATTTATTTGGATCCCGCTCTACTCTAAAGCTCAGATCCGGATCCAAAAACAATACGTCCCGACGTCTAAGAGCATTCTCCAAAATCAAACGCGCTAGTTGGTTCTCTACCCTATCCTGGATCGCTCGGCGCATGGGCCGCGCTCCAAATTCCGGATCAAAACCCACCTGCCCCAAAGTATCCAAGGCCCCGGCTGATATGCGCAATTCCACTCCCCGCTCTTCCAAATTTTTTTCCACCTGTTTCAGCATCAAACCAGCAATTTTCTTAATTTCTTCCCGATTGAGGGCGCGAAACAATACAATGCCATCAAAACGATTCAAAAATTCCGGACGATAGTACTTCTTTAATTCCCCTCTGACGATTTCTTGCCGAATATCTTCCAAAGCCCGTCCAGCTTGGATCTGTTCCTGGACATAATTAGTGCCAGCGTTAGAAGTGGCGATTATTATCGTATTAGTGAAATCAATTACTTTGCCCACGCTGTCGGTCAACCGGCCATCATCAAAGACTTGAAGAAAAAGATTGAGTACGTCGGGATCAGCCTTTTCCATTTCATCTAAGAGCACCAAAGAAAAAGGATGCTGGCGCACTGCTTCAGTCAATAAACCCGTCCCTTGTTGGTTGGGCTGGCCGATCAAGCGATAAACTGCGGCCTTGTCTTGATATTCGCTCATATCCACCCGCACCATCCGATCTTCCCCACCAAAATAGACACTGGCGATGGTCTTGGCTAATTCCGTCTTTCCCACCCCGGTTGGACCTAAAAACAAAAAATTAGCGATTGGCCGGGCTTGGGAACG
This sequence comes from Patescibacteria group bacterium, assembly GCA_035290345.1. GTDB lineage: Bacteria > Patescibacteriota > Patescibacteriia > Magasanikbacterales > UBA922 > DATDUP01. Next base: position 11,979 of record DATDUP010000019.1, read on the forward strand.
GACTTCGGCTCGAGCTCGCCGGAGAGCGTTGGCAATCAAACTAACAGCCTCATCTTGTCCCACTACCCGCTTATGCATTTCTTCTTCCAAACGCAAAAGTTTTTCCGACTCACTTTCAGTAATACTAGCCACTGGTACACCGCTTTTTTCACTGATCACAGCAGCAACGTCTTCACCGCGGACAAAACTATTCTCTCCTTTTTTCTGATGAACAAAAGCCGCGGTTTCAGTCATTAAAGAAACGGCGCTGTCTGGTAAACGTTGCTCCGAAAGAAACTTTTTTGCAAAATTAACCGCCCGCTCTAAAGCATCATAGGAAAAAAATACTCGTTGATGATATTCAGTCGCTCCTACTTTTGATTCCAAAACCTGAATCGTCTGATTCACATCCATTTCCTTGATATCTACTCTGGCCAAATTTGAACCGATTTCCGAGTTCATGATGTGCCGATTATATCCTTCCAAAGTACTGGTGGACAAAGTAAGAAACTGTCCCCGGTTCAGAAACTCGGAAAACGTCTCAGACACATCCAGACCTTCTGATCCTTCTTGACCGCTGATACTAATCAAATCATGGACATTTTTGACAAACAGAATAACATTTTTCGCCTTCGCCACTTCACTCATAATACGCAAAAGTCTTTCCTGAGCACCACTCACTGTTGTCCCAGCCAACAGAGAGGAGGTGGAAAGCTGAACCAGACGCTTGTCTTGCAAACGTTTAGGCACAACCTCTTCTACCATTTTTTGGGCAATACCTTCAATAATAGTCATCTTGCCTACTCCTCGCTCCCCTACCAAGACTATGCCTTGATGACCGCCGTCAATTAAACGAAAAATTTCATCAATTTCCTTGTCTCTGGCCACACAAGGCGCCAAATTATGATACTTAGCCATCATGGTCAAATCCTGGCTGAAACTGTTCAAATATGGGGTAGCCACGGCAGTCATGGCCCGATCCAAACCATATTTACTCCGCCGAGCCGCGGCTCGGGCATATTTTTGAAACTGTCGGCGCATTCTTTCCCTAATGCGCAACCAAGAAACCACATTCACCAATTTGTCTTTGTCCACCTCAAAATCATATAGCATTTCCTGGACTGGTTCTGATTGATATACAGCAGCCAACAAAAGCTCTGTCACATGCACGACTTCCTGACGTTCGCGCTTAGCTAACGAAAAGGCCTGAAAAAGAATCTGTCTGACCTCTTCCGAAACCCCGGGCCAATATCCTTCTTTGCCTGCAACAAAACCTTGGGCCAACTTTGCCTGTAACAATTGTGCAGAAAGACCTAAACGACCAAATACCTGTTCCACCTTAGACACTGAAAGCAAAACATGAAAAATATGGGCTGCCGTTATCTCCGGATTGTGTTGGCGATGAGCGAGACGATAGGCTTGCTCCAGCACTTCCTTGGTTTCAGCCGTAAAACACTGAGAAATGTCATGCCGATTCCGAGCCCGCAGACGCACCATCTGGTCCCAAGTCGCCATTCCTTCTTCCCTCTCCACTATTTCTTTTGACTCCATTGTTTTCTTGTCTTTCTCCCAAGTCCATAACGGCACCACTGACTGTTCACTTACCAAAAGACGGTAAAAGAGATACGAAAAGGAAAGAATGGAAAGCCAAAACAAAAAAGGCAGAGGGGAGACATTCCCTTGCCAAAAATCTAAGGTAAAAAACTTTTCTCCCAATCCCTGCTGATATACACCGTACAAAAAAAGAAACAAAAATCCTAAACCAAAAACCAGGCCCCCGCTAATCCTTACCTTGTTCAACACCCGTCTCCCCCGCTGTAAAGAAAAATGATAATGAGTCTGTGGTTCTCCCCAATACCAGAAGTCTTTTTCTGCAAACCGACCCACTCCCATTCCCCGACAACGGCGGCAACGCCGCACTCCATCGTAGCCAGTGCCTTTGCAAGTCTCGCAAATCAATAAACCTAAGGGTGGATTCTGTTCAAAACGCATAGCTAGACAAAAGAAGAAAAAAGCATATAAACCAAAAATATTGGAAAGGCCAACCAAAAAAGCGGCAACAAGGCTACAATTGCTGTCCAAATCAAAAGACCAAATGATCGAATGATAACATTAACCAGACGCATAAAAATACTCATTAATCTCCCCTGCCAATCAGTTTGCCCGAACATGGGCACAAAAATATTTTTCAACCATAAACCAGGAGATAATTGCAAATTACCATCCTGCCACAGATGACCACTGGTAATCATGATCATCTTCACACCACCGCTATACCACCAAAACGGAAAGTATAACAAATCTACTACTAACTCTAAAAGCATTCGTTGTAGGACGAGAATCCACATATTTATGTACATTATACCACAAAAAAAAACTACCAGCCATCTCAAAAACAACAGGCCCCGGGACACCCTGTTTTCCGATGTTGGCAGAATCACGATATCTGAGGCCTAAGACACTCATCTGCGTACCTTCTCCCTAAATTATAAATCATAATAATCAAAAAAATCTCCTGGAAAGGAGATAAGGAGACACTGAAAAAATTAACGTCTAGCCACGCTGGAACCAGGTAAGCGAAGATAGTCTACCTGATCAACATTGACCAAATTCAAACTAGCTAGACGGGACTGGATACTAGACATCGAACGCTGATTGGCAATTTGAAACTCCAGTCGCTGATTCTCATACTCCAAGGACTGAAGCTGATCTTCTAAAGCACTAATCTCAAAACCCTTGGTAGAAAGAGAGCTGGTCTGCACCACATACATTATTCCCAAAACAGCAACAAAACTTAAGATAACAATCCGACCGAAATACCCAAGTAGGCACTGGCGGCGGCTTTTTTCCTGGTTAAGGTTTTGTTTGAAACAAGAGGCAACCATATTTATATTTTTTCTATCACCCGCAGTTTGGCCGAGCGAGCGCGAGGGTTGGTCGCAATCTCAGCTGGACTGGGAATAATTGGTTTTTTGTTAATGATTTTTATTGTCTTTGTCTGTTTTTGGATAAAATGCTTTACTAAGCGATCCTCCAAAGAATGAAATGAAATTATTGCCAGTCGGCCACCCGGTGTTAACGCTTCGATGGCTTGGGGTAAGAACGCTTCCAACTTTTCCAACTCTTGATTAACAGCGATCCGTAAAGCTTGAAAGGTTCTGGTGGCTGGATTAATCCGCCTCTGGCCCGGTCCGGCCAACCCGCCAGGGATCACTGCTAATAATTGGCCCACGGTTTCAATCTTTTGTTTCTTTCGCTGTTGGCCAATGGCCCGAGCGATATATGTGGCCGCCTTTTCTTCGCCATAGCGCCACAAGATATTCTGCAACTCAGATTCAGACAAGGTGTTAATCAAATCCGCAGCTGTCAGCCGGTCTGGCTGAGGGTTAAACCGCATATCCAACGGCTCTCCAGTTTTCAAAAAACTGAACCCTCTCCCCCGTTCACTAAACTGGACACTTGACCAGCCTAGGTCAGCTAGAATGGCATCGGTCTTGGGCCAATTTTGTTCTTGTAGAATATCTCCCAGACGGGCAAAATTTTCCCGGACAAACAATATTTGCTCTTGATACACATACAAATATTGTTTGGCCCGCAAAATTGCTTCTGGATCAGCATCTATGGCCAGCAGGCGCCCAGTGGGACCGATTTGTTGTAAAATCATCTCGGCGTGTCCCCCATCTCCCAAAGTGGCATCCACCACTAATGATCCAGGCCGTAAGGCCAGATTCTCCTGAACCTCAGATAAAAGAACAGGTTGGTGGCGCATATTAAACGCCTAACTCAAACATGGTCTCGGCAATGGCAGCACTCTCTCCTTCGGTTTTGGATTTATAATCGCTCCACTTCTTTTCATCCCAAACTTCCAAACGATTATACAGACCAGCCACCACAACATTTTTTTTCAAATCCGCAAATGAACGCAGATACTCAGGCAAAATAACCCGACCCTGCTTGTCCAAATCCACATCCATGGCTCCGGCTAAAAACAAACGCGCAAAAGCGCGAGCTTTGGCTTGTGAAACTGGAAGATTTGCTAACCGATCTGCTAATTTCTTCCATTCCGTCTGGGTATACAAAAATAAACAACTATCTAAACCCCGGGTAACAACCGCACCCTTAAGCAATTCAGACCGAAATTTCTTTGGTATAGCTAACCGCCCCTTGTCATCTAAATTGTGGGTGTATTCACCAATAAACATAGAAAAGTGTGGAGAAAGTGGGGAGACAGGCATAATCCCCACTTTTCCCCATTTATTTCCATTATACACCACTACAATCCAGGTAGCAACACTTTTTCACCTTATTTATCCACAACAAAAGACCGGCTCATCGCCGGTCTGAATAACTAGTGGTCAGTTAAAGTTCAAACTCTTCTAAATACTCAGGAACTAGAGCCTCTACAGAAGGATAATGATCCCTTAAACGATGGGCTAACTCGGTGGCCGCATGTGCTTCTCCATGAACGCAAAAGATTTGTTTCAATCTCCCTGCTCCCTTTCCTACCCAAGCCAATAATTTGGCCTGGTCAGCATGGGCCGACAAGGCGCCAATCGCCTTTACCGTGCAGTGCACTAGTACTTCTTCATTAAAAATCTTTACGGTTTTTGCACCTTCATATAAACGTCTCCCCAAAGTACCTTCCGCCTGGTAGCCAACAATCAAAAGAGTGGAAGCCGGATCGGAAAGATGATGAAAGGCGTGGTGGACAATACGACCACCATTCATCATCCCCGCGCCAGCAATGATCATCTTGGCCCCTGGCTGATTATTCAGTTTCTTTGATTCTTCGCGCGTTCGGGTCACTTTTAATTGAGGAAAATCCAAAAAATCATCGCCGGACAAAACCAACTCGCGAGCCCCTTCATCGTAATATTCTTGATAACGACGATACACTGGCAAAGCCGAAATCGCCAGGGGGCTATCCAAATAAATTGGGATGGGCGGCAGTTTATTCTGATGCTCGCTCAAAAAGTTAAGCTCATAAAGTATTTCCTGGGTTCGTTCCAGAGAAAACGCCGGCATCATTATTGTTCCGCCCTTTTTCGCTCCTTCCACAATCAGGTCTAAAAGAATCTTCTGTCTTTGATCAACCGATTCATGCAAGCGATCACCATAGGTTGACTCTAAAACCAAATAGTCAGACGGCGGTAACTGTACTGTATCTCGAACAATCGGCACATTCTCATTACCTATATCACCGGAAAATATGACGGTCTTGCCTTCCGCCTGAATTTCTAAAAATGCGGAACCAAAAATATGTCCGGCATCGTGCCAACAAACTTCTATCCCCGGACACACCTCTTTTGACTGTTCATAGTCCACCCCCACACAAGCAGCCGCAGCCGCAGCGATATCTGACTCAGAATAAAGAAGCGGAGTCGCATATTTTTCCTGGTTTTCCTTCATGATTTGAAAGGCATCCTGCCAAATCAGGACAGCTAATTCGGCCGTGGCCTTAGTGAGATATATCCGACCGCTAAAGCCCTGACGAACTAACTTAGGCAAACGGCCCACATGATCTAAGTGGGCATGGGTAACCACTACGGCCTTTATCTCCTTAGGATCAAAGGGGAAATCATCATGATTCTTGCCTTCGCTAAAATTTGAACCCTGAAACATCCCGCCATCTACTAAAATCTTTGCCTGCCTAGTGGTTAACAAATGACAAGATCCGGTTACTTCTCTGGCCGCCCCACAAAATTTTATTTGCATATTTCCAGATATTTAATGAGATGTTAATACATAGTATACACAATTTGGACAAAATTTGATAAAATAGCTGTACAGGAATCGCCTTATGGTTTTTTATATTTAATTATGCGTCGTCGGCTCGACAAAATTGAGATTCAAGAACCGCCAATCCAAGAATTAAAAAAGGGGCGATCCTGCCTGACCAGATCCTGCTTTACTGGCTGTGGTTGTCTGTTTTTTTTCATCGCGGCTTCCCTAGTCGTATTGACCTTCACTTCCAGTCCTCGACCCAAGGAATTAAAAGTTGTACCTACCCACTTCCCGGCTGATGTCCCGGTCTATGACCGTGACAATATTGAAAAGATAACTTTCGTATCCGGAAAAGAAAAAGCCCGGGGATTAGAGGCAGTTGCTTTTATCCCCAAAGTCATTTTATCACCCCTAATCATTGCCTTAAACAAGGGCCTAACCCCCCGCGATCTGATCTCTGGCAAGGAAGAAATAAAAATAAGTACGGAATCGGGTTGGCGGCAGTTCATTACCGTAATTAAAAAACCGGTGGCCGATCATCGTGATCAGGTCAAAATCGAATGGTTGGATCTGCCCGCCGATCCTAAATTCGTCTATAATTACTATCAGGATGAATTGGAAAAAAAGAAATTCTCTATTACCGAACTGATCAACACCAAAGAAACCAAGCAATTCTCTTTCCAAAGAGAAAAAATCGAAGGCGCTTTGTTAATTACTGATGACCCGGATCAGCCTGGGACGACGGCCGTCACTCTCACCACTAATATTCCATTTTAATAATTAAGGAGAAAATATGGCGGTAAAAACAATCAAAGGAAAAAATTTCACCTGGATCAACATCGATCGCCTGAATGCCGACAGTCTGGATTATTTGAAAAAAAATTACGATTTCCACCACCTGGACTTTGAAGATTTACAGGACCAAATCCAAACGCCAAAAATCGATGTTTACAAAAATTATCTTTTCTTGGTGTTCCATTTTCCTCACTGGCCAAAGAATAATCACCGCATCCGTCCGCAAGAAGTCGATGTGTTCATCGGCCCAGATTATTTAATTACTATTCAACAGGTGCCTAGCAAAGAAATGAAAGATATTTTTTATCGTTGCTTGAGCAACCGAACCATCAAAAACGATTGGCTGGGAAAAGACGTTGGCTATCTTCTTTATAAAATCATTGATTCTTTCTTCCACAACATCCAACCAATTATCGACCACTTGAGCCTAGAAGTCAGTGAGTTAGAGTCTAACATCTACAGCGGACGTCAAGGAACACACATTGTCCAAGAACTTGCTTACCAGCGCAGCAACATTTTGAATCTACGCCGGATCATTGATCCGCAGCGCTTTTTGGTTTCCAATTTGTCTAATATTCGCAAACCCTTCCTTGATGAACACATGGCCCCTTACTTTGATAACATCAATGACTATCTGAGCAAAGTCTGGTCCATGACCGAAACCTTCCGCGATACAATCAATGGTTTGCATGTGACTGTGGAATCCTTAATGACGAACCGGACAAACAAACTCATCAGCTCGCTGACCATAATCTCGGTCTCCTTAATGCCTCTTCATCTCCTGGCCGGTATCTACGGCATGAACATCTCCGGTCTGCCATATGCCAACGAACCGATCTGGGTCTGGTCCATTTTTATTGGCCTTAGCTTCATTATCTGTATTTTAATCTTCCTTTTGCGTCGCCAGAGGAGAATCTAGCATGATAAAAAAACTATTTCCCCCCTTGCTGTCCGTTACCGGAGCCGCCCTTGTCTTAGGCCTGGCTTCCTTTGCCTCTCGTCTCATTGGCATTGGTCGGGATAGGATTTTCGCCCACTATTTCGGCGCTGGTGATATTTTAGATACTTACTATGCTGCTTTCCGAATTCCAGATTTAGTTTATAACCTCATTGTCGTTGGTGCGCTTTCCTCTGGTTTTATCCCAGTCTTTGTCGAACTAAGTTTGCGAGACAAACAAAAAGCCTGGAAGATTACCTCCGCTATAATTAATATCCTCGGCTTGATTCTGGTCATCATCTGCGGTTTGCTTTGGATTTTTACTCCTCAAATAATGCCCTACCTGGTGCCGGGCTTTGGAGCGGAAAAAATAGCGCAAACTATCCTTCTTACTCGGATAATGTACTTGAGCCCAATCATTTTAGGCATTTCCGGCATTGTGAACGGAGTTATTCAAGCCAAGCGTAATTTTTTTATTTACTCACTCACCCCGATTCTTTATAATCTCGGGATCATTATTGGTACAATTTTCCTTTTTCCCATTTTCGGCTTGGCTGGTCTGGCCTATGGAGTAATTCTAGGAGCCGTTCTTCACCTTTTAACTCAAATCCCTACTCTTTACCAACACGGCTATCATTATAGACCAATCCTGCTTTGGCGCGACCGAGATGTCCACACCATTTTTCGTCTCACTATTCCGCGCGCCTTAAGCATGGGAGTGAGTCAAATAAACTTGATAGTCACTACCACTCTCGCTTCTACCCTAGCCTTGGGTTCGGTCGCGATATTTAACCTGGCCAGCAATCTCCAGGCCTTTCCCGTGAGTATCATCGGCATTTCTTTTGCGGTCGCGGTCTTTCCCATCCTGACCGAATCTTTTGCAGAAAAACACTTAGACAACCTCGCAGCTCAAATTTCCGCCACCATCCGCCAGGTCTTGTTTTTTATCTCGCCTCTAACCATAATCTTTCTTCTCTTACGAGCCCAAATCGTCCGGGTCGTCCTTGGTTCCGGAGAATTCGATTGGCAAGATACTATTACTACGGCTGATACCTTGGCCTTTTTTACCCTCTCCCTTTTTGCCCAATGCCTGATACATCTCCTCGCCCGCGGCTTTTACGCCATCCGTGATACCAAGACTCCTTTTTATATCGCGATAATCGCAGCGATAGTAAACATCAGCAGTGCCATTTATCTGAAAAACATACTCGGAGTACCCGGTCTGGCCCTGGCTTTTACCATTTCCGCCATTTTCCAAATGGCCATGCTTTGGTTCATGCTCCGCCTGAAAATCCACACTTTGAATGAAAGCCTTATCCTTTCTTCTTTGCTAAAAATTTCTCTCGCCTCACTCCTGATGGCGGCCATAGTCCAATTCCTCAAAACTCCTTTAGCCAGTCTCGTTGACATGACTAAATTCTGGGGAATTTTCAGTCAGGGAGCCGTCGCTGGCCTGACCGGTCTTTTGGCCTATTTCCTCATCCTCCATTGGCTACGTTTAGACGAGCTGCAACAATTAATCGCCTCTTTCCGGAGACGCTTCTTACGCATTACCGGACTAGAACCCGAAGCCAACAAAGTCAATTAACCCCCTTGCTCCAGGGGGTTTTTAATGGTAAACTAGGCTCACCCTATGAATGAACGGATCCGTAATTTTTGTATCATTGCCCACATTGATCATGGCAAGTCCACATTAGCGGACCGTTTTTTAGAATTGACTGGAACAATTGAAAAAAGGAAAATGAAAGAACAGATCCTGGATCAGATGGAACTGGAACAAGAACGGGGTATTACCATCAAATTACAGCCTGTCCGCATGCGCTATCAAGGCTATATCCTCAATTTGATTGATACCCCCGGGCATGTAGATTTTAATTATGAAGTCTCTCGCTCCTTGGCTGCAGTGGAAGGAGCAATTTTGCTCGTGGATGCCACTCAAGGAGTACAAGCCCAAACCATTGGCAATCTTTATCTAGCTTTAGAACAAAATCTCACCATTATTCCGGTCCTGAACAAAATCGACCTGGCTAATGCTGACATTGACAAAGTAAAAGCTGAAATCATTCACTTACTCGGCTGTCGCGAACAGGACATCATTCTCTGTTCTGCTAAAACCGGCCAAGGGGTGGCCGAACTCTTGACTGCAGTTATTGCTCAAGTCCCGCCGCCGGTGGCCAAAACTTCCGAACCTCTTCAAGCTTTGATCTTTGATTCTTTTTACGATGACTTCCGCGGGGTGGTAGCCTCTATCCGAGTACTGGCCGGGGAATTAAAAGAAAAACAAAGAGTCAAACTGATGAAAACCGGGGCAGAAGCGGAAGCAATGGAAGTGGGACATTATTCTCCGGCGCTAAAACGCGACCCAATGTTGGAAAACGGTCAAATTGGCTACCTCATCACTGGTCTCAAAGATTTAAATGATGTCCGGGTCGGCGATACGGTTACCCTGGCCAACCAACCAGCTGCCAAAGCTTTGCCCGGATACAAAGAAGTGAAACCAATGGTATTTGCCGGAATTTTTCCCAAAGAAGGCGACGACTTCGCAGCTTTGCGCGAGGCCATGGATAAATTAAAATTAAATGATTCGGCTCTGGCCTATGAACCGGAAAGCTCACAAGCTCTGGGTTTTGGTTTCCGCTGTGGCTTTCTCGGCATGCTCCATCTGGATATTTTTCAAGAAAGACTGAAACGGGAATTTGGTCTTCATATTATCGTCACTGTCCCCAGTGTGGCTTATCATGTCCGCAAAACAAACAATGAAATCGTGGAAGTAAAAAGCCCTCAGGATCTACCCGCGCCCAACTACATTGCCGACATTGCCGAACCGTGGATGAAAGTAGACATTATTACTCCTGATACTTATATTGGCAATATCATGAGTCTGGTTGCCGAACGCAAGGGCCAATACTTCAATACTGAATACCTTAGCGCAGGCAGTAAACAACGAGTAATGCTCCATTATGAAATGCCCCTGGCTTCGCTTATTACAGATTTTTATGATAAATTAAAGACAGTATCCAGTGGCTACGCCTCTCTTAATTATGAATTCCGTAATTATGAGAAAACTGAAGTGGTAAAGCTAGACGTTCTCATTGCTGAAGAGAAAGTAGAATCACTGTCCGTCCTAGTCTGGAAAGAAGATGCCTTTAATTTAGGAAAAAAGATAGTCAATTCCCTTAAAGAAACCCTTCCGCCTCAACAATTTGTCTTAAAGATCCAAGCCGCGGTTGGCGGCAAGGTCATTGCCGCAGAAAGACTTTCGGCCCTGCGCAAAGATGTCACAGCCAAACTCTATGGCGGCGATGTCACGCGCAAAAGAAAACTTTTGGAAAGACAAAAAAAGGGTAAGAAAAAACTCTTGGCGATGAGCAAGGGTAAAGTGGACATTCCTACCGAAGCTTATTTAGCTGTTCTTAAACGTTAATATGTTTGGCAGTAAAAAAATGAAGGTCTTGTGGTCAGTAATCGTCATTATTGCGGTTTTGGCCATGATTTTCTTCACCATCACCCCTCTTTTCTATTAATCCTATGCTCACTGTTCAGCACCGCTACCAGTGGACCATTGTCCTCACTTTTTCAATCTGGCTCGGTCTGTTTGCTGTTGGCTACACTCTCGCCCATCAATATCAATGGCCAGGAGAGTGGCAATGGATTCTGTTCACACCTACCATGTTGCTAATTAGCGCCCTCTGCCTTTGGCAAAGAACTAAAATCTCTGAACGAGGACAACATCGCAGCCACCCCCTTCATTTAATTAATTGGCTGATCCTCGGTCTGGGTCTAGTGGCGCGCGAAGTCTTAGACCCAATTCCTTGGCGTTTTGCCAGCCTGGATTTTTCTTTCATCGTCTTTTCCTTGTTTCTAGCTGATTCGATCTGGGATTTCCAACGTCGCCGTTGATATGGAAAAAATTTGGAAACTGCAAAACCCAGCTCCGCCGGAATTTCTGGCCCAATATCCGGAACTGCCGACCTTGGTCGCTGATTTATTATATCACCGACAACTTCTCACCCCTGAACAAATTGACGAATTTCTCAATCCTGACTATCTCCACCATGTCCACGACCCCTTCCAGTTCAACCAGATGGAAAAAGCTGTGGATCGAATTTTTTTAGCGATTGAACAAAAACAAAAAATCACCATTCATGGCGACTATGATGCTGACGGAGTTTGTGCCTCGGTCATCTTGGCCGACACTCTCCGGGCCTTAGGGAGCAACAATCACGATGTTTTTTTACCCCACCGCGAAGTTGACGGCTATGGCTTGAACGCCAACACCGTAGATTTGTTCATCCATAATCAGGTAAACTTAATCATCACCTGTGACTGCGGTATCGGCAGTACGGAGGAAATCGCTCAAGCCAAAGCCAAGGGAATCGATACCATTGTTACCGACCACCATGCTATTCCCGATCAAACTCCGGAGGCCTTCGCGATCATCCATCCCAAAATGCCCAATGAAGCCTACCCAGACAAAGGCTTGTGCGGCGGAGCCGTGGCTTACAAATTAGCTCAAGCGCTTCTGCGCCGACAAAAAGAAAAAAAACTACCCCTGGTCGGAACCCAGTACTCGCCCAACGCTTTTGAAAAATGGCTTCTAGATTTAGTCGCCATTGCTTCTGTCGCTGACATGGTACCTTTGTTGGGCGAAACACGAGTTTTAACCAATTTTGGCTTAGTGGTTTTAAACAAAACCGGTCGCCTTGGTTTACAAAAACTCCTTTTAGAGGCCAGGCTGGTTCAGGAAGCTGATACTGGAGGAGAAAAACGGGAGCTGGATGCCCAAACCATTGCTTTTCAAATTGCTCCGCGCATCAATGCGGCTGGCCGTATGGACCATGCTAATGCTGCCTACCAACTCCTGACTACGGGCGATCCTACCGAAGCCATTGATTTGGCTTTTGCTCTCAACAATAACAATACAGAGCGGCAAAAAACCACTGATGAGCTATTTCGCGAAGCCACCAAACAAATTGCCTCTCAGCCAGAACAACCAATAAATTTTGTTATCAATCATGACTGGCCAGCTGGCATTATCGGCCTCTTGGCCGGCCGTTTGAAAGACAAATATTATAAACCGGCAATCGTCATGACGGAAAACGAAGAAGAAATCGTTGGTTCTGGCCGAAGCCTCGAAGGTTTCAATCTCATCCAAGCCTTGCAGACTTGCACTGATTTTTTTAAAAAATTTGGCGGCCACCCCTTGGCCTGTGGTTTTACCTTGAAAGATAAAACCCGACGCGAAGAACTACAACAAAAACTTAACGACATTTTCCGCACCGAAACCGCTGGCCAGGAGCTTCGCCCAATCCTCTACATTGATGCTCAGACTGAACTGGAAAAAGTTGATTGGGATCTGTATAGTCTTTTAGAAAAATTCCGACCTTTTGGCCAAAACAATGAACGACCAAAATATTTGGCCACTGACTTGACCATTCATAACCTGGAAAAAGTCGGTTCCGACGGGAAACACCTCCGTCTTTTGTTACGCACTCCCCGCAATCAAATCCGTAAGGCCATGGGCTGGAGACTGGGCAACGGAAACGGCCATAATTGGGCGCAAGAATTACGGGTTGGCGATCGTCTGGACATCGTGTTTGAACTGGAAAAAAATACTTGGAACGGCAATGATGAATTGCAGATTACCATCGTCGATTTAAAAAAGAAATAACCAAAAAACATGAAAACTTTCTTTCTCTATACTGATGGCGGAGCCCGGGGCAATCCAGGGCCAGCGGCCGCCGGGATCGTTATTAAAGATGAAACTAAAAAAACCATCAAAGCCTTTGGCCAATACCTTGGTGAACAGACAAACAATTTTGCCGAATATACTGCCCTCATCCTCGGCCTGCAAGAAGCAAAAAAACTGGGGGCCGAAACCATCCACTGTTTCTTGGACAGTCTCCTGGTTTGTGAACAATTAAACGGCCGCTGGAAAGTCAAAGAACCTAACCTCCAAAAACTATTTGTCCAAGCCTGGAACCTGACGCAAGGTTTCAAAAAAATACGCATCGCTCATGTCCGAAGAGAGGACAACGCTGAAGCCGACACCCAAGTGAACCTGGCTTTGGACCAACGCTAAAGACAACACACCCGCTAGGGTGTGTTTCATTAGGCTAATTATTCAATCCAGCCCCGTCGCGTTTGCAATCTAAAAGAAAAAGCCAAAAATATGGGAAGTAATAGCCAAACAATCAAACTGGGAATGGTCGCAAACCCATAATGCCAAACTGGTAGTAAATCAATTTCCAAAGAAGCCGGTAGGAAAAAATGGGCTAAGCTAATCAATAATCCGCTCAACACCAGACGAGAAATTAAATTCGTGGCCGTTTGCGTAGGGGTGACAGCCTGAGAAAATTGGCCCACCGGGGCAAAAGAAAAAAGAAAACAAAAGAAGAGAAAGATAAAGACAAAAAAGAGAAGAGGCAGATACTGATCCCAGCCCCAGACCAGAGAAAAATCAGGAAAAAAATGAAAAAATAACCAAGTGGCCAAAGGGGCGAGATAGACGGAAAAAAAAGCAAGAAATAATTTCTCTTTTTTGAAAAAAACATTTAGAAGAAAGGTACTGGCTAATAATAAATAAGCTAAGGTCATATGGTTATAATTCTTCCGCTAAGTCCTGCAATAATTGTTTAGCTCGCCGTGACACCTTGCGGGGCGTTTGCACCTTCACCCGTAGATAGTGATCCCCCCGACCGTTCCGACCCAGACGACCAAAACCCAAACCTTTGAGTCTGATCAGTTCCTGTGATTGCACTCCTGCCGGAATAACCACTGTCTTTTTTCCATCTAAGGTTTCTACTTCTACTTTATCACCTAAAGCGGCTTGAGAAAAATTCACTGCTACCTCGGTATAAACATCGTGGCCATCTCTCTCCCAACCCGCTTTTGGCGCCACATGGACTACCACATACAAATCACCGGCAGTCTGATTTTTTCCTAAATTTTCTCCCTTACCACTTAAACGTAAGGTCTGGCCATCATCAATCCCGGCGGGGATCTTAACTGTCAAATCCAATTCCCCTTTCACATTCCCCTGGCCAGAACAATGACGACAGGGCTTTTCTACAATCGTTCCCTGACCAGAACAGCGCGGACACACTGCTACGGTCTGCATCGCTCCTAAAAAAGTCTGTTGCACCCGCCGTACCTGTCCCTGGCCCTGACAATCCGGACATTTTTTAGTATTACTCCCCGCTTCAGCCCCCGAACCCTGGCAAACCGGGCAAACTACTTGTTGACGTAAACGAATTGGTTTTTCTGTGCCAAAAGCAGCTTCTGATAAACTGATTTCTACATCCACCCTAATATCCCCGCCCCGTTGCCGATGGCGAGATGAAGATTGTCCAGAAAAAGACTGGCCAAAACCAAAAATATCTCCAAAAAGATCATTCAGATCGGCGCCACCAAAATTAAAAGAATAACTGCCATTATTACCGCCCCGAGCGGCTCGCATAAAATCATCCCAATTCATTCCTCCGCCAAAACCACCTTGGGTATCAAAATCTGAGCCAAATTGGTCATAGCGTTTTCTTTTCTCTGCATCGCCTAACACCTGATAAGCTTCATTTATCTCCTTGAATTTTTTTTCATCCCCACCTGGACGGTCAGGATGAAATTGCAAGGCAAGCTTTTTAAACGCCTTTTTTATTTCGTCCGCATTGGCGTTTCTTTCCACGCCCAGAAGTTGATAATAATCTTTGGACATAATGACAGCGGAGCAGACTCATCGTCTGCTCCTGATATCGACTTTTAATTAATTCACCACTTCGCCTTCAATCGGGCCTTCTTCTTTTTTAGGTTCTTCTTTTGACCCGGTCGTCGGGCCGTTTCCTGGTTGTCCTGAAGCCTGATTGGCCTGGTACATCTTCATTCCCACGGCTTGCGCTGCTTGTGACAGGACTTCCGCGGCTTTTTTAATTGCTTCTCCATCTTCTGTTTCGCGTACCGCCTGTAGACCTTTTATCCCTTCCGCGACTTTTTCTTTCTCTTCAGCAGTAATCACCACCTTCTTTTCTTCTATTTCCTTCATCATTTTTTCCGTAGTATAAATCATGGTATCAGCCAAATTACGCGCTTCAATCAATTCCTGCTTCTTTTTATCTTCCCCCGCATGGGTTTCCGCTTCTGCCTTCATTTTTTCCACTTCGTCTTTGGATAAGCCAGAAGAAGCAGTTATCCGGATTGATTGCTCTTTGTTAGTGGCTCGATCCTTAGCTTTGACGTTTAAAATACCATTCGCATCAATATCAAAGCTGACTTCTATTTGAGGCACACCTCGGGGGGCTGGTGGCAAACCATCCAAAATGAAACGGCCCAGTGTCTTATTGTCCGTAGCCATTGGTCGTTCCCCTTGCAAGACATGAATCTCTACACTGGGCTGATTATCTGCCGCGGTAGAAAACACTTGAGTCTTCGAAGTCGGGATGGTCGTGTTCCGTTCAATTAACTTGGTCATAACGCTTCCCAAAGTTTCAATCCCCAAAGACAAAGGAGTCACATCTAACAAAAGCACATCCTTAACATCTCCTTGAAGAACACCGCCTTGAACCGCTGCGCCCACGGCCACCACTTCATCTGGATTGACGCTGATATTTGGCTTCTTGTTGAAAAACTTTTCCACTGTCTGCAAGACGATTGGCATCCGGGTCATACCTCCCACCATCACCACCTCATGTAAATCGTTAACAGTCAATTTGGCATCAGCCAAAGCTTGGCGTACTGGCCCTAAAGTCTTTTCTACTAAATCGCCAATCAGTTCTTCCAATTTGGAACGGGTCAAAGTCAACAATAGATGTTTGGGACCGTTAGCATCAGAAGTGATGAAAGGCTGATTGATTTCCGTTTCTTGGGCTGTTGACAACTCAATTTTAGCTTTTTCGGCCGCTTCCTTTATTCTTTGTAAGGCCAAAGGATCGCGACCCAAATCAATACCGTTCTCTCGCTTAAACTCACTGATAATCCAATTGATGATTGTCTGGTCAAAATCATCACCGCCTAAATGGGTATCACCGTTCGTCGATAAGACCTGTACAGTATCAGCTGAGACTTCGAGAATGGAAATATCAAAAGTACCACCACCTAAATCATAAACAGCGATTTTCTGATCTTTCTTTTTGTCAAAACCATAGGCCAAAGCAGCGGCCGTCGGTTCATTAATAATCCGCAAAACTTTCAAGCCAGCAATTTCACCCGCATCTTTAGTCGCTTGCCGTTGGGAATCGTCAAAATAGGCCGGAACAGTGATGACCGCTTCTGTCACCGGCTCACCCAACCGCGCTTCAGCATCTGCTTTCATTTTTTGAAGAACCATGGCCGAAATTTCCTGGGGGGTGTACTCCTTGTCTCCCATCTTTACTTTCAAACGTTCCCCATCCGGATTAATCGTAAACGGCATGTTCTTTTTCATTTGCTGGACTTCCGCATCATTGTAACGTCGGCCGATAAAACGCTTTATGGAATACAAAGTATTCTGAGGATTGGTAACCGCCTGACGCTTGGCCAACAGGCCAACCAATCTTTCCCCGGTCTTAGAAGTAGCTAAAACCGAAGGCGTGGTACGCATTCCTTCTTTATTTTCCAAAACTTTGGGTTGACCACCTTCGATAATGGCCATGCAGGAATTGGTTGTCCCCAAATCTATTCCTAACACTTTTGACATATTTGTATTTAGTTATTAACTAATTAGTTATCCAGGTCTAGAGAGCCTGGCTCTCCAGGGTCTAGACAACAAATTATTTATTTTTCTTCACGATCTTTATATCTATCTTGGCCGCTTTCGTCGGTTCAGCTTTGGGACAGGTAATTTTCAATAAACCATCTGCGAACTCGGCTCTGATTTTATCCTCCTTAATGGCCGTTGGTAAGGCTACTTGACGAAAGAATGAACCACTGCGGATTTCTTTACGATAGTAATTCTTCTCATCAATTTCATGCTCTTTATTGACTTCTCCCTGGACAGTCAAGACCCCTTTTTCCACGGAAATTTTTACTTCTTCCGGCTTAACTCCGGCTAGTTGTGATTCAACCATGACGGCCTCCTTGGTCTCATAAATATCCATGGTCGGGACAAAACCACCGACCAGCTTTTCTGCCCCGGCAGTGGCGGGCAAACGACCGACCAAATTACCCATTTCTTCAAACGGATCCCACATGGGATACCAACGGACTAAAGACATACAATTATATTATTCTACTTCTTCGCCCCCGTTCGAGGTGGAAGAAGGATTAAGATTATCTGATTTTTTTTTCGCCACAATTACCCGAGCCGGTTTGATCACCTGGCCAGCTCGCTGATAACCAGGGTCAATTTCTTGTAAAATAGTGCCTTCCTCAGCTTCCGACTCTTCTTCACCCACTGCTTCATGTTGGGCCGGAGAAAAAATTTGGCCTACAGTTTCTTGTTCTTTCACCCCGTAACTAGCTAAAACATCGCCAAACTGTTTCTTTATACATTCCATTCCTTTAGCCCAACCCACCCAATTATCCCCATTCGCTTCTGGCTGGGACAAGAATGCTTTCTTCAAATTATCATATACGGGAGTAAAATCAGTGAGAATCCGTTCCTCTATCTGCTGTCGCCACCGTCCTTGATTTTCTGCCACTTCTTTTTGTAAATTGGCATAGTCCGCTCGCGCTCGCAACCAACCATTTTGCGCTTCGGCCAACTCCTCTTTCAACTTTTTGTTATCTTCTCCCCGGTGAAACAACCGCGGTTTTTTTTCCGGATTTTCTTCTTTGTTCATTTTTGGCTCATTATCAACGATATCGGTCATAATTATTTCAACAACTGTTTAGTAAATTGAATTAAACCTACATTAGTGGCATAGTCCATACGCATCGGACCGAGAATCGCTAATAAACTATCGGCATTTATTCGCGTACCAATCAAACTGCAGGCTTGACCCAAAGGATTATCATTACCCACCAGGATACGATACTCCCCATCGATCAATTCGTATAAATCCGCCAACCTTTCTTCACAATGATCAAAAATCGTGGAAAAATTCACCACATGTGCGTAATCCCTGAATTCTGGTTGGGAAAATAAGGAGGCCATTCCGGTGTAATACACACTGTCCGGATTCAAGGCTAGAATAATACCATTACCAGTAATTTCCGCCAAGGCCTTCGCAAGATTCTTTCTCGGGTCGCTACCCGCCCCTGTGGCAGCATCTAACAAAGCCTGTTGGTGCTTTTTCTTCAAACTACCGGGCCTGGCCAATTTCTCTACATAATATTGATACCCTTTTTCTGTGGGAATACGGCCAGCGGAAGTATGAGGATGGGTCAAAAAGCCTTCTTGCTCCAAAGCACGCATTTCATTGCGGATCGTGGCCCCGCTCACATCTAAATCTGATATCAAAAGCTTGGACCCGACTGGTTCGGCCCGATCAATATAATTTTCAATAATGAGTTTTAACAAGGTCTCTCGACGAGCTTCCATATTATCACTCTAAATCAACGAGTGATAATATACCACTGCCACTCTCCCCTGTCAAATGCTAAGTTATCCACAAATCAAAACCGGCCCTAAGGCCGGTCTTTTGTTACTTGTCAGCAGTCCGTTTATATTCACTGACATCAGCAATTTCACTCAGGAGAACATTTTCTACATAAATGCCGCGGGAATAAAAGATTCTTTCCAATTCATTTTTCAATTCCGTCTCTACTGCATCTCGCTTTGCGCCCAAGATATCAGCCTTATCAAAACGGCTCATCACCATCCGAATACGACTACGCACTGTCGGACGGATAATCTTAGCCACAAAATCTTCGCCAATCGTTTGCCAAATCGCTGGAATCTGATGGATGTCTAGACGTAAAAGAATGGTTCCCTCAACCCCGATCCGGATACTATCTTGAGTAATCGTGGCGATAGGGATATCACCCATGGCTTTCTCATTTTCCGGATTAAATTCTCGAGAAATACTGTATTCCAGAGTTTGAGTATTAAAAAGTTTAGCTTTCTGCCAAAAAGGAATCTTCAAATGCAAGCCCGGGGTGAGCACCTTTTTCAGGACACCGCGGCCCAAGTCATAGACACAAGCCACATAACCAGGCGGGACATAGATAAACACGCCTTTCAAGACGTCTTCCATGACAAAGGAATACATTAGCTTGTCAATTGAATCACTCATAAATTTAGCTTATTTTGATATTTTATCAATTACTTTATCTCCGGCTTTTTTCACGTTTTCACCAACGACTTCTGCGGCTACGGCCCCGCGAAAAAATACGGTACTAAACTGATGGATTATAGCAGAAAACAGGATAGATGTCAAGATAAAGACCGACTTAACCATGGGCAGTATCCACAAAGCAAAAAAACTAAAAAGGGGAAAAATCAGGAAATAGGCCAAATCTGCCTTATTTAAGCCAATTTTTTGCTTCCGGTAATGAAAATATATCTCCAAAATGAGCAGAAGAGCAACAAATCCAGGCCAAACAATGTCATGGCTTTGTCCTAATTCAAAACCATAAAAATTCGTGTTAATTTTCCCAGGAAATTCAATAAAAGGATACAAGATCTTCATGATTTTGTCTCCGGTGATCCCGCGCAAGAACACTTGATACAAGAGAACCAAGACCAAAATTTGAATCAGCAAGACCACCATCTTACTCCAAGGTTTAACCTTTTTTTGCTTTAATAAGCGCCGAATCTCTTCCTTCTTTAACACCTGATCATTGATTAATTCCCGGTTAAGACGCTTTATTTCCTTGGCCACCTGTTCGTTTTTTACCCGATCCTTTTCACTAATCAAAGTAAAAGGCAAAAGTACCAAACGCAAAAGAATGGTCAGATAGACCACGGCCCAGCCAAGATTAGCTTCTGTCCAATTGTTATAAATCCAAATCAGCAGATTGAACAACGGCTGATATAGGAAATCGTGCCAAATCACCCCTAACATACATACCAATATCATACCAAAATTACTCTGGAAAGGCAAACCCTACTTGACAAAGATCCTTTTCTCTGGTACCCTCCACCTTAACACCGTCCGCGGGCTGGCCGTAGGCCGGCCACCTTCACCGGCCACTGTCATTCAGTTCCGCTCTGAGTTAACTTCTTGCCTTGCATCAACGACCAGTACCGCGGACGG
>DATDUP010000020.1:0-12841 GCA_035290345.1 Patescibacteria group bacterium
TGATAATACCCTGGATTTGGGCCAGACAGCCATTGGCATAAGTATAGCCATTGTTTCCACAGACCGGTGCGTATTCAGCGCCACAAGTGGTAAAAGGAGAAGCTGGAACAGCGCCGGGCAGGTGAGTAATGATGGTTGCCTGATCTGGGCCGCATTTACCTTGGTAATAATCTTCGGCTAGACATTCGGTCAAACCAGTAAAACGGCAATAGGATTCAGACGCACCCTTTTCTTCATTGAAACGAATGATGAGTTCTTGTCCTTGTTTTTCGCAAAAAGATTCAGCCGGGGTTAACTGTTTTTCTATTAATTTCACTGGTTGGACAACCGGGTTGGTCGTGGTCAGCGGAGGGGGAGTTTTTGGTTCGCAGCCGGCCCCGCCAATCAATAGGCCGAGACAAATAGCGAACAGGATTTTCTTCATAATTATGGTCAGGATTTTTTTGGAGGTTTAGTGACATCGTTTTCGGTCAAGCCATTTTCAAAAGACTTGATGTTGTTTATCGTGACATCGTAAATTCTTTGCAAGGCTTCTGTACTGTTGAAAGCACTGTGGGGGGTGACAATGGTTGCGGGATGGTCAATTAATATATTGTCCATCAAGTTTGTTTTTATTCGGCTAGCATTCATGGTTTGAGTAAATAGCCGTTCCGGACTTTCGATAATGTCTTCACTTTCCAGAACATCAAGACCGGCCCCGGCCACCTGCCCGGTTTCTAATCCCCAAACCAGGGCTTCGGAATTAATCAAACCGCCGCGGGCTGTATTGATTATATATACCCCTTTTTTCATTTTTTTGATTTCTTTTTTGTCAATAAGGTGGTGGGTAGAAGGGAGAAGGGGGACATGGAGAGAAATGATATCTGACTTTTTATAAATTTCATTAAGAGTTACATATTTGAACCCCTTCTTTTCCAAAGATTTGTTAGGGAAAACATCAAAAGCTAGCACAGTGACCGACAAGCCCTGAAGCATCTCAATCAGATGAATACCAATATGACCAGTGCCGATTATACCAATGGTTCGTCCTTTGAGATCAAAGCCTTTCAGGCCATGATAATCATAAACACTTTCTTTGACTCGTTTTACCGCTGGGAACAGTTTACGAGACAGAGCCAGGATGAGAGACAGGGCATGTTGGGCAACAGTATTTTCACCATAAGTGGGTACATTACATACCGGGATTTTTCTTTTTTTAGCAGCCGCCAAATCGATATGGTCATAACCAGTAGAGAGGGTGACGATGAGTTTCAATTTGGGTAGAGCGGTAATGATTTTAGCAGTCACTTGGGAATCAACAAATACACCCAAAATTTCAGTCTCAGCGTTTAAACAGGACTGTTTATCAATAGTAGTCTCCACTGCTGTTAAGCGGTGGCCACGCAGTTTGGTCTTTAGGTATGATTTCATGTCTGGCATGACACCGTAAAAAGTGCAGACCAGATGTTTTGTTTTGGACATAATAGGGGTTAAAGCTATGATATTATACCAGGAAATCGGGGTTGACCAAAATAAGTAGGTCATTGGTATTTTTTGAAAGCAGAATAAAGAAAGCCCTAGACTTTTTTCGGTTAGTTGTGTTAGGATGGTTTGTCCATTCTATGGAGGATTGGACAATCCCCGAGGGAGGTTGAGATGGCGGAAGTAGAGATGGTGGTTCTGGATAGAGAAGAGGTGTTTCAGACATTGAATTTTTCATCCGGCCGGCTCGTGAGGGAGGATGATCTGGAGCCAGGAGCGGAAATGAATGAGGTGAGACTCTGCTTGCGTAATGGCATCTGGGTCATGGATGGACCGCCTCTGGAGGTGGTCCTGGACCAAGTGCCAATCGTGGAGAGACCAGATGGGGAACTGGTGAAGTTCTGGTATCACCACGATGCGCGACAACCGCAGTTGCTGCCACTGGAGTTTTTCACCGCTCTCGAGGTGGAGCTCGGGCACCTGCGGCCCGGCGTTTCTTCCAAGATGTTCATCACCAACAACTGGTGAGTGGCGGGGGTTGCCTCCGGCTGGTACGTTCGTTTTGAACGTCATCGGCCGGAGGCTTCTTCTTTTTGGGAATAACAAAAACCCTGGTTGAACCAGGATTTTTTGTTTTCGTTTTTTCAATTGATGGTTATTCTACTTTTACACCCATTTGTCTGGCCGTGCCCGCAATGGAGTGCATGGCTGATTCTAGGCTATCTGTGTTCATGTCTACCATTTTCTTTTGGGCGATTTCTTTTACTTGGGCCTTGGTGATTTTTCCAGCCTTGTCTTTCAGGGGATTGCCAGCGCCCTTGGTAATACCAGCCGCTTTTTTGATTAGTTCGCTGGCTGGAGCAACTTTGGTGATGAAGTCAAAAGTTCGATCTTCGTAAACGCTGATTACCACTGGGACCACTTCTCCGCGTTTGTCCGCTGTTGTCGCGTTGAACTTAGCACAAAAGTCCTGGATGTTAAGGCCGTGTTGGCCCAGAGCCGGACCGACTGGAGGAGCGGGATTGGCCGCGCCACCTTGGATCTGTAATTTGATTTGGGTGACAAGTTTCTTTGCCATAAATTATTATTTGTAGCCGAGAAGCGTTCCGAAAAGGAACCGGCTTGGTGATTAAATCTTTTTTACCTGTAGAGCATCTAGTTCCACTGGTGTTTCCCGACCAAACATGCTGACCAGGACCTTCACTTTACCGCGGGATTCATCAACATTGCTGATTTTTCCTTCAAAATTTTTGAATGGTCCATCCACAATTTTTACTGGATCATTGATTGAGACATCAATTTTGTGAGTGGGTTCTTGGCCGCCAGTTCTTTTTTGTAAAGACTCCACCTCTTTTTGATCAATAGGGGTGGGAGTGGTGCCAGAACCGACAAAACCGGTGACATTTGGGGTGTTACGCACTACGTACCAAGAATCATCGGTCACGATCATCTCTACTAGTACATAGCCAGGAAAGATTTTTTCTTCAATAACTGTACGTTTACCATTTTTGATTTTAATCTTTTTTTCTTTTGGCACCAAGACACTGAAGATCTTGTCCTGCATGTCAAAGGATTCAATTCTTTGTTCTAGATTACGTTTTACATTTTCTTCATAACCGCTATAGGTATGGAGAACATACCAGCGGCGTCCGAGATGAAGTGTTTGTTTGGCCATATTCCCCCTGATTATTTAATAATGAAGCCGAGGCCGAGATTAAAGAGGTTGTCCAGAATCCCAAAAAAAATGGCAATGCCTAGACAGAGACCCAGAACGATTAAAGTATAGGTAGTGGCCTGTTTTTTTGTTGGCCAGACGACTTTCTTCATTTCAGCGAAAGCGCCATGAAAATATTCTTGGACCTTATTCATATTGTGGTATTTTAAAACGGCTCGGGGCCGTATTGATACGGAGTATATCAGATCCTTGTTTTTTGTCAAGTCCGAGCATTTCTTTTGTCAAAATAAGCAAAAAAAGGCCGCGCTAGGCGGCTCATTTTTATAATGTGATTTTTTCTCGGCGCCGCTCTTGGCGATAGTTGGAGGTACGGATATTCCGGATCTCTTCTCCGCGTTTTTGGTTGGGTGGACGCCAACCCGCGGCCTGTTCATCTAAACGTCTTTGTCTTCGGGCGGCTTCAGTATCAGCATTCAATTCTGCGATTTGTTCCTCACTCATGGTTTGGATATCTTTTTGGTCTTCTGGACTAAGCTCATTCTCTTCAGCTAGGGCGATCACTATATCCTCGGGATTGGAATCGGAGTCAGCGATTTCCTCTATAGGAATAAATCCTTCTTCCTTGGGGCTGGTTTCTTTGTTGAGCTGTCCAGTGTGAGGAGAGGTAGGATAATCACTGGTCTGGAACTTATAGTCGTCGGGGATGTGTAGTTTTTCTCCCATAGTTTTGGGGTTAGATGTCCAGGTTTTTAACATTTTTAGCCTGGGATTGAATGAAGTTTTTTCGGGGGGCGACCTCTGATCCCATCAGAACATCAAAGACCTCGCTGGCCTTTTCCGCATCTTCAATCGCCACTAATTTCATCAAACGATTGGCGGGATTCATTGTTGTTTCCCAAAGCTGTTCGGGATTCATTTCACCCAAACCTTTATAGCGTTGAATATTGAGCCGATTTTCTTTTTTTGATTTTCCTTTAATATCTTCACCTTCCTTCTCCTCTTCACTTTCCTCTCCCGCTTCTTTTATTTCTAAATCCTCGGCTTTAATTCCATGATCTTTTTTATATTTTTCCAGGTCAGCATCATTATAGATCCAGGTCATTTCTTTGCCTTGGCGGATACTGTACAGCGGTGGTTGGGCAATATAAATATGGTTTTGATAGATGAGATCGGGAAAATAGCGGAAGAACAAAGTAAGCAAAAGGGTGCGGATGTGGGCGCCATCAACATCGGCGTCAGTCATAATGACGATTTTGTTGTAGCGGAGTTTACTGATATCAAATTGCTCGCCAATGTTCGTGCCCATGGCGATGATTAAAGATTTTAATTCGTTGTTGGTTAGGATTTTGTCAATTCGCGCTCTTTCCACATTTAGGACTTTACCCCGCAAAGGTAAGATGGCCTGAGTATGTCGATCCCGGCCTTGTTTGGCAGAACCGCCAGCCGAATCACCTTCCACGATGAAGATTTCTGAAATACTGGCATCGCGGGTAGAGCAGTCGGCTAATTTCCCTGGTAGGGTGAAACCTTCTAAAGCACCTTTACGTAGAACAGTTTCGCGGGCGATCCTGGCCGCATTGCGAGCCTTGGCTGCTAGGATGCATTTTCCTAAAATCGCTTCGGCATCACGGGGGTTTTCTTCTAGAAAAATTTCAAAGGCTTCGGAAAAAACGTTTTCCACTGCAGTTTTGACTTCTGGATTGCCAAGTTTAGATTTGGTCTGGCCTTCAAACTGGGGGTCAGGAAGTTTGACAGAAATAATGGCCGTCAGACCTTCACGGACATCATCGCCCGAGAGATTTGGGTCCTTTTCTTTGAGGATTTCTTTTTTGCGGGCGTAGTTGTTGAGCGTCCGGGTCAGGGCTGAGCGGAAACCTTGGACATGGGTACCGCCATCAGGATTGATGATGTTGTTGGCGAAGGCGAACAAGGATTCAGAAAAATCGTCTGTATATTGTAAAGCGATTTCCACGCTGACATTCTCTGCGGTTTTTTCTATGTAAAAGGTATTTTCGTGTTTGATCTCTTTGTTTTTGTTGATGTGGGTGACGTAGCTGGCGATACCCCCTTCGAAATAGAATTGGTAATGGGCGATGGGTAGGGGCACAGCGGTTCGGTCTTTCTCTTTTTCTTCGGCTGGGCGTTCATCGCTTAGAATGAGGTGGACACCTTTGGTCAAATAGGCCTGTTGTCGTAAGTGATCAATAATGGTCTTCCATTCATAGTCCAGAGTTTCAAAAATTTCTTCGTCAGCGCGAAAAGCAGTCACTGTACCGGTTTGGTTGCTTTTGCCAATTGCCGCCACCTTTTTTACTGGTTTACCGCGGCGATATTCTTGTTGCCAAATTTTACCCTCACGGTGGACGTTGACGCGCATGTCAGTGGACAGGGCATTAACCACTGAGACACCGACGCCATGCAGACCGCCGGATACCTTATAGCCACCGTCGCCAAACTTACCGCCGGCGTGCAGTTTGGTTAGAACAACCTCAAGAGCAGATTTTTTTTCTGTGGGGTGTATGTCAACCGGGATACCGCGGCCATTGTCAGTTACTTCTACCCAGTGATTAGGGAGAAGGCGTATTTTGATTTGCGTGCAAAATCCCGCCATGGCTTCATCAAAGGAATTGTCAATCACTTCCCAAATCATGTGGTGGAGGCCGGAAGTCCCGGTGGAGCCAATATACATGCCCGGCCGTCGGCGAACCGCATCTAAACCTTCCAACACAGTGATATTGTTGGCGTTGTAGCCGCCGTTTTTGCTTTTGTCTACTGTTTTTTTAACAGCCTTGGTGGTCGGCTTGTGGCTAATGGTTTTCACTGGTTTTTTTTCAGCAGTGGGACCGATTCTACCTTTGGAAACTCGTTTGAGAGGCATATGAGATAAAGGATAAACACGGGGATATTTTAGCATGTTTCACCAGAGGAAGGCAAGATGTAAACTTGGGTAAATAAACAGGAATAGTGTATAATATGTAAACAAAGGTTTTATGTTTTTGAAAACTACTAAAACTGAAAAAGATCGACTTTCCCGCTACCGCGATCCTTTTGGGGAAATAAGTACGGGAGAATTGCGCTGGGGTGAATGGTATTTGCGCCATAAATTATGGCTGCGCCAGGTATTGATAACCGTTCTGGTGGTTTGGTCAATTCTAACAGTTGGTTATGGTTTGTCTTATTTAGTTTATTATTTTTCTTATGGTTATTTTGTTGATCAGAAAAATACTCAGGATTTAATTTACGGTTTTACCAATTATCAGAATCTCCAACCCGCCTATTCCGCCCTACCACTCCAGTTTAAAGGGGTGGAGATATACAATAGTTTGGGTCAGACCTATGATTTCGTCGTGCCCACTTTTAATCCGAATAAACAATGGTTGGCCCGTGTCTCGTATCGCTTCAAGTATTTAGGTGGAGAGACGCCCCTGGCTCAAACGGTTTTCTTGCCCGGATCCCTGCGCCCCCTTGTGTTTTTTGGCCATGATCCAGAAAGTTACCCCACGGCTGCGCAATTGGTGATAGAAAAAGTCGAGTGGCGTCGGATAGATCCACACGTGATTTCAGATCCAGCCACATTCATCGACGAGCGTTTGCGGTTTACTTTTGAGAACTTCAATTTTATTCGAGCCAATCGTTCCACCGGCGTGGTCAATCATCGGATAGAGTTTGACCTGTTCAATGATTCTGCGTATAGTTATAAGGAAGCACCGTTTTATATAGAATTGCTAGCTGGCGGTCAGACAGTGGGCATTGTTTACATAGTGGAGGATGCTTTCAAAGTCAAAGAAGTGCGGCACATTAGTTTTCAATCCCTAGTACCGCAATTGGACGTTGATGATATCCGGGTGTGGCCGGCACTCAATCCTTTTGACAGCCAGAATTATATTGAAGTTGGTAAGGCCTTATGAGACTTTATTATCGTTGGTTAGAAAAGAGCCGCGGTTTTGACTGGTGGCTTTTTTTGTCCGGTCTGATTTTAGCTTTGACTGGATTAGTGGCGATTTACAGTATTGATTTGTCTCGGGGGGAAGAATTAAATTTTTTTTCGACACAGATTCTGGCTCTCGCCATTGGTTTGGTTGGGTTTTTTGTCATCAGCTTTTCGCATTTAGCTGTTTTTCGGTCCCTGGCTAAGCTGATTTATCTTTTTGCCCTGGTTCTTTTGGTTTTAGTCTTGTTTTTGGGGATCAATATTCGCGGTACCACTGGCTGGTTTCGATTGGCCGGCTTTTCTTTCCAACCTGCCGAATTAGCCAAAGCGGGCCTGGCAATTTTTCTCGCGTGGTGGACAACGAAACAAGCTCGGCGGTTTGATCGTTGGCAATACCTGTTGACCAGTGGTTTTTTTGCTTTTGTCCCTTGTTTATTGATTCTATTCCAGCCGGATTTGGGTTCCGCTCTTATTTTGGCGGGAGTATGGTTCGGGCATCTTTTGTTGGTGGGTACAAAAAAACGCTATTTGTTTTCTCTGGTCGGAATTTTTATTTTTGTCTCGCTATTCTCCTGGTTTTTTCTTTTTGCTGATTACCAAAAAGAACGCCTGATGACTTTTGTGGATCCGGGGCGGGATCCTTTGGGGGCCGGGTATAATGTGGCCCAGTCCATGATTGCTATCGGCTCTGGCCAGCTTTTGGGCCGAGGCCTGGGCTTTGGTTCTCAGAGTCAATTACATTTTTTACCAGAAGCGCAGACTGACTTTATTTTTTCGGTCATTGCTGAAGAATTGGGTTTTTTGGGTGCCTTTTTGATTTTGGGTTTGTATTTTCTCCTATTGGTTCGTCTTTGGTACATTGCCAGACAGATGAATGACGATTTTTCTGCTTAT
Organism: Patescibacteria group bacterium; assembly: GCA_035290345.1. Lineage (GTDB taxonomy): Bacteria > Patescibacteriota > Patescibacteriia > Magasanikbacterales > UBA922 > DATDUP01. The sequence continues at coordinate 7,962 of DATDUP010000020.1, forward strand.
CTTGTCCTGAGTATTTTACTTTTGTTTTTTCTCCAATTGGTGGTGAACACGGGCGGAGCCCTGGGTTTGTTACCGGTGACTGGTGTAACCCTTCCTTTCGTCAGCTATGGTGGCTCGTCTTTGTTGATTAATTTTCTGTTGTTGGGCCTGGCGGAAAGTGCGGCTCGGTCCGCGGTTCGACTCCCCTCTACTACCTCTTGACTTTTGTCAGTCAGGGTGATAAATTATGGGCCACTGCTTGTCATTATGAAAACTGACCCTTCTTGGGGCGAAAAATATAATTTGAAGATTTTGAGCCAGTGTCCGCTATGCCAAGGTAGTTATGAAGCGGGGAAGGACAATGTTTTGGCTGAAAGGGCGGGAGTGCATCTTGTGCATGTCACCTGTCCGCATTGTCAGAATGCGATTTTGGCCATGGTATCGGTCAGTCGTTCCGGTTTGAGCTCGGTGGGCATGGTGACCGATCTCTCAGCGGCCGATGTCCGGCGCTTGCGAGCTCGGGCTACCTTGTCAGAAGAAGAAATGTTTTCATATTGCCAATTGATTCATAACAATAAAATAGATTTTAATAAACAATTATGACTTTTAATCTCATTACTGGGCGTCGGGAAAAGGGTACGGCCGAAGAAGTCCGGACCATGGGGAAAATCCCAGGCGTGCTTTATGGTTCAGGCATTGAGACAGTTTCTTTAGCCGTTGACCGTCTGGCCTTTGAACGTTTGTACGGCCAGGCTGGAGAATCTAACTTGATTGATTTGGTTTGGGAAGGAGAAAAAGGAGAACCAGTAAAGGTTTTGATTCAGGATTTACAATATGATCCGATCAAAAAAAACATTATCCATTTTGATTTACGACAAATCAAGATGGATGAAGAAATGACGGCCAACATTCCTCTGCGTTTTGTGGGAGAGCCACCGGCAGTCAAAGAGTTGGGCGGTACTTTTGAAACTGGTTTGGATGAGGTTGAAGTCAAGTGTCTACCTCGCGATTTAGTGGGTGAAATCAGTGTGGATATTTCCAAATTGGCTACTTTTGCCGACATGATCTATGTCAAAGATTTGCCAGTGCCAGCCGGCATCACTATCATGGCTAATCCTGATACTTTGATTGCTAAAGTTGCTGCCCCGCTTACCGAGGAACAGCTCAAGGCTATGGAGGAAAGTACTCCGACCAGCGTGGAAGATGTGGAAGTGGAGAAAAAGGGCAAAGAAGAAGTTCCGGCCGAAGGCGAACAACCAGCCGCAGAAGCGAAGAAAGAATAACCAAAACAGACCACCGATCACGGTGGTCTTTGTTTTGTCTTTCTGGTAAAATATGATCATTATGAAATCCAAAAAAAGTTTTACCCGGTTATTGAGAATCACGAATCAGCGTCTGTACATTTTAGCTGGTTTGGTTTTTTTAGCTGCCTTGTTTTTGTTGGTTTGGCTGGTCTGGCCTTGGTTGCGTCCGGCCACTTTTTTCTATGGCCAAGAGACTGGTGAATTGAAATTTTCTCCTACTTGCGAATGGTACCGCCAATTAGATGGGGTGTGTGTGGAGAGTGAAAAGGAAATTAACCCCCGGCTGATTGCAGTGATGATTGAAAATCATCCGGCAGCGCGACCACCTTCGGGCTTGGCTCAGGCGCGGGTCGTGTATGAGGCACCAGTGGAAGCCAATTATACCCGATTTCTCGCCATCTATTTGGCCAATCAATTAGTACCAGAAGTGGGTCCGGTGCGCAGCGCTCGTCCGTATTTTTTAGATTGGGTGGCTGAATATGGTTCACCCCTGTATCTCCATGTCGGTGGTTCAGCGGACGCCCTGGCTCGGATTGCTAAAGAGAAGGTGTTGGATGTGAACGAATTTTTTTACGGTCAGTATTTTTGGCGGAGTAAAGACCGGTTGGCGCCACACAATGTGTATACGAATAGCGAAAATTGGTTGAAACTTTTGGAGAAAATAGAATATACCAGTGATCAATATCAGGGGTGGGCCTTTGCTACCACCACCGGCTACCAGCCACCGACAGTGAATGAAATAGTGGTGAGTTTTTTACCCCCCACCTATGAAGCAACTTGGAAATACAATACTTCCACTTTGAAATATGACCGATACCAGGATGATCAATTACATCGTGATGCGGACAAACAAAAAATTACTGCCGATACCGTAATTGTGCAGAAAGTGAAAAGTCAGGTGTTGGATAGCGTGGGTCGGTTGGGACTTGCTACTATCAGTGAAGGTGAAGCATTTGTCTTTAGGCAAGGCCAAATCACCATTGGCCAATGGCGAAAAGATTCTTTGACCAATCGGACGCGTTTCTTTGATACAAACAACAGTGAAATACTTCTTCAACCAGGAAAAATTTGGTTGGAAATTCTTCCGCAAGACGGCCATCTGACCTATAACTAACCCCTAGACGTGCAGAACCCACCAGTGTGATTGGTGGGTTCCTAAGAGGTGTGACCTGTTCGGGCCGAAGCCTGTCCAGGTACTTGTAGAAAAAAATAGGTGGGAAAGAACGCGGGGTGATGAGGCGAAATTACTTCCTGGCGGCGTTGAGAGTGGCGAGCTGCCGGATGCCCTCCGCCGGGTCCAGCTTGCCCTCCTCGACCTGGGCGGCCAGCTTCTTCAGCCCGGCCGCTTCCTCGACCTGGCCAGCGTCCAGCAGCTCCTGGGCGGCCCAGAGAATCTGGACAGCCGCGGGCTGGCAAACGCCAGAGTAGGTCACGGCCCCTACGATGACGGTCGTCCCAATGGGGCTCATGAAGAGGACCCCGTTCATCATGCCTCCGTCGTTGGAGAGAGGGACAAACGCCCCCCTCCGGAGGGTGATGCCGAACTTCCCGGCGTCGGCTACCGCCTGGTGCACCATATTGTACTCGGTGTGCACCCAGGGAACTCCTTCGGGTGTGTAGATCACCCCCATCCCATTGTTGGTGTCGAAACACCCGGCCCAACGCCGGTACTCGCCGTTGTCCGGCGGGGGAGCGATGATGCTGTCCGAGCCAGCCCCAGAGTAGGTTTCGCTCCCTGAAATGTTCAGGAGCCCCTGAACATTGATGAATCCGAGCTTCTTGAGGATGGTCACGAGGGTTTCAACGATCGCGCTCATTTCAGCACCTCCTTGTTAGGGTATCTGTGAGCGGTTCCGCAAAAGGCATTGTGCCTAGTGTAGAACTGGGGAATGATAGCATAAAAATACCCCTTTGTCAAGGGGTGGATGAGAGTTTTTGGCTAGTTTCAGCCAAGTTTTTCCATGACTAAGAAGCGAGTGCGGTTTGCCAGGTCAGGAATTGAGCGGATTTTTGTTTGGGGAATGGTTTTTTGGACGTATTGGGTAAGGGGTACGGCTTGTAGGGGATCAATTTCCCAGATCATCCACCAGGAGAGCTTGGAAGGTAAGGCTGTCATCTGTTCTATCAGTTTTTGATATACTTGCATCCCATCGTTGTCAGCCAGGAGAGCGATTTTTGGCTCGCGGTGGATGGAAGGCTCGTTTTGAAATTGTTCTCGGGTGAGATAGGGGAGGTTGGCAGTAATAAGTAACTGGTCAAATTTGGTGAATAGTCTTTGGGGCAGAGAGGAAAGCAGGTCGCTAGTTTTGAAGATAATTTTTGTCTGATGTTTTTTAGCATTTTTTTTCGCGAGCCGCAAAGCTGAAGGGGAAATATCCGTGCCCCAGGCCGTAAGGTTTTTTGTCCCAATATTTTTTAAAATACTGATCAAGATGTTGCCGGAACCAGTACCAATATCAATGAGCAAAATGTTTTGATCTGGTTTTTTTTGGATTTCCTTAATTGTCTCTTCGACCAAGATTTCAGTTTCTGGCCTGGGGACCAGAACATGTTTATTGATTAAGAAGTCTAGGCCGAAAAGTTCTTTGTGGCCAGTAAGGTAGGCCAAAGGAATGTTTTGGCTTCTTTGATTAACTAAGTTTTGAAAGCGTTTGGCACGGAAAAAAGAAATTTTTTCTTCGGGGTTGGCTAACAAGTGTTCCCGACTGGTCTTGTTGATATAGCCTAACAGAAGTTCCGCGTCTAACATCGGTATTTTTTTTCTGGCTAACCGGAGGAGGTCGCAGCTACTTGTCGGCCCGCACAAATTCAAACACATAGATATTGACAAAGCCGCGGGGACGGAAACTGTTTTTTACTTTCCAACCTTGGGACAAAAGTATTTGGTGGGTCCAGTCATAAGTGTCAGTGTATTGGATGTAGAAAAGTTTGTCCGCTTCATTTGTGTGTTCGGTCAGCCATTTTTCTAAAAACTTTTTGTCCGATACTTGTTTATTCCAGTTGAAACGTACGACCCGTTCCTCAAAAGTCAGATTGTCCTGGTAGGGGTAGACACCCAATAACGGCCGACGGCCATGATAGTAGCGGGAAAGAGGAAGAGTTTCGTTGAAGGGAATGACGAAAGTCAAGCTGGTGTCAGTTTCATTTTTTTCAATATAGTTCACCGCGTCTTTCCAGGAAAAGACCGCGCGGTTAGCCACCGTGAGGCCGGAAGGGAAAAGGATGAGGAAAAGAAAGAAAATGAGCAGGATGAATCCGGTTCGATTTAGTTTTAACAAAGAAATGGCATAGCCAATCAACAGGTAGATGGCGAGAGAGGAGGTGATGTAATATTTGGCGGTGAGTACCCCACAAAGCGATCCGGCAAAAACAAGCAGACCAGCCCAAAGAGCCATGGCGATCAGCCAAGGAATATTTTTTTCTGGTATTTGTTTGTTTTTAGCCTGGATGAACAGAAAGCCAAAAGCACTCAGGATCCCCAAACTGACGAAGGTAAAGACCAGGGGGTAATAATTGGTAAAAAACAGGGCAGTAAAAATACTCAACCAGTTGGCGTTGTTGTAATTAGAGGCGTCAAAGTACCAGGCAGTCAAACTG
>DATDUP010000021.1:0-15479 GCA_035290345.1 Patescibacteria group bacterium
AGGGCCATATAATCATTTTATTTTTTAATTTTCACTGATAACCAAGTAAGAAAAATTGCCCAGGGACGCAACAACGACAACAATAACCAAGCGGACAGAGAATGCCATTTGCGAAAATACTGAATCATTGACTGGGTAAACCAAACTTGTTTGGCGACCGAAGGCATCTTCTTAAAAGTCTGACTCATCAAATCTACGCAAGTCACTGTTGGGACATAGGCCACTTCCCAGCCCTTATCCCAACATTCCCGGCAAATATCCACATCCTCAAACCAGAGAAAATAACGCGGATCAAACGCCCAGCCCAGACGTTCAACCAATTCCCGACGCACTAACATAAAAGCGCCCCGAACCGAATCTACCCGCTGTTCTTTCTCGTCAACAAAACCTTGATAAAGATAACGTCGTAAGAGAAAACCAGCCAAATGATTTAATTTCAATAAAATAATCACTTGATCAAAAAACGTGGGGAAACGCCGAGGACGGGCCTCGCTATTCACTGTGCCATCAGCATTCAAAAGCTTGGCTCCTAAAATCCCCACTTCCGGATGTTGACGCATCCATTCCACGGCTTTGTCTAGACTTCCCGGGAGAACCAACATATCCGGGTTAAGGAAAAGATAGTACTCGCCTCTGGCAATTTCCAAAGCCGCATTATTCGCCCGGCCAAAACCCAGATTTTGATCTAATTTAATTACCTTCACTTGAGGAAAAAGACGACCAATTTCGTCCCGACTACCATCTACGGAACCATTGTCCACCACGATCTGCTCCACGGTTAGCCTTTCGGCAGAACTGGCCACGGAAGGAATCTGACGTAAAATATTCAAATCACGATAATTAACAGTAATCACACTTAAATCAACAAAAGGATATTTTTTAACATAATCGGCCACGGCTTCTTCCCAAGATCGTTGCGGTGGCAATTTCGTATTGATGAGGGTGGAAAACTGGGGTCGAGCTGATACGCGAGGGAAAAAAGAAGGTCCCACTGGTTCGATATCCACTTTTTTATCTAAAAAAACAAAGGCTTTTTTTATCCATTCATAACGTGTGGCTGACCCCGTATTAGCCCCATGATATATGCCGACCGGCGGCTTGGTCTCCACGATTCGACGAGTGAAAGAAGCCAAATCTAAAGAATAGGTCGGGGAACTCACTACCCCATGCTCTATCTGTAATTTTTCTTTCCCCTTTTTTAACACTAAATCCATCATGCTGGCGAGCAAACTTTGCTTACTCCCCGCACTCCGACCAGTCGGACCAAAAATAAGGGAAGCACGAATAATATACCACTGACCGCCGACTGCTTGTACCGCTTTTTCTCCGGCATATTTGGAACGGCCATATTCATTAATCGGATTTGGTTCAGCGTCTTCAGTGTAACCCGCTTCATTTTCTCCGGAAAAAACATAATCAGTGGAATAATGGACAAAAATCGCCCCAATATCCTTAGCCGCTTGCGCTAACCGGCCTGGGGCTTCTCCATTCACTTGATACAGCACATCTTTTTCTTCTGGCTTTTCGGCTTGTTCAACATTAGTGTAACCAGTAGCGTTAATGACAATATCGGGCCGTAAACTGGCCACTTTTTCTCCCACTTGCTGGCTGGTTACGTCCAATTCTTTTCGATCAACGCCGATTACTTCATAACCAGCCCGAAAAAATTCATTCATCAAAACTGAACCCAAACCACCGCTCGCCCCTAAAATCAAGACTTTTTTCTTTTGCATAACATCCATATCTTATCTCAAAATACCATTTCTGGCAAACCACAAATAACAAGCCTAAAAACAAAAAAGACCATCAGTCTTTGTTGTGGGGGGGTGAGGAGGTGGGATATGAGAGAGAGAAGAAGGATTCAGGCCGGTTGCTTGCCCTGCAGTTGGTGCAACAAGGTCAGGGCCCGTTGCTTCTGGGTGGGATCACTGGTGCTGTCATTCTCCACTGGAGTCAGGATGAAGATTGCTTCGTCTACCTGATGCTGGACCAGGTAATGCCGGGCGAGAAATTCTCTCCGCCCTGCTTCGTCCTTGCTTCTGCCGGACATGGAAGCGATGATCCGGAGCTGCAGTCTCGGGTCGAACTTCCCCATCGGGGATTCATTCAACCCGACTGTCACCTTCTCCCAGACGCACGCCCAGTCATCGTCCCGCTCGCTTTCCGGAACCTGTTCCAGCAGACGCAATGCTTTCCGGTTGAGCCGCATCTGTCGTCTCGGCTGACCACCGTTATGGCTGGCCCAACCAGAAGCAGCATCGTGCCAAACCAAAGCGGCGATAGCTGCCGGAACCCAATCGCGATTAGCAGCAGCCAGCATTGCTCCTTCCATTTCACCCCGAAGGGCGAACTGCTGGAACATGTCCAGAGACTCAGGGTTGACGTTCGCCCCGTCTTTCATCTCACGCTTGGTAGCGGCCAGCTTGTACCAGCCAATGACCCAGATGAAAGTCGAAGCATACCACTGGTTCGACCAGAGGACTTCGGCCGGGATCTCCCCCTTGGCCGGAATCTTGGCCTGCCACTGCAGAATTTCTCTCAAATTCATTTCCACACCTCCCGAGTAAAAAGAACCGTTAACACCAAAAAATACTGGGGTCAGCATAGCTCTTTTTTAAATTTTTGTCAATGATTAACCAACGCTTTTTAACTATTGGAAACTAACTGACGATACTGATCATAGTCTTCCACATAATCAGAGCGGTCGGGTAAATAATTAGTGGAAGAAAGAGCCAGGACGATGGCGTCCGGGCTGAAGTCTTTAAAACCATGCCAAACATAATTACCAACCAAGATTGCTTCTCCCGGACCAGACAACGACACTTCCTCTTTACCATTCTGCCAGTCAATCACCGCTGTACAAGTACCCTTAACCATAAGAAACATCTCTTTTTCCTGTTTGTGACAATGTTGGCCCGTTGCTTCCTGGCAATTCTGGATGAAATATACCCGCTTCACTTCCCAATCTAGATACTCTTTAAGCTCTAAAAAAGTATAAGTCGCTCGCTCATTGACGAGCGGAGCAAGTTTTATTTTTTTAAAAAACCTATCCATATTATTTCTCTCCCAACACCGCCTGCTCATGCTTGCGGCGTCGACTCATAATTTCCGGCCGATGATTAATTTTATACGCCTCTTCCTGCTTTTCCCAAAGATTTTCTACCCAGGCCCGGTTGGTAAGATACCAATTGATTGTTTCAGCTAAACCCATTTCAAATTTTTCTCGGTCATAAATTGGCTGCCAGCCCAAAGCGCGGATTTTACTGGCATCAATGGCATAACGACGATCATTGCCAGGTCGGTCGGCCACAAACTCAATGTGATCCGTTGATTTATTCATTTGTTGAATAATCAGAGTGGCGATCTCGTGGTTATTCCGTTCATTATCCACTCCAACATTATAGACTTCACCCGGCTGACCGGCCTGAAGCATGAGATGCAGAGCCGAACAATGGTCACGAACATGGATCCAATCTCGAACATTCAAACCATCTCCATGTATAGTTATCGGCTTATTTTTTAAAAGACGAAAAATAGAAATCGGGATTAATTTTTCCGGATATTGAAACGGACCGTAGTTATTAGAACAATGAGTGACAATGACCGGAATCCGATGCGTGGCATGGTAAGCTCGACACATCATGTCGCCTCCGGCCTTAGCCGCGGCATAGGGCATGTTAGGCTCAATCGGGGTGCTCTCGGTAAATTTACGTTCATCCACCAATTCCAAGGAGCCGTAAACTTCATCTGTGGAGACGTTAACAAATTTTTTGATGGGATAATTCTTACAAATATTCAGAAGCATGAGCACGCCAAAAGTATTGGTCATTACAAACTCCTGACAGTTGCCATGAATAGAGCGATCAACATGTGTTTCTGCCGCAAAGTTAATAATATGATCAACGCCATATTGTTCGACCACCTCGGCCAAAAGTTTATAATCGCAAATATCCCCCCGGATAAAAGTATAACGGGAGGAATATTCCAATTTTTTCTCAATATCCGCTAAATTTTCCAAATTGCCGGCGTAAGTCAACTTATCATAGTTCACCACTTCATAATGGGGGAAGTTCTCCAAAATGTAGTGGATGAAGTTTGAGCCGATAAAACCTGCGCCGCCACAGACGAGGAGTTTCATACGCCAGTTATTTTGCCAGAAATATCTAGGTTTGTAAACAGGGTGTCCTCACTAATGAAAACGGATACCGGGATTGAATTCCACGCTAATTGTTTGCCGGTTCATTCTTTGATAATGTCGCTTCAGAACTGTTAGTAAATCTTTCTCTTTAGGTCCCAGTCTTCCAAATTTAATCTTATTCAAAAGAACAAGTGGTGGCTGCCAATTCTTTCCTAATTCCGCAGCCAAGGGTTTGAGAGCGTAAAATTCAACATACGCATTGGCTAATTTCAATTCCGTCCGATCCAAACCAGCTAAATATTTAGCACCAGACAAGATAAAACCGTCCATTCTTTTTATGATATCCCTTATCTGGGTATTATTCAACAAACGGCCGTCAACTTCCACAAAACAACGGGTAAGACTGGCTACCAACGGCCGTTTACACAAAAGACGATTGTGCAGATCTATTCGTACCTTGTTATGCCGATAAAATTCATAACAAACAATTTTTTTATAAGGAAAACGACTAAAAATTTTCTGCTCCCAGCCCCGTAAATCATGCCATTCTTTCACCAAAAGTTTTTCTCGGCCTACCTCATACGGTCCATGAAACTCATGCGCCAAATTGTGCCAGCGAGAAAAAAGCATCTCTGTGTACATCCATAATTTGCCGTCCAATTTGGCCATCAATTCACTTCTTATTGCTTTATTAGGGAAAAAAACTTGGTTCTTAATTTTTTCTTCTGTCCACAAAATATTCTGGCCGGATAAGGCAAAGGGGTCCTTCTGATAGAAAGGGGAAAGTATCTCAGCCAACCAATTCATCATTTCAATTTTTTCAATAGCGGTCAGAGACCAAATTTCACGGGATCTCCATGCCATCATCAAGCGGGCCAATGGGCTGGCGTAAGGAAAACAACGACTGATTTCCACCAAAGAATAACCACGTTTTTTTAATCTTTTTACCCAATCATAAAAATTCTTGGCCAACACGGGTTCAGAAAAAATCGAGGCCTCGACCGTACTTTTTAAAACAGGCATCGGCCAACGACCAGACATCCCCGTCTTATCCTGAGCCGCCAAAATGACTGCACACTGCGATTTAATCAATTGTCTAGCCTTGTTACTTAACTGCATAAATTGTCCCGTCTTTTATTTCCACTGTTTGTCCGTCGACAAAAGCTGCCAACACTCCCTTGGCCCCCACCAGACAAGGAATACCAAATTCCCGAGCGATTATGGCTGAATGAGAAGTTAACCCCCCGGTCTCACAAACAATGGCCAAGGCTTCAGAAATCGCCGGGGCCAGTATGGGAGTAGTAAAGGTGGTTACAATGATGGCTTTTTTTCTTACCCGAGGAACCTGTATTGGATCCTCTATTTTCCATACTTTTCCTCGTATATTGCCAGGACAGGCTATTATACCTCTAATTTTCACTTTCGGCTTGATCATATTTTTGCGCGAAACTTTTTAAAACCTCCGGATCAAAATTAAAATGCCTACCTTGGTAGACCCCCTCCATACTATGCTGTCCTTGGCCATCAGTCTTAATCAACACTTCAAAATAACCAGCGGGTTCGAGGGTGGGATGTTCAGCGGTAAATTTTTCACCCAGGACCTCTTGTATGAAGGAACTTAATACAAAATCATGGGAAACCAACAAAACATCTGTCTTTTTCCCACTCGTTATCCTTCCCACTTTTGTCTCATAATTTAAGATCACTTTTGCCACTCCCCCGGCAAATTCTTGAGGGGAGTACGTGTCCGGATCTGGTCTTTGTCGACCGTAACCCAGGTATTGCCGGACATTGTGTCCTACTGGCATCCCTTTCATGGTTTCTAAAAAAGCACGGGAAAATCTGGTTTTTCGATCTTTTTGATTTTGCTCACCAATACGCATATCCAATTCATCTAACGGTTCCGGATAGACTTTTACCTGTGCCCCTGATGTCTTCAGAGCTTCTAAACAACTCTGCGCAGTTCTTGGTATCTCAGTCCCATAACAAACCAAAGTGCGATTTGGGTCCCCCAATTCTTCCTCTGCAAACTCTTGAAATTGTTCTTTCCCTCTCTCAGTTAACAAACCATTTTCTCGATTAATCGGGTCCTTCTCGCCGTGACGCATGAAAATCAAACGAATTTCCACATTACGACCAATCTGTTCCGGACTTACTTCCAATTCTCGATGGTTGAGTAAATTAAACTCAGGCATATTTAAAAAATCTTATTTAGAACGGTTCTCTTCCGACTTCAGCGCCGGGCCAATCTTTTCTTCAATTGGTCAACAAAAGGAATAGCGGTCGGATCAATCCCCGTGAGGATAGCGGCATAATAACTAAGGTAGCTACTCAAAACCAGCACCTCCAAAGCTGCGTCCAATCTCCTTTTTTCTTGTACCGCATATTCAGCTACTCTCACCTTATTCTTGTCGATCAATTCTTTAGTCAATTGAACACGACGTTGATTAGCCGGGCAATAACTTACCGAGGACAAAAGAATAAACAAAACATTTTTTTGATTGCTCACCGGATGCAAAAGACCTTCTAATAAATGATGATTCAACTCTGGTAAAGCAAAGTAACCGCCAAATCTTTTGCCATTTTCATTCAACTGATTAGCGGCCACATGCGCACTTCCGATTAAATGTTCAGCAGCTAAATACCAAACACTCCGCTGCGGAGTAAGTAAGGCTAATTTCTTGGCCGGATTGGTTTTGCTGGGCTGGTCAAGCCCAAAAATCTTGTTATATTTCTTGATCACTGAGATCACCTGCTTCACTTCTCTGTCTGTCACCTTGATCAACCCTAATTGGGAAAAAATCGCCAATTGACCAAAAAGCATATAACCCAATCCCATGCGAGGTGAACGGCAAGGATTATGTTCTGGATTGAATAAAAAAAGTGGTTTTTTCGCTTGTCGGGCCAAATCCGCCAACCGACCACCACTGGTCAAGGCGACTAAAGATGCTTGCTTTGCTTCTGCCGCTGCCCAGGCAGATAGCACTTCTTCAGTTGAACCAGAATAACTAGAAGCTAAAACCAGGGTCTGTTTATCTACATAGGCCGGAAGAGTATAATCATTCACCACTTCCACCGGAACAGACAACATCTGAGCAAAAACGGATTTCAAGACATGCATGCCCAAAGTAGAACCGCCCATACCAGCGACCACCACCTGTTTTACACCCCGCTTTTTTATTGTGGTCAAATTTATCTTTTGTCTTTCGGCCCAAACTTGAGAAATCTGTTTATCTAGCTGTCGGATACTCCCCCGCATGTTCTGCTGGTCTAATTTCTCCACCAAAGCCTGGTTATCTAAAATACTTTTCATAATGATCAATGTTAATTGTCCGTTTATATTAATGTGAAACCAAAATTAAAATTAATTATCAACCAAATCCATCTAAAGATTCTCCTCCGTCTCCACTTCCGGTTGATGTAAAAAATAATGATGAACTAAGGCCCAGGCGGAAAGAGAAAGACTGTCCCAAATTTCGTTTTTTCTGACCATTTGATCAATCTCATCTGGCCGACGGGAAATTACTTCAATATCATCACCGTCATCATTGGGTCGATCTGTAATATTGTCAACTTGGACCAAATACACATGACACGGATCACGAAAAGAGCTGCACGCCCCCTCCACTACTCCCAATTTCACATATTCGTCCGCAGTACCTCCGGTTTCCTGCCATAGCCTATTCTTCGCCGCTTCCAAGGGCGTTTGGGAAAAAATATAGCCACCAGGAAATTCAATACTGGATTTGTCCATCAAATAACGATGCTGGATCACTAAAATGATCCGACCATCTTCCAAGACGGGCACCAACAAGACCTTGCCCGCTGTTTCACCATAATAATAGTCGCGGATCGTGCCATCGCCGTTCTCATACTGGTCGTGTTTGTAAGACCACCACCGATTTGAATGAATCACTTCTTCATTGATCTTTTTTAAGTGTTTGGGCATAAAAATTTAAGAAAACAACTGGGCAATCTCCGCTACGGTCTTGACCCCGGGATTTTTGATAATACTATGCAGACTACCACCTCCGTCACCTTCATACCGAGGCATGACATGCACATGAAAATGAGGTACCGCCTGACCAGCTACTTCTCCCTGATTCCAACCCACATTATAACCGGCCGGAGACAAGACAGTTTGCAATTTCTCCATGACCTGACGAGTAAATTCCCCTAAGCTGGCCCGTTCTTCAAGAGTCAAATCAAAAAAAGTCTGACGATGTTCCCGGGGGATAATCACCGTATGCCCGACAGCATGGGGGAAAATATCCAAAAAAGCCAACCACTGTCCATCAGCCGCCACTTGGTAGCAAGGTACTTTTTGAGAAGAAATCTGACAAAAAATGCATTCCGCCATATGTATGGAGATAAGGATAGATTAAATTTAGACTAATTCCCTGAATCCGGCAAGAGGCGAAATTCGTACAAGACATGAGGATAATAAATCCTCCGCGGGACTAATTCCAGTCCAAACACTGCAAAACGGGCGTTCAAAATCTTTACCTGGCCATTGTGTAAGAGTGGAGTGAAGAAAAACATGGTCCAACCCGATTCTTTCAATCCTCGTATGGCCTGGCCAATATCCGGATCAAGAACATTTTTCATAACCGGAAAATGCGGCCAAAAAAACTTGTCCTCTGTCTCAGTGACGACGATAGTCTGGGCAGGGGCCCAGGTGGCCAAATCAGTCCGCACTTCTGCCCCATGTTTTAAATTGCGTAAAGTAGCATTCAGGCCATCAGCGCCTAAAAATACTATCCCGGCATTCAAGATCAACATTAAAATCAATCCCCCCAACCATAAGGTAGTTTGAAATTGGTGCGATCCCCACCAATGCGACATTTTTCTCCATCCTAAAATTGTCCAAGGAATGATCAAAACATACAAGGGCAGCCAATAACGGGTATAAGAAATACCAATTGAACGCAAAAAAGCCCGCTGATCAACATAACTGCCATAAAAAACAAACAGAAAAGCCGCCAAAATCAAAAAAAATAAAACATAGCCGCGTTCCTTTTTTCTTTGCTCCGGATTAAAAGTAAACCAAGACGAAAAAACACCGATCAATGCCGGCAGGCTTAACCAAAAAAACAAACAAATAAAATAATAAAAAACATTATCAATCACTGCCCAGGGTTTAATCCCAAAAGGAAAAATCCAATCCCACCAATGAGACAGGGCCCAAGAATCAGTGGCCGCATAACTGATGATCCCGGAATAAAGAGAACGCGTGACCATTAGATAACCAACTAAAAATGGCAATAAAGAAATCATCCACCAGGCTAAACGCGACCAGGAAAGACGGGGCTGGCTCAGCAAAAGAACCCAGACAAAAATCAAACCGACCCAAATGGCTTCACTGGGCCGAATCAACAAAGCCCAGCCAATCAAACCGCCACCCAAAAGATCGTTTAACCAGCGCCGAGACAAAGGTCGCAACCAAAGCAAATACGAACCAATCATTAACAAAGAAAAAAAGGGAAGATTGGGAAACAAACTGCGGGCAGTATAATACCAGACTACAGGTTGAGCCAGATAAAAAACCAGGGACCAATCGGCAATTTGTCTGTCCTTAAAAATACTTTGAATTAAAGCGCGGAAACACCAGGCGGAAATCAACACTAAAACACTAGTAAAATAAACCACGCCCGTACCCAAAACTTTAGCCATTAATCCATAACTAACATTCAAACCCCAAAAACCGACAGGCAAAATCTCCTGACCAGTGGAATAGGTGCTACGCGGAAAAACAAATTTTGCCCAAGGGCCAAAATCCGCGGCAGAAGGAATGGTTAAAGAATTACTCTCGGCAAACCGGGCAATAAAGGCGGCATGGGCCATTTCATCGGGGGAATTGAAGAGAGGCGGGCTGAAAAAATTAAAATAATTAAATAAACAAAAAAAGACGACCATGATCGCCACCCAAATTAAATTACGGGGTAATTTAGGCATAGCTTAAATTCCATGTCGAATCAAGCTGATCACGGCAAAACCGAGAGAAACCTGAAAAATATGGGCTGAGACTTCAATCAAAAAAGGCGAACCAAGAGGGATGGACAACAGAATAATGCTTACCCCCGCGACCTGCAGTATCATCTTTATTTTCCCCCAAACATTAGCCATCTTGGTCTGTTTTAAACTAAAATTGGAGATAATCGCCGCTGTCACAAAAATCAATTCCATGCCCACGATCGCCAGGCCGAGCCAGTAATTCAAAAAACGAAAAATCAAAATAAAAATCACCGAACCAACCAGCAATTTATCAGCCAGAGGGTCAAAGAGCATGCCAAAACGGGTGATTTGATTGCGTGTCCTGGCCATCGTCCCATCCAAAGCATCAGTAAAAGCAACAATTAAAAAAGCAAAAAAACCAATTAAATAATACTCCTGAAGAATCAAAAAAAATACAAAAGGAGTGGCCACAATCCGAAAAAGAGTAACTCGATTGGGGGTTAAACCCCTGGGTAACCAAGTCAAAAACAAACGGGCAATCAATCGATCCTGGGGGTTTAAATGAGTGGCCGGCAAATAAGTAAAACTATCCGGATATCTCTTTTTTAATCGTTTGAATAAATTCATACTTTAGGCTACACTTACCATATTATTAGCTGTATGTTAACAAATTTTTTATCAAGCCGCAACATTTTTTCTTCTCGGCCCGTCCTGGCCGGAGCCGGAGTTATCGCCACAGGCGGATTAATCCTCAATTTATTTTTCTGGCCTTCCCCTTGGTTAGGGGGACTGGCGCTTGGTTTATATTTATTCAGTATCTCTCGCTGGATTGGTCACCGTTTTTCCTTCCCTATTTTTTTTCAAATCTTTTTGGGTCTCTTTATCTTGTTGGGAATTATTGCCATCAGTAACACTGTTATCTATTATTCTTATCAAATAAATTCCAGCACCACCGCCGGCATCTTACTAGCCACCCTGTTTCTCTTTTTTCTCCCCCGCTCTGAACCCATAATCGAACCAACGAAAGCCAACCCCTTGTCTCCTGGCCAATGGTTTTTACTCGCTTCTTTCTTTATCTTAATCCTCTCCTTATTTTCTTTCATCTGGTCCGCCCGCACCACCGATCTACTCCCCTCTCCTTGGCTCAATTTTCCCCCCACTTTCTTTTTGATTTACGCCTTAACCACCATCGTACTGATCAGTTTCATAATCAAAAACAAAAAAATTTGGTTAAACTTGGTTCTCCTCATGTCCTACTTTGCCCTAGGCTATCTCTTGGCCATTATCGTCTACCCACTAGGTTATGGCTTTGATGGTCTAATTCACCGCGCCACTGAAAATTGGATTTTGGCCAATGGCCAAATTTTCCCCCGAGAACCATTCTATCTCGGCCAATATGGCTTAATCGTCTTTCTGGCTCAAATCAGCAATCTACCCATATATATTTTTGATGTCCTGCTCATTCCTCTACTGGCGATCAGTGGACTGCCAACCATTACTCATTTAGGTCTCACCCAAGGAGGAAAAATCCCGGAACGACTAGTCAGTGCTCTGACTCTGATCTTTCCCTTATGTTTTTTCCTCCCCTTCCATCTCACCACTCCTCACAATCTAGCCCTGCTGTTATTAATTTTTGTCATCTTTCTTACTCTAAGCGCCAGTCACCGCCTTTTACCATTTTGGGTCCCCTTATTATTCGCAATTTGGGCTGGTCTGACCCATCCTTTATTAGGTGGCCCGGCCATATTATTCGTTCTTTTGACCTGGACATTAAAAAAACTCCCTCATTATTGGGGTCGGTTTGCTATTACCTCCTTTTATTGGCTCATTCTTGTCTTTCTCCCCACCCTGTTATTCAGCCTCCGGCTCTGGCTCAATACTCACCATTGGCCGCAACTAACCAATCCTTTTGCTGATTATTGGGACTTTCTTTTATTGTTCTCAAGGCCTTATTGGTATGCAAAAAATGCTCCCGCGATTTTTGAAGCTCTCTATACTTGGCAAATAATCTTGATCATTATTTTATTAATTGTTGCCGGAATCGGCTGGCTACGTGCCCACCTGACCAACCGAAGGTTTCCTCTCTTGCTGACCACTTCTCTCGCCTTATTCCTCAGTGCCTATTTTCTCCACGTCTGGATTGTCTTCCCGGGCGTCAACAATGCTGAACAAGGAAATTACCCCTGGCGGCTGATCATTGGCGCCTTTGTCTTCCTTCTCCCCTATCTGGCCTATGGAATTTATCATCTGATTTCTATTTTACGTAATTGGTACCAAAACCAAAAAAAAATTGTTCAGATAATAACCACGATGATCGGCCTCATGTCCATTGCCGGCATTCTCATGGTTTCTCTATATTTCTCCTATCCGCAACACAATCCGAAAGTATATTTTCCAGGATACAACATTACCACTGCAGACCAGACTGCCGTCCATTGGATTCAAGCGGATAATAAAGAACTGAATTACGTAGTTCTATCTAATTCTTTGACCGCGGTCGCGGCTTTGACCGAATATAGTTTTGCTCGCTATTTCCCCACTCCCGCCGGGGCGGTCTTCTATTACTCCATTCCTACGGGTGGCCCTTTATACCGTCTTTATGAAAGAATGCTCTACGAAGGGCAAAAGAAAATTTTCATGGACGAAGCCATGGATTTGGTCGGGGTCAAAAAATCATATTTTGTCGTTTCTCACTTCTGGCAAGACTTTGAAAAAATAATTGCCGGAGCAAAAAAAACTGCCAACTCTTGGCAGATCATCAACAACGGTGAGATCTACATTTTCACTTATCTACGTTAGCCGTACAACGAGAGGAGACGATGAACATATTCACTGGCCGGCAGAGCCGGTACAGTAGAGCGAGCCGCCCGCCCCATTTCCGCTAATTCGGACCGATTTTGCATACACCAGCGCATTTTTTCTTTCAAGGCCTGGGGGTCGCCAGCCACAAAAGTCATGATACCATTAGGGGCTGATACCAATTCCTCTATGCCTTCAATGTGACTGGCCAACACCGGGGTGCCGACAGACAAACTTTCAAAAATTACTGTGGGAGAATTTTCATAACACAAGGAGGGCACAACCATCACGTCCATTTGCTGGAGAAAACTCGGCAAATCCTCCCTTTCCTTACGTCCGTGTATGATTATCGCCGGAGTATCTTTGGCCAAACTCTGTAAGGTCGCCAATTGCGAACCACTACCAACAATATGCAATTCCAATTTCTCACCAGCGGCTAAAAGATCAGCGGCCATTTGTCGTAAAAACATCACCCCTTTATGTTCTTCTAACTGCCCTAAATACAAAAATCGGCAAGGTCCATCCCGAAAATCATGTTCAGATTCCGCGACCAAAGGAAAAGTAATGGGGTTGCGTAAAACCACTTTTTTGGCTTGAGGAAAAAAACGACGCTGAGTATAGAAATCCAATAAAAACTGCGAAGGAGAAACAACAACATCGGGCGAACCCAATAGCCAGCGCATTACCCATTGATACATTTGCGACAACCCACCACGATAACGCCAAGAATGTTCCTTGGCTTTCAAAATTATCCCACTGGGTTCAGCCAACTGCACGTCATGGACAGTATGGATATGACGCCGACCAAGTTTTCTCACCACTCGCGGAATGAGAAAACTCAAACCCATGAGATTGTGAGTGTGAACAATGTCCGGCTTTTCTTTTTGCAAAATCTCCCGCACTTGCCGGGCCACCGAAAAATTAAAAATATCCAGTAAGTGCCAAATCGCCCGGACCACCCAGCCATGTTCGCCAGCGGCCGGGTAATAAAAAAGGTTGGCCGGCCGTAAACGATAAATAATCACTCGGCCGTCTGTCTCGGTCCAAGCGCCATTTGGAGCACTAGTAATTAATACCACCTGCTGACCCGCCTGCTGTAATCCTTCCACAGCCTGTCTCACCACTTGTTCTGCCCCGCCCCGGGCATAAGGGGGATAAAGATTGTTGATTAAACAGATTTTCATAAGTAAAAACAGTATAAATCATTTCTAGAAAGCTGGCAATTTAGCCATTTTTTCTTTTCCCCACTCTTTGCCCACATTTCGTTCACAACACCGGTATTGCCCGGCTAAAATGGATGAGATATCATACAGCCAATCGCTATGCCCGAAATCACAGAAATAGAAAAGATCCCCCCGCAAAACCTGGAAGCCGAAATGTCGCTTTTGGGCGCGATTTTGATTGACAAAGAAGCCATGTTAAAAATTACGGATCTGGTTGAAGCAGATGATTTTTATAAAAACTCCCATGCCCAAATCTTTGCCACGGCCCAAGAAATTTCCAATCATAACGAACCCGTTGATGTCCTGACAATCAGCAATCGTTTGGAAGAAAAAGGCATTCTGGAAAATATTGGCGGCCATAGCTATATTGTCTCATTGTCTAACGCCGTTCCCACTTCTTCGCATGTGGAACATTACGCGAAAATCGTTCAGCGCAAATCCACTTTACGCAAATTGTTACGCGCGGCCGGGGAAATCACCAAACTCGGTTACCAAGAAGAAGCAGACGATGTCTCAGCCCTGCTGGATCAAGCCCAGCAACACCTTTATGGTGTCTCCCAAAGACATTTGAAAAAAAACTTCACAGCGATAAAAAACGTCTTGAGCGAAGCTTTCGAACGTATTGATGAACTGCATCGTGAAAAAGGAAAGCTACGCGGCATCCCCACCGGCTTCAAACTCCTGGATAACCTCCTGGCGGGTTTACAAAAATCAGACCTGGTCATCCTCGCGGCCCGACCCTCGGTTGGTAAAACCTCCCTGGCTTTGGATATTGCCCGCAGCGTGGCGGTCAGAGATAAAGTACCGGTTGGAGTTTTTTCTTTAGAAATGAGCAAGGAACAACTGGTTGACCGTATGCTTTGTTCCGAAGCGGGCGTAGATTTATGGAAAATGCGTACTGGCAATCTTTCTGATCGCCCTGATTCCACTGACTTCCAACGTATCGGCCATGCCATGGGTGTTCTGTCTGAAGCCCCGATTTATATTGATGACAGTCCAGGAAACAATGTCATGCAGATTAGAGCTAAGGCCCGACGTTTGCAAGCAGAATATGGACTCGGTTTGGTTGTTGTTGATTATCTCCAATTAATGGAATCACATAACCGCCGCTATGCCGACAATCGAGTACAAGAAGTGGCCGAAATCAGTCGCAACCTCAAAGGTATTGCCCGAGAACTTAATGTGCCTGTATTAGCGCTTTCTCAATTATCCCGTTTAGTAGAACAACGAAAACCAGCCATTCCTAAATTGTCCGACCTCCGGGAATCCGGCTCCATTGAACAAGATGCTGATGTGGTTATGTTCATTTATCGTAAAGCGGCTGATCGTAGTTATCGTCTGGAAGATGTGCCACAAGATGAGCG
>DATDUP010000022.1:0-24571 GCA_035290345.1 Patescibacteria group bacterium
AGGCTTCGGGCAATGAGGTCGGTTTGATGTTTGGAGAAATGGGGAATTCGGAAGTTGGTCATCTCAACATCGGCGCTGGCCGGGTATATTATCAAAGTCTGCCGCGGATCAATAAAACTATTGCTGATGGTAGTTTTTTTGAAAATAAAGCATTCGCCGAAGCGATTAAGGCTGTCCGAAAAAATGATTCCGCCCTTCACTTGGTAGGTTTGTTGAGCCCGGGTAATGTGCATTCCAGCCAGGACCATTGTTTTGCCTTGTTGGAATTGGCAAAAAAAGAAAAAATTAAAAAAGTTTTTATCCATGTCATTTTGGATGGACGGGATTGCGTCTATAACAGTGGGATTGATTTTGTCCGGGAATTGAAGAAAAAGATCAAAGAAGTAAAAAGAGGAGAGATTGCTTCCATCTCTGGCCGGTATTACGCCCTGGATCGAGATAATCGTTGGGATCGGACAGAAAAAGCTTATCGGGCCATGGCCGAAGGGGTGGCCGGGGAATATTATAAAGATCCGGAAGAGGCGATTGAAGATTCTTACCAAAAAAAGGTATATGATGAAGAATTTGTCCCCGTGGTCATTGGCCGAGAAGGGGAACCGGTAGGCAAAGTCGGAGGAAAAGATGCAGTAATTTTTTTCAATTTCCGTCCGGATCGGGCCCGTCAACTGACCCAGGCTTTTGTTATTCCAGGCTTTGCCCGTTTTGAAAGGGAATATTTACGAGGTTTGACTTTTGTCACCATGACTGAATATGAGAAAGAATCTCCTGTATTAGTGGCTTTTCCACCACAAGTGGTAGTAAATTCTTTGGCAGAAACGATCAGTCGCGCCCATCTGAAGCAATATCATGTGGCCGAGACTGAAAAATATGCTCATATTACTTTTTTTCTGAATGGCACTGTGGAAGAACCGTTTCCCGGAGAAGAACGGACGATTGTCCCTTCCCCCAAAGTTTCTTCCTATGATCAGGCTCCGGAAATGTCGGCCGCCGGGGTAGCAAAAGCAGCAATCAAGGCTATTGAATCAGATAAATATGATGCGATTATGTTAAATTTTGCTAATGTTGACATGGTCGGGCATACTGGGAATCTCAAGGCCACAATCCAGGCCTGTCGGGAAACGGATGTTTGTCTGGGAAGAGTAGTTGAACATGTGTTGGCTAAAGACGGGATCGTCTTGATAACCGCTGATCATGGTAATGCGGAAGAAGTAAAGAATCTACAAACCGGAGAAATGGATAAAGAACACAGTACTAATCCCGTGCCTTTTATCATTGTCAGTAAGTCTTTACAGGGGCAGGCCGGTCCGGCCGGAGATCCCCCAGAAGGGGATTTGAGTTTGATGCATCCGGTGGGGGTGTTAGCGGATGTGGCCCCTACGATGCTGAAATTCATGGGTCTGAAGCCGCCCAAGGAAATGACCGGTCGGGCCTTGATGTAAAATAAAACTGCCTTTTCTGGCAGTTTTATTTTATCTGCGGTAGGACCTGACGCAGATGATTAAGCACTTTTTGTTCCACCTCTTTAAGGGTTTGGCCAATGACAATTGTCGTGGCTTGTTTTTTATCACCAACCACGGGGGTGAACGGGCTCAACAGTTCCCGGGCATTATATTCCCGGGTAGTGTCCAAAATAACATGGACCCGATCGCTTTCTTGAGCGGTTTGTTGTTCATGAAAAAGTAGAATGAGCTTAGCTTCTGGAGAATTAGAAATGAGTTCCTCAACAATTTCATAAAGATCGTGGGCATTGGCTCCGGAACGGATGAAATCGTCACGGGTGATGGATGTCCAGACTAGGCCCAGATTAGATTCATGAGTCAGGTGGGAAAGGGCTTGTCCCCAGAGTTTGAGTGTGCTGAGTGAACGAGTGCGATAAAGATTTTGGACAATATGATCCCGATCAGCTCCCAGATGCATGAGCCGGCTAGCTGTCGCTAGAGTGTGGGGGCGGACGTTTTGGGTTTTGAAGCTGTTAGTATTGAAGATCATGCCGGTCAACAGGGCAGCCGCTACTTCTTTATTGATGTTTTCTTCTTTCCATTCGGCTAAAAGGGTAAAAACCAATTCAGCAACAGAAGTGGCTGCTAAATCAATTAGATTGATCTGGCCGAAATGTTCATTACTGGCATGATAGTCAATGTTGATGACTGGGCGCTGAAAGAAAAGTTCTTGGTTGTTATCATAAAGACTGCCCAGCGATTCCAGATCTTGGCTGTCTAAGACAAAAATGAGGTCATATTTGAAATCAGATTGGGCAGTTTGGACATCATCCTTATTAAGGAAGTTTTTTTCTGGAGTGATGAAAAGCTTTAGCCGGTCACCATTAGTGTCGTAGCTTAGTTCCTTGACACCGGTTCGACTGACATCAATGGAAATGATGAATTTTTGTAAATGGGAAAAATTCTGTCGGATGGAATCAGCCTGGGGCAAGAAACGTAATTGTTTGGGTAAGTGAAAATTATTACAAACAATTTCTACATTCTTTCCAAGTTTTTCTAGAAAAAAGCGTAGCCCTAAAGCCGCCGCAATCGCGTCGCCCCGGGCGTTTTCCCGGAAAGTAATAAGGATATTTTTCTTACTTTCTACGGTTTTGATCAATTGGCTTTTTTCATCAGTTAACATAGGTGTTGAGTATCGGATAGAGCATTATAGCAGACGTTGATTTTATTGTCAACCTAGCCAAATATTTATTTGATGTGGATAAAGCTCAGTCTTTTTTGGCTTAAATAAGCTAATTGTTGCTTTTTTCTGGCTGATTTAGTATGATAACATCTAGTTTGTTCTATTTCTATGATTACTTTGGATAAGGGCTACGAGCCGAAAAAATACGAGGATAAGATTTATTTGGCTTGGGAAAAGAGCGGTTTGTTTAATCCGGATGTCGCCATCGAAAAGGGTTATTGTTCTTCCAGGGCTCCGGCTTTCAGTATGGTTTTGCCTCCACCCAATGTGACCGGGGTTCTTCATATTGGTCATGCCACCATGCTCGCTCTCCAAGATCTGATTGTCCGTTTTCATCGTTTACTTGGTCAGCGGACACTTTGGGTGCCCGGCACTGACCACGCCGCTATTGCTACTCAAAATAAGGTGGAAAAGATTTTGCGCGAACAGGGGATGAAAGATCCAAGGGCTGAATTGGGCAGGAAAAAATTTTTACAAGAAGTAGATAAATTTGCTCGTCATTCTCACGACACTATCGTGCGTCAGACCAAAAAAATGGGTTCATCTCTAGATTGGTCGCGGGAAGCATTTACTTTGGACAAAGAACGTAGCCAGGCCGTCGGAGAAATTTTTAGCCGCATGTATGAGGATGGATTGATTTACCGCGGCCATCGTCTAGTCAATTGGTGCCCGCGGTGCCATTCAACTTTGGCTGATGATGAAGTGGAATATCGGGAAGAAAAAGGAAAATTGTATTGGTTGAAGTATGGGCCATTTGTTTTGGCAACCAGCCGGCCGGAAACAAAATTGGGAGATACAGCAGTGGCTGTCCATCCGCGCGACAAACGGTACAAACAGATGGTGGGCAAAAATTTTCAGATTCCCGGAGTTCTGGGAGAATTTACAGTTAAGGTTGTTGCCGATGAAGCGGTGGATCCGGAATTCGGTTCAGGAGCGATCAAGGTGACGCCGGCTCACAGTTTCGTTGATTATCAGATTGCCCAACGTCATCATCTGCCTTTGAAACAGATAATTAATGAAGAGGGAAGAATGATGGCTAATTGTGGTAAATATGCTGGTCTGACTACATTCGAAGCACGAGAGGAGATCGTCAGGGACATGGAGAAAATGGGCTTCATTGATCACATAGAAGAAAACTATAATCACAATCTCGCCTGTTGTTATCGTTGTGGTTCGGTGATTGAACCTTTGCCATCCGAACAATGGTTTATCGATGTTAACAAGAAATTTCCATTTCGTCCCTCCATCCGCCAGCCGCTCAAGGGCTTACGTTCTGGCCAATCCGTGAGTTTAAAGAGCCTTATGCAGCAAGTGGTGAGAAGTGGTCAGATTAAGATTATTCCACAAAGATTTGAGGAAGTGTATTTTCGTTGGATTGATAACTTGCAAGATTGGTGCATCAGCCGGCAGATCTGGTATGGTCATCAAGTGCCGGTGTGGTATAAGCCAGATAAAAAGACTGGTCAGACACAAATTTTTGTCGGAACAAAAGCACCAACAGGTTCGGATTGGAAACAAGATGAAGATACCTTGGACACTTGGTTTAGTTCTGGGCTGTGGACTTTTTCCACCTTAGGCTGGCCCAAAGCCAGTAAAGATTTGGCTACTTATCACCCCACTTCAGTGATGGAAACGGGCTATGACATAATTTTTTTCTGGGTGGCCAGGATGATTCTCATGTCCACGTATGCTTTAGGGGAAGTGCCCTTCTCCACTGTCTACTTGCATGGGTTGGTGCGGGATGAGCAGGGGAAAAAAATGAGTAAATCATTGGGGAATGCGATAGATCCCTTGGATACGATTGCCGCCTATGGGGCGGACGCGACCCGCCTGTCTTTGGTGATTGGAAACACCCCAGGTAATGATTTGCGTCTCTCAACGGAAAAGGTGGCGGGTTTCCGCAATTTTACTAACAAACTCTGGAATATTGCTCGTTTCATGTTATTGAATATATCTCAACCTAAGTGGGAAGGAAAACGTCCGTCTCCCCACACTTTGGCTGATCAATGGATTTTGCAGTCCTTGGATGAAGTGATTAGGAGCACGGGGGAGAACATTGAAAGTTTTAATTTTTCCCGGGCCGGGGAAGATTTGCGCGAATTCACCTGGGGGAAATTGGCTGACTGGTATTTGGAAATAGCCAAGATTGAAGAGGGGAAAGGGCCGATCCTTAATTATTTATTGAATAAAATCTTGGTTCTTTGGCACCCGTTCATGCCTTTTGTGACCGAAGCTATCTATCAAGAAGTTTATAAAAAATCATATTTGCTGGTTGCGTCCTGGCCCCGAGTGAAAACGGCTGAATCAGCGGTCGATAAAAAAATTATCAAACAATTCTCCGGAGTACAAGAAGTAATAACGGCGATCCGAGCCATGCGGGCCGATTATAAAGTCGACCCAGTCAAAAGATTATCGGTCGTTATCAAACTTGAACGCGGAGTTGGGGCTTGGTTAAAAGAAAATGAGGGGATTATTAAAGGATTGGCTCGTCTAGATTCTCTTTCTTTTATCTCTTCCGGCCAACATCCAGCTGGAATGTGTATCATAACTAGCGTTGGGGAAATCTATGTTGACTTATCCGGAGTCGTAGATTTAAAAAAAGAGGCTGACAGATTGCAGAAAGAGTTGGCACAGGTTGACGGTTATGTAAAATCTCAAAAAAAGAAATTGCAGAATGCAGATTTTCTAGCGCACGCCCCCGCAGCAGTCATTGAAAAAGAAAGGGAAAAATATCAGGAGGCGGAAGAGCGAGTTATAAAATTAAAGAAACAATTAACTGGTTTGAAATAATATGTTGGATGATGGTCATGTATCGCCAGGGCCAGAGGAAGAATTTGGTCGGGTGGATAAGAAGAGAGAACAAGGAGGGGAAAAGGCAGTGGCAGAAAGGCGAGAAAAAATTCCTCGTCAGGCCATTTTGTCTGACATCAGGGAGATGGAAACAACAATCTGCCCGCAACTGGAGTCAATTTTGCTTAAAGAAGGGGTGGAAATAGACAAGCAGGAATTACTATCCCTGGTGCCATTGTTGAGCCGAGAGATCTTTAAAAAAGATAATTATTTTGCTCTTCAAAAAGATCCTGTGGTAGGGGCCTGGGTAGAGCATGATTTATCCAATTATGCTGTTGGTTCGGTTAACACAAGCGAAGAAGTGGTCAAATTAATTGATAATTTGCCAGAAGGAAAGATGGATCCGGTTCAACAGGAAAAATTGATGAGGAGATTGCGGATAGTACTTGCGGCAGTGCGCCCCTTTTCTTTTGTGTTGGAGGATTTACTTTCACGCGACCGTCGAGGAGTAATCACCAATCTAGAGAGTCATCACCGTCCTCTGGACATGCCGGCTCTGCGCACGACCATTGAAACTGTGGGTAAAAAATTACAAACTTTCGGCATCATGCGGGGCGTAGAGTGGGAGTATGATGAGCCAGTCAATGGTTTGTTGCGGGAAGATGAGGTTATTGATACTAATCCCGGAGTTATTGTGAATACCTTGATAAACCTATTGACCAATGCTTACAATGATAGAGTGGGGGCGGATAAAGTGGCTTTGAAAATTAATCGTGAAGGAGAAGAATTGGTTTTGACAGTTACTGACACCGGTCGGGGGATGCTTCCTCAGCATTTAGATTCTGAGACGGACGCCTCGGTGCAGGAAAATGGACATCCGGATTTAGTTTCCGCTTGCGGTTATGTGTTTCATCCTGGTCCTGGACATTCGGAAAATCGGAGTACTGGTTTAGGTTTGGCCTATCTTCCGGAACGATTGCGTTCAATTAACAGTACTTTACGAGTCGGAACGCGACGGAAATTATATCAAGAAGGAAACAACAAGGAGTTCCGTTTTTATCACCGAGTGGACTTTTCCAATTCTCCAGAAAGAAAATTACCAGATTTGACTCTAGCAGACCGGGAGGCCACTAAATTTGAAATTAGGGTACCAATTACAAAACATAAATGATTTATATGCCAGTTTCTACTGATAAAAAAAAGATTGATGAATTGCTTAATCGGGGGGTGGAGGAAATAATTGAAAAAGAGAGCCTCCGTAAAAAATTAGCGTCCGGCAAAAGTCTGCGAATTAAATTAGGTATTGATCCGACTGGTGCGGATTTACACATTGGTCATGCTGTGCCCTTGCGCAAACTTCAACAGTTTCAGGAATTGGGGCATCAAGTTATCTTGTTGATTGGCGATTTTACCGCTCGTATCGGCGATCCGACTGGCCGAAATGAGGCGCGGCCGATGTTGTCAGAAGAGGCGGTAAAGAAAAATGAGGAGACTTATATGAGTCAGGCGGCTCGGGTTTTGGATATAGATAAGGTAGAAATCCGTCACAATAGTGAATGGTTTGGCCGGCCGGATTTTACCCATCTCATTATGGAGATGACCTCTAAAATCACCGTGGCTCGGGTTTTGGAACGAGATGATTTTCAGAAAAGACTGAAAGAGGGTTTGGATATCCAAATGCAAGAGATCCTCTATCCGTTGTTCCAAGGTTATGATTCTGTTGCCCTGCAAGCTGATGTGGAATTAGGTGGAACAGATCAAAAGTTTAATTTACTCATGGGACGAAAAATGCAAAAGCGGTATGAGCAACCAGAACAAGAGGTGATCACCGTGCCTTTGTTAGAGGGGACAGATGGAGAAAAGAAAATGAGTAAAACTTACGGGAACTACATTGCTTTGCTTGATACTCCTGAGGATATGTATGGCAAGACCATGTCAATTCCCGATCATTTGATTTTGAAATATTACGAATTGGCTACCCGGGAGCCGATGGAGACTATTCTTTCCGCCAAGAAACGTTTGGCTGCCGGAGATAACCCGCGGGATATAAAGAAAGAATTGGCTTTTGCTTTGACCCGCCTATATCATGGCGAGACAGGGGCCAAACAAGGAGAAAAGAATTTTGCTTCTGTTATTCAACAAAAAGATCGGCCGGCCGAGATTCCGGAAATCAGACCCTCGGCCGACGATTTAGTGACTGTTTTGGTGGAGGGGGGCGCGGTAAACACGAAATCGGAAGCGCGACGAGCGATTGAACAAGGGGGGGTAAAGGTGAATGATGTCCGGGTGGAAACCGTAGAAAAAAAGGTTGGCGCCGGAGATATAATCCAGAAAGGTAAACGTTTTTATTTGCAGATTAAATAATATGTTGGCGGTGGTTAAGCAGGAAATTGAAAAGCAGTTACAAAAGTTTGATTCTCAAGATAAAGGTTGGTCTTTAGTTATCCCCCCTGATTCATCTTGGGGTGATTTGTCTTGTCCTTGTTTTGATCCCGCCAAAATCAGACAAGTGAATCCCGTAGCTTTAGCCAAGGAAGTGGCGGATTTTTGGCAAAAGAACATTAAGGAAAGTTGGGTCGAGAAGGTGGTGGCGGTTGGTCCTTATGTTAATTTTTTTCTTTCCGCTCCGTATTTGGCCGGCCAAGTGGTGCCCCGGGTGTTGACTGATAAACATTTTGGCCAGAATCGCCAAGGGAAGAAAAAAAGAATTATGGTGGAGTATCCTTCTCAGAATACTCATAAGGAGTTTCACATTGGTCACCTGCGGAATATCTGTATTGGCAATGCCCTGGTTAATCTTTTCCAGGCTAACGGTTTTCAAGTTGTGCCGGTGAATTATATCAACGATTTTGGTCGGCATGTAGCTAAGTGTTTATGGGGTATTCAAAAATTTTATCCTCAATTTACTCCGCGGACTGAACAGCAAAAATGGTTGGGTCAAGTGTATGCGGAAGCGAGTCAGTATTTGGCCGACCATGAGGATGCTAATCAGGAAGTGGATGAGTGGCAGGCGCGGCTAGAAGCCCGAGAGCCGCGAACCATGAAATTGTTCCGCCAGACTCGCGCTTGGAGCTTGCAGGGTTTTACTCAAATTCTGCGCGAGTTAAAAACTAAACATCGGCGAGTTTTTTACGAGAGTGAGGTCAAAGACCGTGGCCAACAGATCGTGGATGAACTTTTGCAAAAAGGGTTAGCGAAGATTGGGGAAAAGGGGGCGATAATAATTGATCTGCAGGCTTTTGGTTTGGACATTGCTCTGTTGCGGAAGAGTACGGGGGCCGGCCTATATCTGACCAGTGATTTATCCTTAGCCGAGAAGAAGTTTAAGAAATATAAGGTAGCGGAAAGCATCAACATCACCGGCTCGGAACAGAATTTTTATTTCAAACAGTTGTTTAAAATTTTAGAGCTGAATGGTTTTAAGCATAAAATGACGCATATTGGTTATGGACTGGTGAACCGTCCCGAGGGAAAAATGTCTTCCCGTTTGGGAAACGTGATTTTGTACGCAGATTTACGTCAACAGATATTTGAGCATCTGGCCGGTGAAACAACGAAACGCCATCCAGATTGGTCAACCACTAAAGTGAATCAGACGGCCCGGATTATGACTTTGGCCGTGCTCAAGTTCACCATGCAGAAACACGAAGCAAGTAAAGTGATCACGTTTGATTTTGAAGAGGCGGTGAGCTTTGATGGTTATAGCGCTCCCTACATTCTTTATGCTCTTGCCCGGATCAACAGTTTGCGTCGTAAAAGTCAAATAAGAGGACGGCGAGCTGATTTTACTTGTCTAGTGGAACCTTCAGAAAAACAACTCATTTTGTTGTTAGCTCAGTATCCGGAAATAGTGGAAAAGGCTTTTGCTGATTATAACCCCTCAGTGATAGCGAAATATTGTTTTGATTTGAGCCAGGCGTTCAACGATTGGTATAATCAGTGTAGTATTCTTCAAGCTGGCAACCCTGTCCTCATTAAAGCTCGGCTAGCTTTAGCCTGGGCAGTAAAATTAAACTTAGAACGGGCGCTTGGTATTTTGACCATTGAAGCGGTAGAAGAAATGTAGTTGGAGACAAGGGACAGGGAGAAAGTGGTCGTTTGTGGTACAATGAAAGAAAGGAAGACCATAATTAGGAAGAGTTTTCTAATTGTGGTGTTCTTTTCTTGGGAGGAAAACATGGGAACGCAAGAACAGGAAAGATCGAAAGCAGAAGTAGGTGTTGGGATAACTGGCCTGCCTTCGCCGCAGATAGCGGAAGAAGGTTCGGCCCCTGGCCCGACGATCGAGTTGGCTGATAGGCCAGCGATCACCCTCGAAGGAGAGCCGGTGGAATTGCTGGCTCAACAGGAGTTGTCTGAGTTTCTGACAGAGGCACTTTTGCCGCGCTGGCGGACACAGCTAGTTACCAATCCCTTGCCGGAGGAAAGGGAAAAAATGGTGGCACGGCTGTGTGCTGAGAGTGAGATCTGCCGCATTCTGCATCAGTGGCCGGCGAGTGACGCCATGCTTCGCCTGGTTTATTACCACCAGGTGCAGAAACCAGTGGATGTCTGGCTTTCGGGAGGACCGTCAGGTCAAGCTTTGCGGGATCGTCTGCGGTTCTGCAGTCAATGGCTGGGTCAATGGCTGGTGCATAATCGGGGCCGGCCAAAGCTGGTGATGGATCCGGGTGGCGGACATGCTCCGTACGGTTTCGGCGCGATTATCGAGGCTGAGCGACGGGCTCGCCGCGAGTCCTGGAAAGTCACGGCCAGAGACCTGCAGTGGTCCGTCGTAGATCTGGATCAGATTACCGTGGAATATGGCCAGGAGATGGCCAGGCAAAAGAAATTGGACCAACTGGTTCACTTTCAGAAAGCCAATTTCATGTCTCGGGGGTTTATCCACCCCCAGGTCGATCTGGTTGTCTTGATCGGAGTGCTGTGCGGTATGACCGAAGAAGAGGCCGTGAAGTGTCTGGTGCGGATTTCCGACTTCGTCAAGCCAGGAGGAGAAATCCTGGCCGCCACTCTTCGAGACACGGCTTTTGCCGAAGATCCGATGACTTTTCGGACATTGTGCAATGTCATCGGTTGGCACCTCCGTCCCAAGACCCTGTCTCAGGTGAAAAGGGTATTCACCAAGGCTGGTCTCCAGATCAAGGGAATCATGTCCGAACGCGCCTATGGCGATGGTCAGTATGCCATCGTCCACGCCATCAATCCTGCCTAGAGTTCCTACCAAGAAATCGCCTCACCCCCCTTTGTTTCTCGTCGGGAAATAAAGGAGGCAGGCGATTTTTTGTTTAATTTATGGTATAATTTCCTTATTGTTATGAGCCTGTCGTACGTTTATTTCGCTTTTTCCGCGTTTTTTAACGCGGTTGTCAGCACTTTTTTAGGAATTTTTGTCTTAGTGCGTGACAGCAAAAGTCGAGTGAATAGAACTTTGGCTTGGTTTTGTTTTGCCGTAGCCGCTTGGTCCTATGCCTATATTGGGTGGCCAATAGCCAAAACCGCTTTTGGAACTTTACTATCTTTTCAGTTGCTGCACATTCCAGCTTGTTTTGTTTCTATCTTCTATTTGCATTTTGTTTTGGTTTGGCTGGGACGAGAGAAGCGGCATCAAATTTTTATTTGGTTTGGTTATATCCTTTCCATCTTTTTTGCCTCTTTGACTTTTTCTCCGTATTTCATTGCGGACATGGTGCCTAAGTTTGCTTTGCGTTATTGGGCTGTGCCAGGATTTCTCTATCATTTTTATCTGCTCATGTTTTTTGGAATTTTTTTCTATTCTTCTTTTCTGCTCTTTCGCCAGTATTTTCGCGAGACCGGAACAAAGAAAATGCAGATTCGGATTATGTTGATTGGCATGGTCCTATCTTTTTTCGGTGGTTCCACCAATTATTTTCTCTGGTATGATCTGAATTTTCCGCCCTATGGCAATATTTTTGCTTCCACTTTCGTCATTCTGTCTGCTTATGCGATTATCCGTTACAAATTATTGGATATTCGGTTAGTGGCCACAGAAGGCTTCATCCTTTTGATGAATCTCTTCTTGCTCTTTCGTTTTATGATTTCTCGCGATTGGCAAGAGCTCCTGGTCAACACGATTATTTTCGTGGCTTCTTTAATCATGTCTTTTTTACTGACCCGCAGTGTCAAAAAGGAAATTCGTCGCCGGGAGGAAATATCTCATTTAGCCGATTCTTTGGAAAAGGCTAACCAACGTCTACAGGAGCTGGACCGGCAAAAGACCGAGTTTCTTTCCATTGCTTCTCATCAGTTGCGGACTCCTCTGTCGATTATGAAGGGGTATATTGAATTGATTCAGGATGGAGCCTTTGGACGAGTGGGGCGAAAAGTCAACAAGACATTGGGCGAGATGGATGAGAGTAATGAGCGGTTGGTGAAATTGGTAGATGAGTTTTTGGATATTACTCGGATTGAACAGGGGCGAACCAAGTTTAGCTTTGTCGTTAGTGATCTCAACAAACTAATTACGGGAGTGGTGGCGGAATTAAAGGACCGGGCGGCAAGCAAGGGCCTGAGTTTAGTCTGGAAGTCGGGCTCTCGGCCGCGGCCCTGGAAGATGGATGAAGAAAAAGTCCGCCATGTTATTTTCAATTATATTGATAATGCCATTAAATATAGTGACCAGGGAAAAATCAGGATAAAGGTTGAGGAGAATAAACGGGGGATGGAAGTACGAGTGATTGATCAGGGGGTCGGATTTGGTTCAGTTGATCAGGCGGGTTTTTTTCAAAAGTTTTTTCGGGGGGCCAATGTCTCTGGCTCTAATGTTACTGGGACCGGTTTGGGATTGTATGTGGGTCGGAAATTCATTGAAGCACACGGAGGCCAGGTTTGGGCAATGAGTCCGGGTTTGGGTAAGGGCGGTGAGTTTGGTTTTTGGTTGCCTCGGAAACCGCAGAAGCAGGAAAATGGCCTGGCGGCTTGACTTGAAAAAAAAAATTTGCCAGTGTATGATACTTACGGTATTTTTCGATTAATAACCCTACCTAATATGTTCCAAAAAACCGAACCCCAGCCCCACCACCCGAATAATCCGATAATCGGCCAACCAGTCGCGGATGAGGTAGAGACCATAGTTGGCCCTTCGGTAAAAGTGGAAGGTGATTTCGTGTCTGAGGGTAATATAGTAGTCAAAGGGATAGTTTGCGGCAATGTTCAGACCAGCCGAGTGTTGAAGGTAGAAGATGGGGCCCGAATTTATGCTAATGTAAAAGCTAACAGCGCTCTCATCGCTGGAGGCGTGAAGGGGAATGTGCGAGTTGATGATGATTTGGAATTAGCCAGTACAGCCAAGATCCAGGGCGATGTGGCTTGTCGAGTTTTGAGTGTTTCTCCTGGGGCCCTGATTCAGGGAAAGGTGACCATGAAAGGTATAGACTTCAAGGAGGAGTTGGATCGTCCGGACAAGAAAAAAGGTTTGGGTCGTATCAAGTTGGGTGGATTGACCGATACTGAAGAGCCAACATTAGAATCCTAGCCCCTTCTTTTTCTCTGGGAGAAGCTATGTACGTATATCTTTACGACAATTTTTTGCGCCAGAGGAAGTTTCAGTCAACGGTGAAAGCGATGGAGACCCGGTTGACTGATTTTGGTGTGGCTGGTAAGATAATCCGGCTACAGAATTTTTCTGATAGCCAGGCGCTCATAGAAGATGAAATACGTAAGGGGGCTAAGGCGATCGTGATTGTTGGTAATGATATTACTTTCGGCCATGTGCTTTCTCGGGCCGCGTCTAGCGAAGTATTGTTTGGTTTTTTGCCGGTGGGTGGGCCGAATCAAATCGCTGAGGTCCTCGGTATTCCGGTGGGGCCGGAAGCTTGTGATGTTCTTTCTCGACGTCGTAAAGTGAAGTTGGATGTTGGTTGGTTTAACAACCGGTACTTCGTTTCTCAGCTTCATATTCCGCCGAGCGATATTAAGGTTATTTACGACGAAAAATTTCAAGTATCCTCCTCCGGTAAGATGGAACTGGTGGTGTGCAATCTTCAGCCGTTTGTTTGGCAAGAAAAGAAAGAGAGCCTGCCGCGGTGTGTCATTCATCCCCAAGACGGAAAATTGGAAGCCTTTCTTCGACCGGTAGTGGACAAGCATCTTTGGAAAGTAAAATATGAAGAGCCAAGTATTTTTCCTTTTGAAGAAATGATCGTCTGGGCAGACAAACCGTTTGCGGTAGAAGCAGATGGAAAGCAATCAAAAGAAACGAAGATAAAAATAAAGTTGGCCCGGAAGAGAATAGACATGATAGTTGGTCGGGAAAGAAAATTTTAGCGCGGGTGGTGAAATTGGTAGACACGCAGGCTTGAGGTGCCTGTGCCGAAAGGCTTGGAGGTTCGAGTCCTCTCTCGCGCACTAAGTAAACCAGCAAACAGCTGGTTTTTTTGTGTAGATTGTTGACAAACGGGCGGTTTGGTGTTATAGTTATTTCGTTCTTTGTCATTCAGATGGTCGCTGGCTTAGCCAGAGGAAAGTCCGAACTCTCCTTGAGCAATCAAGGCCAAAGATAGTGGGTAACGCCCACCCGGAGTGATCCGCGGGACAGTGCCACAGAGACGATACTAGCCCGAAAGGGTGAAAGGTGAAAAGTAAGTTGGTGTCTTTTGTTCTCGAGACAAAAGGCTACAATTTTCGCCCCTTGGTAACAAGGTGCGCGTGGTAAACCCTATCTAGAGAAAGAGCAGCGCCCGTTCGCGGGTGAAAAGTTAGCTCGTGTGCGGCCAATAGTGATATTGGTCCCAGAGAAATGACCATCCTCGACAAAATTCGGCTTATCGTTTGACAAAGAACCCAAAAATCGTCACTTTCGTGGCGTTTTTTGTTTCATTGACGGCTGGCGTTTTTTTCGTTATGCTATCAGCATAGTTTAGCCAAAATTTATGAAACGTTCTGAGATATTTTTTATGGTTCTCCAGGTTCCCCTGGACTTTCTTCTTCTGGTTTTAGCTGGGATTAGCGCCTTTTATCTGCGGTTTACCAATTGGGCGGTTTCCTTGAAGCCAGTCTTGTTTACTTTGACTTTAGGGGATTACTTGGAAATTGTCAGTATCACCGCTCTGGTCTGGTTATTGATTTTTGCACTTTCTGGGTTATATTCAGTGGATCCGAATCGTAAACTCTCTCGAGATTTGACCCGAGTTATTTTAGCTTGTTCTACTGGGTTGGCTGTTGTCGCTTTATATATCATGTTTACTCAACAGCTGTTTGACTCTCGGTTTTTGGTAGCCGCGAGCTGGGTTTTTTCTGTAGTCTATGTAAGTAGTGGTCGGATGTTAATGCGTGGTTTAAAAGGGGTCGGTTATCGTCTGGGTTGGGGTCTGCGTCGGATTGTCATTATCGGCTCAGATGAAATTGCCGGGCAAATCACCAGAGTGCTACAGACGCGGAAAGAGCTGGGGTATGTTGTTGTGGGTACATTTCCTCGGTTTGACTTGGGTTTAGAAAAACAATTGGATAAGCTGAAAATTGACGAATTGTTATTCACCAACCCGAAGGCCAAAGAAAAAGAGGCGTTGGGTGCAATAAATTATTGTGATCAGAACCACAAGGTGTTTAAATATTCGGCTGATCTTTTTTCCACTTATTCCACGCATATGGCTGTCAGCCCGTTGGCCGGCGTACCAGTAGTGGAGTTGAAACGAACGCCATTAGAGGGTTGGGGAAGAGTGGCCAAACGTATTTGTGATGTGATTTTTAGCTTGATAATTTTAGTGGTAGCCAGTCCTTTATTGTTATTGATTGCGGTAATTATTTTATTAGAAACTGGCCGGCCGGTGATCTATAAAAATAGACGAGTCGGTTTACGAGGACGGGAGTATTATACTTTTAAGTTCCGTTCCATGTATCAAAAAGATTCTACTGGTGACCAATTTGGTCGGGCAGGAAGGAATGCTGAAAAACGGGAGGCCGAATTGATTGAACGCTTGAATTCCCGCACCGGTCCGATTTATAAAATCGCTAGCGATCCGCGAGTGACGCGTTTCGGTCGTTTCCTTCGGCGTTGGAGTTTAGATGAACTACCTCAGTTTTTTAATGTCTTAGCTGGGTCTATGAGTATTGTCGGCCCCCGCCCCCATCAACCGAGGGAAGTAGAACAGTACCAACACGAATATCCCAAGGTTTTCATTCTCAAACCTGGGATTACTGGTCTGGCCCAAATTTCTGGACGGAGCGATTTGTCTTTTGTCGAAGAGATAAATTTGGATATTTTCTATATTGAACGTTGGGGCCTGTTATTGGATTTCATTATTTTCATCAAAACCCCGTTTGTTTTATTTAGGCGCCGTCGCGCCCTTTAGCCTATGCGTTTGGCTTTGGTTCATGATTATCTGGCCCAGGATGGGGGAGCAGAAAGAGTGTTGGCGGCTATGCATGAAATTTGGCCGGAAGCGCCGATTTTTGTGCTTTTTCATGATGCCAAGAAATTGCCGTATTTTACTGGCAAGGATATCAGAGAGTCTTTCCTCGCCCGATTGCCTTGGGGACGGACTAAATTTCAATGGTATTTGCCTTTTATGCCCTTGGCTACTGAAAGACACAATTTGCATGATTATGATGTGGTTTTGTCTTCTACCAGTGCCTTTGCCAAAGGAGTTTTGACTCGTCCTCAAACTTTGCATATTTCTTATTGTCATACCCCCACTCGTTATCTTTGGACAGATACTCATGAGTATATTGAAGACTTGAAGTATAATCGATTGATTAAAGCGTTTTTGCCGACTCTTATTCATCGTTTGCGGCTTTGGGACAGTATGAGTGTTGGTCGGGTAGACCATTTTGTGGCTAATTCCGGAACAGTGCGTAACCGCATCCAGAAATATTATCGGCGAGAAAGTGATATTATCTATCCGCCGGTCAATGTCGATCGTTTTCACATTAGCCATGATTTGGGCGATTATTATCTGGCGGGTGGCCGGCTGGTGCCCTACAAACGTTTTGATTTATTGGTTGCAGCTTTCAATCGTCTGGGTTGGCCATTGAAGATTTTTGGTACTGGTCCACAGATGGAGGAGTTAAAAAAAAGCGCCAAGCCCAACATTGAGTTTTTGGGTCGGGTTACTGATGAAGAAAAGGCCGAGCTATATTCCCACGCTCGGGCGTTCTTGCATCCCCAAGTAGAAGATTTGGGTATTACCCCAATTGAATCTATGGCTTCCGGTCGACCGGTGATTGCCTATCCTATCGGCGGGGTGACCGAAACCGTCATCCCCCAAGAAACGGGTATATTTTTTACTGAACAAACTTGGGAGTCATTGTTGGATACTTTATTGCATTTCAATTATGAGAATTGGGATAGCGCCAAGATTAGAGAACACGCTGGCCGCTATGATGTACATTTATTTAAGGACAAGATTCGTCGTTATGTGGACGACCGCTATACTGAGTTTCAACGGGGTTTGAATCAATGTCTGTTAGATATTCGTTGATTAAATGTATGCAAATAGGTATTGATATCCGTTGTCTCCAGTCTCGAGAAAAGACTGGGGTGGGAGAATATGCTGAAGGATTACTGACGGCCTTGTTTGCTCAGGATAAGTCTAATGATTACTGGCTATTTTCTAACGGCCGGAAGAACACTGACCGAGTTGTTCAACGTTGGGCCCAGTCGAACGTCCATTATGCCCATACCACTTTTCCCAATAAATTACTCAATTTTCTTCTGGCCATCGGTTTGACTAAAATTGACCGACGATTAGCCCGGGCCGGGGTTCCCTCTTTAGATATTTTTTTGTCTTTGAATTTGAATTTTTTACGTTTGGGTTCGAAGGTCAAACATATATTGGTAATTCATGATCTATCTTTCATTTTTTTCCCTCAATGTTTTACTCGTCGTCAACGCTGGTGGCATTATTTTATCCGAGCATACCGCCAATGCCAGAAAGCGAAGAAAATTATTGCCCCATCTTTCAATACTAAAAATGATTTGCAACAGGCTTTCGGTCTGGCCGGAGAGAAAATTGAAGTGGTGCGCCCCGGGCTTTGCCCGTTGATATTGGCGGGGACGACCGAAGCGGATAAAGCCAGGGTAAAAGAGAAATACGGATTGGTTGGAAAAATGATTTTATTTTTAGGTACTCTGGAGCCGCGCAAAAATTTAGTTAGTCTTCTGCTAGCTTTTTCTCATAGTAGTTTGGCTAAGACCGGTTTAACTTTAGTTATCGCGGGAGCTGGTGGTTGGAAAAACGAGCGAGAGAAAGAATTGTTATCCAAAATTTCTGGCACGCGTTTGCTCGGATATGTGGCTGATACTGACAAGGCCGCGCTTTATGCCCAGGCTGAGTTTTTTGTCTACCCCAGTCTTTACGAAGGTTTTGGTTTTCCTCCGCTCGAGGCGATGGCCATGGGCACTCCGGTCATTGTCAGCGCTCGTTCCTCTTTGACCGAAGTAGTGGGGCAGGCTGGTTATTATGTAAATCCGAGACAGGTGGAGGAAATAGCAGCAGCTTTAAAAACAATGGCCGCAGATTCGATCTTGCGGGAGAGTCTGGCGAGGGCTGGTCAAGAACGTGCTCGCAGTTTTTCTTGGGATGTGGCCGCCCAACAGGTTATCAACCTAATTTCTTCAGTATGAAAATTGGTATTGACGCCCGTCTCTATGGTTCTGGTTTTGGCTTGGCCCGATATGTACGGGAATTGGTAGATGGTTTAGTCCAGGACAAGGAAAATGAATACGTATTTTTCTTGCGTAAAGAAAATTTTGATCTGGTCCCGACCCCCAGTCGAGGAAAAAAAGTTTTAGCTGATATTCCCTGGTATTCTTTCGCTGAGCAACTGAAGATGGGGCGAATAATTGATCAGGAGAAATTGGATTTGGTGCACTGTCCCCATTGGAATGTGCCGTTGTTGTCGCGATCACCTTTGGTCATGACCATTCATGACTTGATTATGTTTCATTTTCCTCGGCCAGAAGCCACTACTCTCGGTCCAGTGCGTTTTTGGCTGAAAGATCAGGCCCATCGTTTTATCTTACAACAAGCCGCTCGACGGGCTAGGCGGATCATCACTACTAGCGAGTTCACCAAACAAGATTTGTTGGCCCATCTCCGGCTCAATCCGGAAAAAATTACAGTTTTATACCAAGCCCCTTTTACTTCTGTGGTTGATCCTGTCGTATCAAGTAGGGTGAAAGAAAAAGTAGGGGAACGTCCATATGGGTTATATGTTGGGGCCTGTTATCCGCATAAGAATGTGGATGCTTTGTTGCGGGCTTGGTCACTAGTAAGAGAAAAGACCGCTGAGAAATATCAATTAGTTTTGGTCGGGCCGGATAATTATTTTTCTCAACGCCTGCGGTCTGGGGTTGAGTACCACTCCTTAGGAGAAGGAGTAAAATTTCTTGGTCCGGTTTCTGATGCTGAACTTGTGACCCTGTATCAGGGGGCTAGGCTCTTTGTCTATCCTAGTCTCTATGAAGGTTTTGGTTTACCACCCTTGGAAGCCATGGCTCATAACCTGCCAGTAGTTTGTTCTAATGCCAGTTGTTTGCCAGAAGTGGTTGGAGAGGCAGCTTTATATTTCGACCCGAGTAATGAGATACAAATGGCCGAGGTTATTATTCGCGGTCTAGAAGATGAGGATTGTCGTTGGCAATTACAAGAAGCGGGAAAAGAAAATCTGGGTCGTTTTTCTCAGGAGAAGTTTAGACAGCAAACCAAAGAAGTATACCGGTCTATTTGATTCAATACTATACCGCCATCCACAATTAGGGGGTGGCGGGTTTTTTTTCTGGTAAAAAAGTGGTAAAATACATAAAGAGATAACCGGGCCAGCCCGGATTTTGCAGTATTTCCATGCCAGTCAAAAAAAATAGAAAAAAATATTGTTGTTCCGCCTGTGGCCAAGCCGGCCATGATCGACGTAGCTGTCCGGAAAAACGGTCAATCGGCCAATCAGTATGGGTAAATTTTGCCCGTCCTCATTCCCGTTCGCCGCATTTGGTAGATCTTCGTCCGGAGACTGAAAATACGGTTTTTAAAGAGGTGGAAGCCTTTACGGAATTAAGAACACCGCATCGTCAACGCGAGGTGGTAGATTTTGCGGCCATGGTGCGTCTTGCTAATCAGAAGAGGTTAAAGGAAATACCGCCATTACCAAGAGTGGAAAAAAAGATAGTGGCAAAGGAGAGACCGAAAAAGGATTGGGCAGTTTCTGTAAAATCCTGGAGTGACAAAGGCTGGGACAAAATGTTCGGTTGGAAAATTAACTGGGTACGATTTGCTTATGCCAGTGTCGCTGCTTGTCTTTTGGTGGCCGTGCCTTTTCCCGCTATTGGCTATTATCAAAAGCTGAAAGTGGCTAATAATCTTGTTGTTGAACAGAGCACTAATGCCTTTTTAGCTTTGCAATCTTCTACCGTGGCCGCATTCAACGCTGATTTTGTTCAGGCCCAGACTGATTTAAATTTGGCTTTAGATGCTTTTGGCCAGACAGAAAATTTATTGGAGAAAGATTATCAAGCCCTGGTGTATGTCGCCAGTCTATTGCCGGTCGTCGGCAAGCAGGTGAGTAGTCGTCAAAATTTATTGCAGGCCGGTCACCATTTGGCCTTAGGCAATACTTATTTGGTTAAAGGAGTGGGGGAAGTATCCGGGGGAAGTGCCGGCGCCCTCACTGACCAGCTGGCCATCTTCCGTAATCATTTGCAAGGGGCCTTGCCTGAATATGAAAAAGCATTGGAAGATTTGGGGGCGATTGACAGTCAAACAATACCAGTGGAGTATCAACAATCTTTTGGCGAGTTTCAAATTTTGTTTGCCACCTTTGTTGATGATTTACAGGATTTGATTTCTTTGATTGATTCATTGAACCTGGTCTTTGGCAGTCAGGATTTTCGCCGTTATCTGATCGTTTTTCAGAATAATCATGAATTGCGTCCAACTGGTGGGTTTATGGGCAGTTACGCAATTTTAGATGTGCAGAAAGGTAAGATTTTAAATCTGGACATACCGGGCGGAGGCACTTATGCCATTCAAGGACAATTGGACAAATATCTCAAACCGCCATTGCCTTTGCAGTTAGTGAATGATCGTTGGGAGTTCCAAGACGCCAACTGGTTTCCAGATTTTGCGGTTTCTGCTCAAAAAATTTCTTGGTTTTATCAACATGGCCGACAAGTGACAGTGGATGGTGTGATCGCGATCAATGCTTCAATCTTGGAAAGACTATTGTCAGTTATTGGTCCAGTCAGTCATGAGCGTTTGGGAGAAGTGGATCAGACTAATGTTTTGGCCTCTTTGCAAGTCGAGGTGGAAGCAGAAGAAAATCGAGCCACCGGCGCTCCTAAGGCAATTTTGTCAGATTTAGCTGGTCAGTTTTTTTCTCGTTTGCAGAATTTGGATAAGATAAATTTGGTGCGGCTTTTGACAGAATTGAATGCGGCTTTGGCCGAGAAAGAGATTCAGGTGTATTTTAAGGATGAATTTTTGGAAAGAAAAATGGCCGAGTTCGGAGTGACCGGAGAACTGGCCACGGTGGGGCCGAATCAGGACTATTTATTCGTAGTGAATACCAATATCAGAGGTTTGAAATCCGATGCCAAGATCCAGCAACAGATAGAGCATCAGGCAGTTATTCAAGAGGATGGGACGGTAGTGGATACAGTGGTAATCAAACGCACTCATCTTGGCGAGGCTGGAGAAAAATATTATGGCAATGACAATATTGATTATGTTCGTTTGTATGTTCCGGCCGGAGCGGAATTGATTGCGGCCGGTGGTTTTTCTTACCCGCCCGAAGAGGAATTTTCCGTTCCGGAAGACTGGTACGAGGATGATGATGATCTATCTTTGTATGAGAAAGAAGAGGCCGTTCATGCTCAGACCGGAACACGGATTACGAGAGAGTTTTCCAAAACAGCCTTTGGTAATTGGTTGATTACCCAACCAGGAGAAACGAGCGCTGCTTATTTCACCTACCGTCTGCCTTTTTCAGTGCTGGGACAAGAGGATTCAACTAATGGTTTACCGGCTTGGGCCCAGGCGCTTGTCAACCAAGCCATAAAGCCCGCTTCCCGATATAGTTTGTACGTGCAAAAGCAGTCCGGAATAAAGAGTGATTTTTCTACCACCATCATTTATCCAAACGGCTGGCAGCCGGTCTGGTCCATGGATAGTGAATTGGATTTAGCCCAGAATGGTGCTTCTCAAGATTTGGTTTTAGCGACG
Source organism: Patescibacteria group bacterium (assembly GCA_035290345.1). GTDB lineage: Bacteria > Patescibacteriota > Patescibacteriia > Magasanikbacterales > UBA922 > DATDUP01. Next base: position 21,645 of record DATDUP010000022.1, read on the forward strand.
GATCACCTCTTTGGTTTAGTAATGGAAAAAATAAAATAATATGCCGATAGATAATAAACAGACTTCAGAAGAAAATCCGGAGCCTCAGTTTTACAAAAAAGAATTGCCTAACAAAGGGTCAGGACATTCGGTGGTAAAAAAGCGGGGGAAGCAGTCTGGAGCGAAAAAGCATGAGGAAAAAATAACTAAGGAGTTGGAATCCATTTACGCGAACGAGGATGGTTCTTTGCCCGACATGGGAGATTTTGAATTTAAAAAACGAGGCCGTTTGGGCCCAGCCCTGGCTGCTCTTTTGTTTTCTTGTGTTTTTTTAGGGGCCGTAGTGTGGGTCGGACTTTTCTTTTTTAATCCGCGCGGACAATTTTCTGAAAAAGATGTTACTCTGTCTGTTTCCGGTGATAATCAAGTGGTGGCCGGGGAAGAAGTTACTTATCGTTTTCGGTTTCGCAACAATCAGTCTGTGCCCTTGGAAAAGGCGTTTTTGGAGGTGCGTTTTCCAGCGGGTTTTGTTCTGACCGAAACGAGTCGGGCTTTGGTACCAGGAAGTCAGGATAAATGGGACTTGGGAACGATTTTGCCCCAAGACGGTGATTACATTGATATTCGTGGTCGGATGTATGGCAGTATTAGTGAGAAACAGTCTTTCCGATTGTTTTTGAATTACCAGCCAGCGAATTTTAGTTCCTTGTTTCAAAATGCAGCCAATTTCAATATCGAAGTTGTGGATTCATTAGCTAAATTTTCTGTGTCCGCACCCCCTGAAATCACTGGCGGAGGAGAAGTGGAAATGATTGTGGATATTGAAAAACCAGAACAAGATTTAACCAACTTGGCTTTGGTGGTTGAGCCGCATGAGAGTTTTAGCGTGAAGTCTTCTGAACCGACCAAGGATGTTGACCAGGATCAGCAATGGTCTCTAGCCTCTTTGAACGAGGCCCAGCAGATCATAATCAAGGGCGTGTTTCAGGATAATGGCCAAACCGAAGAACAATTGGTTTTCAAATTGGTCGGTTGGAAAGACGAAAAGCATGAAGGCGAACCCTTTGTTTACGCTGTCCAGACCTTGGTGTTCAAGATGATCAAGACGGATTTGGCGGTGAGTTTGGCGGTGAACGGGAGTACCAAGGATTTTTCTGCTGTTCCTGGTGAAGTTTTAAACAGTAGTTTGGTGATAAAAAATATTGGCCAGACAATGGCCAAGGATATTGGTATCAGAATGGTTTTTGAGGCTCCGGCGGCCAGTGAAAAATCTTTGTTAGACTGGGCCTCACTGACTGATCCGTTTCAGGGAGATATCAAAGGCGAACAATTAAACGACAGCTGGCGTCGGGGGACGATTAGCTGGGATAAGGGGGAGATAAAAAAACTGGCTTCTTTGGCTCCTGGCGAAGAATTTACGCTGGATCTTGGTCTACCCATTAAAGATTCGGGGGATGTTGATCTGACTAAATTTTCCGGATATTATTTAACTGTTTTGAGTGAGGTTTCTTACCACAATGGCCAAGAAACGAAAATTTTGTTGGCCAGTCCATTAAAAATTACCGTCAATTCGGATTTGAGTTTTGAAGCTCGGGACAAAGAGAGTAAAGATCAACAAAACCAAGAGACGCATACCGTCACTTGGTTGTTGGCCAATAGCTTTCATGAGTTGAGCAACATCATTGTGGAGGCAGAATTGTACGGATCAGTGGTCTGGCAAGAAAAGGACTTGGTGGTGCCAGCTGGCAAGGTGGAGTATGATTCAGCCAAGAAGATTGTCCGTTGGAAAATTGATCAGTGGCCAGTGAGTATTGATGTCTTGGCTTTGCAGTTTGTAATTGGCTTGACTGAGAATCCTTCTCAGACTAATTTAACCTCTAAGGTGAAAATTCAGGCTCAGGACACTATTACCGGAGAAACAATTGTCTTGGCGGGTAAGGAAATACTTTTGTCACCGTAAAATTATGAATTATTTAATTGCCTTTTGTCTACTGGCATTTTTGGGTGGAGTAGATTCTTTTTATCTGTTTTATAAATCGCGGAGAGGACAGCCGGTGGCCTGTCCCTTGCGGGGGGAATGTCAGGCGGTGTTGGCTAGTCGCTGGAACAAATTTTGGGGTATAAAGAACGAGGTCTGGGGACTGAGTTATTATTCTTTTCTCTTTTTTCTTGGTTGTTTGCTTCTGATTATCCCCCAAGGTACTAAATTATTGTGGCCCTGGCTAATGTTTTTCGTCTCCGGCGGTTTTTTATATTCTGTTTTTCTTACTTACATCCAGCTAATACGGATAAAAGAGACTTGTGTGTTTTGTTTTTTGTCCGCCACAGTTTCTGTTTTGTTATTTGTTAATGTTTTGTTGCTGGACAGATAAAAAGAGGCAAGTGTTGGGGCTAGCCTCTAAGATAGGGAAAATGTACCCCCTGTAGGATTTGAACCTGCAACCTCCTGGTCCGAAGCCAGGCACTCTATCCAGTTGAGCTAAGGGGGCGGATTGAAAAACACGATCTTCTTCAAGGATCTTTTTCAGTGAAGAAAGGATTGTGTTGGTGGGTCGCCAGGGGATCGAACCCTGGACCTTGGGCTTAAGAGGCCCCTGCTCTACCGGCTGAGCTAGCGACCCATGGATTTAGCCGAGATAATTGGTTTGACTATCTCGAGAGATGACTTGTGTTTTTGGACCGGGCCAACCTTTGGCCATGAGAGCATTGTTGGCCGCGTCCACCTGAGCTTCCTGTTTGCTTGTCCCTTGGCCCTCGGCCACTTTTTCTTTATCTAAGAAAACTCCGACAATGAAATTTTTAGCATGATCTGGGCCGTCTTCACTCATTACCCGATAGGTGGGGGTAATGCCAACAATTTCTTGGGCCGCTTCTTGAAATCGAGACTTGGGGTCAAGCCACAATCCGTTTTCCAACACTTCTGGTAATTTGGAAATAACCCAGCGCAA
>DATDUP010000023.1:0-4419 GCA_035290345.1 Patescibacteria group bacterium
CTTTTGACTTGTCCGGTGAGACTTACAAAAAGGGAATGATCCCAATCGCTTTTCCGTCTCTGGCCAAGTTTTTGAAAAAAGGCGAGAGAATGCTTTTTGATGATGGACGGTTTGAGGTGAAAATAACCAAAATTACTGCTCAGAAAGTTACGGCCAAGGTGGTGGCCGGAGGCAAGCTTTTTTCTCATAAAGGTGTGAATGTGCCGGATTCGGGTCTGGATATTAAGGCGATCACTGAAAAAGATGAAAAAGACCTAGAATTTGGCGTCAAGAACGGTGTAGATTTGGTGGCCTTATCTTTTGTCCGCACGGCTGAAGATATTTTAGATTTGCGTTTTTTGATTAAGGAATACGAGAGAAAGTTACAACAAACAAATGTCCAGCCGATTCGGATCATTGCCAAGATTGAGAGACAGGAAGCAGTTAAAAATATCAAGGAGATTTTAGCGGTAGTGGATGGTATTATGATCGCCCGAGGGGATTTGGGGATTGAAATTCCGGCTCAAGAGGTGCCACTCATCCAAAAACAGCTGGTGGATATGGCTTTGGAAGCGGCTAAGCCAGTGATTGTTGCCACTCAGATGTTAGATTCCATGCAGTCCAGTTCTCGGCCGACTCGGGCGGAAGTTTCAGATGTGGCGAACGCAGTGATTGATCATACTGATGCGGTCATGCTGTCCAATGAGACAGCGACTGGAAAATATCCGGTCGAAGCCGTGGAGACTATGGCGAGGATAATCAGCCGGACAGAAGAATCAGTTTATGATGATCTCATTATTCATGATCCTAAAAATAAAAATAGTAAGGTTGATGCCGTCATCAGTCTAATGTCTCGTTCCCTGGCAGAGAAAATAAATGCCAAGGTGATTTTGGCGGCTTCTTTTTCCGGAGAAACCGGGCGCTTGATTAGCCGTTATCGGCCCGAATATCCCATTGTGGTGGCCACAAGTACAGATCGGGTCTGTCGTCAATTGAATCTTTCTTGGGGAATCGTCCCTTTTGTCTTGGAGCCGTGCCGCACGATTGAAGAATTGGTTGAGCGGTCTTTGTTGATTTTAAAAAAGAGGGGATTAGCGAAAATCGGCGATAATGTCATTGTGGTGGCTGGCGAACCAGTGGGCCAGGCCGGGCATGTTAATTTACTAGAAGTGCGAGAAGTACATTAGTGTTATCCACCAGATATCCCCGGGGAATTCGGGGGAAGAAAGCCATTCGTGTTATAATATGGTCTGTTTATGACTCCACGAAATGAAAAACAACAAAAAATGATTCTTTGGCTGAATGAGATCAGTATCAAAGACGTGCCTTTAGTGGGGGGAAAAAATGCTTCGCTGGGGGAAATGTATACTCGTCTGACGAAAAAGGGTATTATTGTGCCCAATGGTTTTGCTATTACGGCGAATGCCTATTGGCATTTTTTGCAGACTACGGGATTGGCGACAAAGATAAAACAGTCCGTCAAAGGTTTGGATACGAGCAATGTCCGCCAATTAGCAGTGGTGGGGAAACGCGTGCGACATTTGATTTTGGAGTCAAAATTACCTGAAGATTTGGAAGCGGAAATTATTTCTGCCTACGAAAGTCTATCTCGTCTGACGAAAAAAAAGAATGTCGCGGTAGCGGTGCGCTCCAGCGCGACTGCTGAAGATTTGCCCGGAGCGAGTTTTGCTGGTCAGCAAGAGACTTATCTCAATGTCAATGGTCGTGCCGCTTTATTGCTGGCTGTCAAAAAATGTATTGCCTCTTTGTTTACTGATCGGGCGATTTCCTATCGCGAGATAAAAGGTTTTGATCATTTGCAGGTTGCTCTTTCGGTGACTGTGCAAGAGATGGTTCGATCAGATGTGGGTGCCAGTGGAGTGATGTTTACTTTAGATACTGAATCTGGTTTTCCAGGGGTAGTGTTAATCAACGCTGCCTATGGATTGGGTGAATATGTAGTGAAGGGCCGGGTGACACCGGATCAATTTTTTGTGTTTAAGGCTGGATTAAAGAAGAATAAAAAAGCCATCATCAGCCGCATTTTGGGGAGTAAAGAAGTAAAATTACGATATGGCCGAAAACAAGGGACCACTCAGACCATAGTAACCAAGCGCGAGCGGGATCGTTTTGCTATTACTGACGATGAAGTTTTGCAATTAGCGCGTTGGGGTTTGATTATTGAAGATCATTATGGTTGTGCCCAAGATATTGAGTGGGCCAAGGACGGAGAAACCGGTAAACTATACATTGTCCAGGCGCGGCCCGAGACAGTCAAGGCTCAGGATAAACATCAGGTGGTAGAAAGTTATGAATTAAAGAAAAAGGGGAAAGAATTAGCCTCGGGCATCGCGATCGGACAAAAGATTGGGGCCGGGCGGGTACGAGTGATAGCTGACCCTAAAAATCTCAAGGATTTTAAAAAAGGTGAGGTGTTGGTGACGCGGATCACGGATCCGGATTGGGAGCCAATAATGAGAATTGCCGCTGCTATCATTACTGAACAGGGAGGTAAAACCAGCCATGCCGCCATTGTTTCGCGGGAATTGGGCGTGCCTTGCGTGGTGGGAGTGGCCGGAGCCAGAAAACTTTTAGCAACGGGTGAACCAGTGACTGTCTCTTGCGCGGAAGGAGAAGAGGGAAAGGTCTATAAGTCGGTCCTGCCTTTTGAGGTAAAGAAAACCACAATTAAGAATAGTCAGCCGACCCGCACTAAAATCATGATGAATGTCGGGGATCCAGACAATGCCTTTTCTCTTTCTTTTCTTCCCCATGATGGGGTGGGTTTGGCTCGCGAAGAGTTTATTTTTTCTAATTTTGTTCGTATCCATCCTCTGGCTCTTTTGAATTACACTACTTTGAAAGACAAGGGAGCGAAGAAACAAATTGCCCAATTGACTCGCGGTTACAAAAGAAAGGCTGATTATGGTGTAGATAAATTGGCCGAAGGTATTGGACGGATAGCCGCTGCTTTTTATCCGCACGAAGTGATTGTCCGGTTGTCAGATTTCAAAACCAATGAGTATGCTTCTCTGTTGGGCGGAAAAGAGTTTGAACCAAAGGAAGAAAACCCTATGTTGGGTTGGCGGGGAGCTAGCCGTTATTATTCCAAAGAATATAAACCAGGATTTAAATTAGAATGCGCCGCGATAAAGAAAGTACGCGAAGAATGGGGTTTGGATAATGTGATTGTCATGGTGCCTTTCTGTCGTACTCCGGAAGAAGGAGAAAAAGTTTTGGCGACAATGGCCGAATTCGGCTTGAAACGAGGAGAGAAAGGACTGCAAGTATATGTGATGTGTGAGATTCCTTCTAATGTGATTTTGGCCGATGAGTTTGCGCGGATATTTGATGGGTTCAGTATTGGCTCTAATGATTTGACGCAACTGACCTTGGGCGTGGATCGAGATTCCAGTCTGGTAAGTCATGTTTATAGCGAGAAGAATAAAGCGGTAGTGACTTTATTGCGCCAAGTGATTAGGACTGCTCATCAGCATGGTCGCAAGATCGGAATTTGCGGTCAGGCTCCGAGCGACTATCCAGAATTTGCGGAATTTTTGGTGCGAGAAGGAATAGACAGCCTCTCTCTTAATCCTGATACCGTAGTCAAAACTCGGGACCGCGTCGCTTATCTAGAAAAAACCTTGGGTAAAAAAGGTAAGAAGAATAGCCCTAAGTTTCTTGGTTTGTTAGCGGCTACTGGTCTGGCTTCAGCTCTACTGATTAGTCTGGCTGGTTGTAGCAATTTTTTAGGACCAATGGCCAAAGTAGATGTGGCGGATTGGTCTCCGGCTGCGGTGCGGGAGAAAATTACTGCCAGCGTGGCCGAACAAATGGCGGCCCAGACTTTTACTTTGAAAGAAGACAGTTTTGCCCATTTTTCCTTGGAATATCCCTATGGCTGGCAAGTAGAACACTGGGTGGGGGGAGTGACGATAAAAAATCCTTTAACAGGAGAATATCTGAGTGTGTTTAAACAATTGGTGGATCATCCGGTGGCTGTTGATCAGGAACAATCGGTGTTGGTTGATGGGGTGGCTGGTAAACAGTTTTACAGTCAAGTCGCTGAAGGACAGATCGCGGTGATTGAATTAGATTTACCAGACATGGTTTTAGAGATAAACAGTAATGTCAAGGATTGGAATACATTCTTATCTTCTTTCAAGTTTGCTACTTCGACTACTGGTTTGCCGGACAAAGCCGTGAATCATTGGGATGTGCGTGACAAGACTTTGTGTGTACCAATGATCACTTATGCTCGGGTAGATAATAAATCGGTTTGTACGGCTTTCCCCGCCCCCTGTGCGGTTCCAGACAATTGGCAAGTCTGCGATGCCAAAGATTTGTGATGATCAAAAAATAACAACCGGGATTAACCGGTTGTTTTGATTTTGGGGGGTGCGGAGCGAATCCGCAAGGAGAAAAAGGAGATGGGTTCTA
>DATDUP010000024.1:0-25371 GCA_035290345.1 Patescibacteria group bacterium
GGGGCCAATCTCATTCGTCTGGATCAAGTTTTGAGCAGTCAGTTAAAAATCCCCGTGGTCTTAGGAAGACCATGGAAAAACCTCCAAAGCCGTAAAAGTATTCCTATTCCTGAAAATAAATCCCTGGCTTATGCGACGGCCATCGGCCTGGCTATCCGAGCGGCTGATAATCCTTTCTGGCTCCGCCACATTATATGATTCCCTCCCGCCTCAATCTACTTTCTCCCGAAAAAAAGAAACACCTGCACGGTATGATTAGTTTACAATTCAGTAAAAGTGCTGTGGAAATGGTCCTTTTCGTAATTTCCATTTCCAGCATCGCTTTCCTGGGTAGTAAATTAGTTTTGGAAGAACATCTCACGGATTTAAATCTGGCTGTCGCCTCTCTCCAAAGCCAGAACCCGAAAACTAATCAAGAAATTCTCAATCTCAACAAGCGGTTAAAAAAAATCGAGTATATCCAAAAAGAATATTCCCCTCTTGTCCCTCATTTGGTTGAAATCGGCAACCACATCCCTTCGTCCGTCACTTTGGATCGTCTGGAAATAAACCAAGAAGAAAAATCCGTGTTAATTTCTGGTTTGGCCCCGACTCGTGACGATTTATTAATGGTCAAAGCCAACCTGGAAAAAATTGAATGGTTAGAAACAATCGAGATACCATTGGCCCAACTCACTCAAAAAGAAAATATCAAGTTTAATTGGACCCTGAAGATTAAATCTGACGCCGATTGATATGTCCCTCAAACAAAGACTAATCACCTTCACCTTAATTTTAACCGCCACTGTTCTGGTCATTGGTTTAGGTATAATCTTCCCCACGATCCGCCAAGTAAAAAGGATCAATGCCGAAGCGGCCTCAATCGAAGCAGAACTAGAAGCCCGTTACCGTAATTCCCAAAAATTAAAACAAACGCTCCATGAATTACCCCTGATCAGGACTAAAGTAGAAGAAATCGAAAAAGCACTCGCTCAGACCGGAGATGAACTGGCCTTAATTACGGAATTGGAGAACCTGGCCACCCGCAATTCAGTTAACCAATCTCTGAAAATCAGTACCAGCCAAGAAAAGGACCATTCCTTATTTATCCTATCCTTTATCACCAGCGGCCAATATCCTGATCTGGTGCGTTACCTGGCAGAAATCGAGCGTCTCCCTTATTATGTGATAATCAAAGAAGTGAAACTAGAAAAAAAAGGCGAAGCCCAGGGATCATTTTTGACTCTTAGTTTCACTGGCAAAGTATATGTGGAAAATTAAACAAAACCCAAAAATTCCCACTTTTGATCATGAATACAGTCAATTCTCGCGCCTCCGCTGGATTAGTTTAGCGGTTCTAATAATTCTTTCTTTTGCTATTGGCTGGACCATCTTTTTTCTTTACCAACACATCTATACCGCCATTGCTAACATCAACACTGCGACGGCCATGACCAGCTTTGTTAATGCCGAGGTTCTTGATTTTAAGACTCACGAAACCATTTTAAGAAATGAGGAAAAGAAAAAGTCTTATCAAACGCAAATCATCAATCTAGAGCGTGACCCTTTCAATCTGCTCGCGCCCCCTCCACCTCCGACCCCCTAATTATGGCTGTCTACTACTTCGCTCTCGGACACCAGCCGCATATATCACAAGCGGAAATTGACGCCGTTTTAACGAAACTCGGAATAAGTTTCCGTTTTATTCACCAAAACGCTCAACTCCTTATCCTGGAAACTACCCCAGACCTCCCTGTAGAAAAATTAGCATCAACCCTGGGGGGTATAGTAAAGATCGGCCGAAAAATCCTAGAAAAAAACTTGGCAAATTTTTTTGCCAACTCCCAAACAGAAGGCAAAATCCAGTTTTCCCTGTCCGGACAAAATGCAGATAAATTGGGGCTGACAATCAAAAAAGAATTGCGAGGCAGGGGCCGCTCTGCCCGCTATATTCCTGCCAAAAATACGGCCACAATTTTTCATAATCATTTAATCGAAAAACAAGGGGACATCACCCTCACCCCCCAAGGAAATTTTGTCACTGTGGCTATCCAACCATTTATGGAATTTACTGAGCGAGATTATGGTAGGCCGGAAAGTGATGATTACAGCGGCATGCTTCCCCCCAAGCTCGCCAGAATAATGATAAACTTATCCCAGGCTCCTGATTCCGCCCTGATCTATGATCCGTTTTGCGGCTCTGGTACTATCTTGACTGAGGCTGCCAGTCTTGGCTATAAACAATTACTCGGCTCTGACTTATCCCCGAAGGCAATAGCTGATACCAAAAAAAATCTTGACTGGCTACAAGATAGATACCAACTGGCTGGTATTCAGCCTCGGCTTTTTGTCAGCTCAGTGGAAGATATTAACCAAGAAATCAAAACTAGCTCTGTCCCCTTCATCATCACCGAACCTTTCCTAGGCAAACCATTGACCGGACGGGAGAAAACTACTGAGATAGAACAGACAATCGCTGAATTGAACGATCTTTATTATCACAGTTTCCTGGCTTTCAACAAAATCATGACCAAAAACGGTCTGGTCATCTTCATCATCCCTAAATTCAAACATAATAACAATTGGCTGGCCGTTGACTGCATTGAAAAAATAAAATCCGCCGGCTTTATCCATCGGCCGTTTTCTTTAGAACAACCTTGCCTTGATTATCATCGTCCAGATCAGCATCTGGCCAGAACCATTTGGAAATTCCAAAAAATATAATCCACCGTTTCGCGGTGGATTATTTGTTATTCGTAACCACGGCGGACCTTTGTTCCGGAGTAGTAATATTGGAGCAAATCTTCAAAAGATAATCCCTCTTTTTCAGCTCGCAACGCGGCATCATGTTGGCTCAGACCCACCCCATGGCCTAATTGGCTGTAGCCAGCGTCATAGCCAGTTCGGACCGGTTTTAACCAGGCCCGATCTTGTCCGCCCCAGACCTTTGACCAACTTTTGGTCCAACCATTGCTCCGGCCAAAATACGGGGTAACCACGATTTGATTCTCATAGGTGACAAACATACCGCGGACAGCCGCAGCCGCTTCCACTACATTGGGTAATATCTCGGCCACTACCTGTCCTAAATATAACTGATCATAAGTGGTGGCGACCAAATCAAAAAAGGGATACTTACCCTTGGCCACATAAGCATAATTGCGAGCGGCCACCAAATTCGCTTTCACAAATTCTATCGGAGCAGAACGGCTGGTTTCAGCAATCCCGGCCACATAATCCTCTAGTAACAAATCATTAACCATATAAAGCTTTTGATCAACTTCACCCCGTCGATATTCAAAAGATCCGCGATATTGGTTAAAGTTAAGATTATTCAACCAGCTCACTCGTCGTTCAAAATCCGGTAAAACAAAAATGGCATGAGGATTATTCTGAGGAACCAAACGGATATAATAATGAGTAGAAAATTCCAAGGATGGACTTTTAAAATGATACTGACCATCAATGAAATCCATCTTCGCTGTTTCACCGATCCGTAAAACTCCCTGGTCATGCTCGCCACGAAAAACCTGATAATCATCTACCAGAGACATAAAGCTGACAGTCTCCCCCACTTCTATTCCCACTCGCACTCGTGGCTCTTCAGTCAATAAAGGCGGAAGAACCTCGCTCTCACTAGAAACACTAAACTGGGACGCCTGGTATCCGGTTGGCGCGTTTTGCGTAACAATTACCGGAATTACTAAAATCGCCCCTGGAACTTTTTCCCCAGCCACACTTAGAAAAAAACTAGTCGAATAATTGCCCTGTTTCGCTGGTGTACGAATAAAAAATTCAAGACGCAGGGTCCGATCTTTTTCGACATTAGCCTGGCCAGTGAGAATCGTCTGGCTATCAGCCCAAGAATCATCTGCGAATTCACCGACTGTAGCGGTTGTTTCCGCCTCCCAAGAATAATCTTTCCAGACTGTGGTCCCTAAATTCTTGAAGGTCGCTATCAATTTTACCAATTGACCGCCGGCCGCTTCCACCTTACTTTTGTTAATTACCACCAACTTGGCTGATAAATCATCGGCCACCGCTGTGGATACTGGCCCTGGCTCTACTTTTATTTTCACATAAAAATATCCGCCCCGAACCCAAGAATAATTTTCAGCAGCCAAATAAAAACGCTCCACATATTCACCCGGAGTCTGAGGAGCGCGCAGACTAAGAGCCAATTCACCTATCTCGCCAGGCTTGACGCTCCCGGATATTTTCGCAGTCTGATTTGAGCTCAACCAAGTCTGATCAGCAAAAATTGAGGACCGATATTTTGGTTCCATGGTATAAGCAGAAAGAAAACGCTGACCGTCTCCTTGCCAAGTCTGAGTACCAATATTTTTAAATTTGAAAACCACAACTTTCGTTTCTCCGACTTTGAGTGAAATTGGATCGGCTAAGGATTGAGAAACATAGGCTGCAGCAAAACCCACTCCATCGCGAATAACTAAATCCGGTTCTGCAGCCCGGGCATTTTCCATCCAGATACTGCCCAAAAGAAAAACAGCAGTAAAAAGAAATATTTTTGTATATTTGACTGACATAGTTATTAGATTATACCAAAAAAATAAAGACTATTCAATTGCTTTTTTAAGCCAAAAATGATATCGTGATTCTGTTACATATGAATACAACACGCGCCATTGCCTTCAATACTGGCGTCCAGATAATTGGTAAGGTCATCTCTACCCTACTCGGCCTAATCGCCATCGGTTTGTTGACCCGCTATCTCGGTCAAGAACAGTTTGGGTGGTATGTGACCGTTATTTCTTTCTTAGGTTTTGCGGGCATTTTGATTGATTTCGGTCTTATTCCAGTCACAGCCCAAATGCTGAGTGAGCCTCGCTATTCCGCCCAAAAACTTTTGCCCAATCTGCTTGGCTTTCGTTTTCTTACGGCGGTAATATTTTTCGGCCTAGTCCCAATCGTGGCCCTTTTTTTCCCCTATAACCAAGAGATAAAAATCGCCATTGCTTTTACCACAATCTCTTTCCTGGCCATATCCCTAAACCAAGTCTTCATTGGTTTTTATCAAAATCAGCTCAAAATGCACCTGCCGGTTATCGGCGAAATCATCAGTCGCTTAATACTAGTGGCCGGACTGGGAATAATGGTCCTGCGTCAGGCGGGTTTTTTCTCCCTCCTTTGGATGGTGGTGGTTAGTAGTATCGGCTACACTCTTTTTATGTGGATTTATGCTCGCCGTTATGGCCGAACCACCCTTGCTTTTGATTTAAAAATTTGGAAAGAAATCAGTCAAAAAATGTGGCCAATCGCCGTGTCCATTATTTTCAACGTTGTCTACCTCAAAGGCGACGTCATTCTTCTTTCCCTTTTCCGTTCGCAAACCGAAGTCGGTCTCTATGGAGCCGCCTATCGGGTGCTAGATATTGTTTCCCAAACTGCCATGATGATCATGGGAGTGATGCTACCATTGCTCGCTTTTCAATGGTCGCGGCAACTGCGGGCTGGATTTCAAAAACTTTATCAACAGTCTTTTGATATCATGATGCTTTTTTCTCTGCCTCTAGTCGTTGGCACCCACCTGCTGGCTGATAAAATAATGGTTTTTGTCGCCGGTCCCCAATTTCTCGCCGCCGGTATCCCCTTACGCATTCTCTCCTGGGCAATTTTCTGGCTTTTCTTAGGAGCCGTATTTGCCCATGTGGCCGTGGCTATTAACCGCCAAAAACAAACCATGTGGATTTATATTTCCGATGCCGTCCTCACTTTAGCTGGCTACCTCTATTTCATCCCTCGCCACGGCTATCTAGGTGCGGCCTACATGACTGTTTTTTCCGAAGCTTATGCCGGCGTCCTTCTCTTTCTAGTCGCCCGCCACTATGTGCAGACCCGCCTTCGGCTCATCAGTTTGGGAAAAATTGTCCTGGCTAGTTTAGTTATGGCTCTCTTTCTCATACTCTATCCAAACTTAGCTTTAATCTGGCAAATTCTGGGAGGGGCCTTAATTTACCTCCTCGTCCTATTCAGCGTCCGGGGTATTTCTCCACAAACCTGGCAAGAAATTTTCTTCCGTTCTAAAGAATAATATGCTCGTCTACACCCTTCTCCTTCTTTTCTTTATTCTTTTTATTTTCTTGGCGAAAAATAACTTTGTTCTTGCCCTGGCGATAATGTTGGCCACTCTGCCCAGCTACTTGCTTCGTTTCCATTTTGGTCCCCTGCCCACGACTTTGTTAGAAATCATGATCACTACCCTTTTCATTGTCTGGATTACCCTTCACCAAGAAAACATCCTTACTTGGTTGAAACAAGCAATAAAAAAATACCCTTCAATTTTCCTTGCCAGTTCTATTTTTTTGATCGCCGCCACTATTTCCATCTTCTTTAATCCACAAATTCTAAAAGCCGGGGGGGAGTGGCGGGCCTTCTATCTCCAGCCATTCCTTGTTTTTTTAATTATCAGCCATTCCTTGTCAACAGAAAAGAACGTAAAAAAAATCCTTCTCGGATTAATCATTGGGGGTCTAGCCACCAGCCTTTTGGCGATTTACCAGCACTATACTGGCTGGGCAGTGCCCTATGATTTCTGGGAAAATCGACAGACTTACCGAGTCACTGGCTGGTTTGGTTTCCCCAACGCGGTCGGCCTTTATCTCGCCCCTCTCGTCCCCCTGTCCTTTTACCTTCTTCTTTCCGGAATCGCCCGACGACGCCATGGTTTTGACCTCGTCCTCATTATCATCAATCTATTATTTATTCCCCTGGCTATCCTCGCCATTGTGTTTGCGAAGACCACCGGCGCCCTCGTTGCCCTAATCGCGGCCTCAATACTTTTTCTCTTTCTCTGGCGACCGACCCGCTGGCCAACACTCCTTGTCTGTCTTCTCGCCGGGTTAGTTTTCTTTTTTTCTCCGGTAACTGAAAAAAAACAAGAAATGTTACTCCAAGATTTTTCTGGCCAACTACGATTGGAGATGTGGGGAGAAACCTTGGAATATCTTAACCATCATCCTTGGCGCGGAACCGGTCTGGCCAACTATTCTCAAGAAATCGCTCCTTACAGGATAAACAAAAATATCGAAATTTTCCATCACCCACATAATTTATTCTTAACTATCTGGGTCAATACTGGACTTATGGGAGTCATTGGTTTTGTCTGGCTATTGATCGCCGCCCTGCGCGCTGGTTTGGCCACTTTTATCTCTTGGGAAAAAGAAAAAATCCTCCCCATGTGCGCCTTAAGCGCTCTTACCATTATTCTCGTCACCGGCTTAGTGGATTCTCCTTATATAAAAAATGATCTAGCCATAATTTTTTGGCTGATCATCAGTTTATTAACTTCCCCCACCCTATGGTCTACCCCTTTTGGAAAACAAAAAAATTAAAATCTCTCGCCCACGCCATTTTGTCTCTAAAAAATGAAAAGGATGTCTTGAATTTTCTCCGAGATTTATGTACTTTGGAAGAATTGGAAGAACTTTCTCAACGCTGGGAAACAGCCAAACTCCTCCACCAAGATGTCCCCTATCGCCAAATTTCTGAAAAAACCGGACTCTCCACCACCACCATTACCCGTATTGCCTTCTGGCTTCGACACGGAGAAGGAGGCTATAAAAAAGCTTTAGAGAAATAATCATTTTACAAAAACACCGGTACTAACCGGCGTTTTTTGTTGGAATTGATAATATTTTCTTTAGATACTGGCCCGTATAACTCTTTTTTACTTTCGCAATCTCTGCCGGTGTGCCTGTCCCAACAATCTCGCCGCCACGAGTCCCGCCTTCCGGTCCTAAATCGATCACCCAGTCAGCGCATTTTATCACTTCTAGATTATGCTCAATAATCAAAACCGTATTTCCCTTTTCCACTAATTGGTTCAACACGATTAACAACCGACGAATGTCTTCAAAATGCAGGCCAGTAGTTGGTTCATCTAGAATATAAAGGGTGCGGCCAGTCGCCCGCCGCGACAATTCGGTTGCTAATTTCACCCGTTGGGCTTCACCACCGGACAAAGTGGTAGCGGGCTGGCCCAGATGAACATAACTCAAACCTACATCATTCAAAACTCGCAATTTTTCCGCCAAAGCCGGCGTATCCGCAAAAAATCTATAGGCTTCACCCACGGTCATTTCCAAAATTTCCGCAATATTTTTGTTACGGTAATGGACTTCTAAAGCCTCCCGATTATATCTCTGTCCCCCACATTCATCACATTCTACAAAAACATCAGACAGAAACTGCATCGGAATACGGACATATCCTTCACCGGCGCAAGCTTCACAACGTCCTCCACCCTTAACATTGAAGCTGAACTTGCCCGCATCATATCCTCGCATCTTTGCTTCCGGGACAGCGGTAAACAAATCTCGAATCTGACTAAAAATACCAGTATAGGTGGCCGGATTACTCCGAGGCGTGCGGCCAATCGGTGTTTGGTCAATCACGATTACTTTGTCAACATTGTTCAGTCCTCCGATAGAGTCATGATCAGCTGGTTCAGCCTTGGCTTGATAAAAATGGCGATTGAGAGCCTTACCTAAAATCTCGGAAATCAAAGTAGATTTACCAGAACCGGAAACACCGGTTACGCAAACCAATTTACCCAGAGGAATACTGACATCAATGTTGCGCAGATTAAAGGCCTTGGCCCCCTTGATCGTTATTTCCTGTTTGTTCCCGACATGAGTTTTTTTGGGTAGGGCAATCTTTTCTTTACCAATTAAAAATCGACCAGTTAATGATTTCGTGTTCCGACGAATGGCTAATGGCGCTCCTTCGGCCACGATCTCTCCTCCATATTCCCCAGCGCCAGGACCAATATCCACTACATAATCAGCTTGCTCAATCATGGCCTGATCATGCTCAACCACAATTACAGTATTCCCCTGATCACGCAAAGCCTTTAGAGTGGCAATCAGTTGATCATTATCTCGGCTATGTAAACCAATGGAAGGTTCATCCAGGATATAAATTACACCCGACAGACCAGTTGATAGCTGGGTGGAAAGACGCACCCGCTGAGCTTCACCACCGGACAAAGTGTTTACCGAGCGGTCCAGAGTCAGATAATATAGACCAACTTTTTGTAGATCCGTTAATCTTTTTGATATTTCTTTGATAATCGGCCCAGCCACGGTCTTTTCTCGTTTGCTCAGTTCCATCTTTGTCTTACTCCTCGAACTGGCCAAAGAAACAAAAAAACCAGCCGCTTCTTCTACGGTCATCTCGGCTAAGTCAGCAATTGAATAATCACCAATCCGAATATGTAATGACTCTGTCTTGAGGCGACGGCCATGACAAACCGAACAGACCCGTTCATGCATATACTGTTCGATTTCTTTCCGGATATATTCGGAATCAGTTTCCGCATGCCGTTGGGTCAGATTGGGAATTATCCCTTCAAATCTCACCTTCTTGCCCTTGACTTCATACATTTGGCCATCGGTGCCAAACAAAAGTATTTGCATCGTCTTCTCCGGCAGATCTTTGACCGGAACTTGCAAAGAAAAACGATGGGCTTTGGCCACTTCGGTCAAAAGAGTGTAATAATAGGTTTGATTTCCGACAATACGTGTCCAAGGTTGAATCGCTCCTTCGGCCAAGGTTAAACGGGGATTAGGAATAACCAACTCTGGATCAACCTCCAGATTAATCCCCAAACCCGTACAACGTGGACAAGCTCCATAAGGACTATTGAAACTGAAGCTCCGCATTTCTATCGGGCTGAATTTACGATTGCACTTTTGACAAGTGGCCGAGGTAGAAAAAGAATATTCGTCTCCGGTCTGCTCGTCCGCCACCACCATTTCCCCATTGGAGAGATCCAAAGCGCGGGCCACCATTTCCCCCACATTTTGTTTTTTGACATCGGTCAAACGGCCGATCAGTAACTCCACCGTATATTCCTGTTCAAGGTTGAACTTGTATTTACTCACTTCCAACAACTTCATGACCAAACCATTCAAACGCACCAATTCATAACCCGATTGTTCCAAACGATTGAGCAAATCTCGCGCTCTTACTTTTTTTCCGGTAACGATTGGACAAAGAATCTGTAAATCATGCCCCTTTCTTCCCATCTCTCTCACTCGTTCCATGATTTCTCCGGCAGTATAGGATTTGACTGGTAAATTACAGGCGTCACAGTACTGAATGCCAATCCGAGAAAATAACAAGCGTAAGTGATCATAGATTTCAGTTACTGTACCGACCGTAGAACGAGGATTTTGCGAAACACTTTTTTGATCAATGGCAATGGTCGGAGAAAGACCGGTAATCTCATCCACATCCGGCTTGTCCTGTAATTCCATGAAACGTCGAGCATAGGCAGAAAGACTCTCAGCATAACGACGCTGGCCTTCCGCATAAATCGTGTCAAAAGCCAAAGAAGATTTACCTGAACCAGATAGACCGGTGATCACAATCAATTTATTCTTAGGCAAACTTAAAGAAACATTCTTTAAATTATGAACCCGGGCATTTTTAATTACTAAAAAATCTGACATAAAATCCAACACAATTTAAGGCATCGGGGACCAGGTATCCAGAGTGCCACCGGCAGAACCGACCCCACCAGCTGAACTGGGTGGAGAGTATGTCAAGATAGATGAAATAGCTTTATCGTCTAATTCTACAGTCATAAACAAACCCTTTTCTAAACTTTCCCATTTGATGTAGGTCTGATTATTAACCCAATCGCCCATCGTCAGAAATAGATTTGGACTTACATGGGGTTTGTTCGTATCCCCCTTCTGGCCAATATACAAATCACTGTCCGCCGCTTTCCAATCCTTATTCAATTCTTTGTTTAGAATCAAACCCAACACCTTATCAGATGAATTCTTGCACCAAAAATCCGCTCCATAAGCAGTCAGGCCGGGATAATACACCCGATATTCAGTCGGATCATAACCATCCAAAATACTATGCTTTCCTTTATTTTCCCAATCGCTTTTGCCTGACCAATTAACATAAGTCATGAGATTGTTCTGGCAAACTGCATAGAAAACATCCACCGGACTGGTTTCTTCATCCAACCAGTCTTCTTCTAAAATGTTTGTAGGGACCCCCGCAAACGGTATCTTCATCAAAATCTTGTCTATGGTCGAGACAATCTTGAAATGAATAATCAGCTGGCCTTCCACGCAATAATAACCAGACTTCATCACTTTTTTTTCAAACTCATTTTTGTCCGCCGTCGCACTCATGCATTGCCAGCCCGGTTCACACCATTCTGACCGACAGGTCAATCCGCCCGTCCCCTCCACAAAAAATTGGGTGCCGCAAGTATATTCCTTAGAGGCCAAAGTATCTTTTTTGCTCTTGAATAGCGCCGCTTTATACATGGTATCAGCATTTTTCTGGAGGATTTCTTCATTGGCCTTAGCCGCAAACGCTAGCTTATCATCATCTTTTACATCCGCGCACCAAACCGGGGCCAATCCCATTTCATTAATTTTCCAAATTTCAGGAAGACGAAAATTAACTAAGTAGGGATTAATCATGTTCAAAATAAAGTAGGACAAAATAGCAATAAACAAGCCCATGAGGGCATTGCCCAGCCTCTTCTTGGCCGCAGTAATCTTTTCCGGACTGCCGCCGGACATGGTCCAATTAAATCCAGCCATCACGATCATGGCCATAGCCAAAAGGGCAGCAGCGATTACCCCATAGCGATACATCCATTGGATAAATTCACCAAAATGGATAAACTCTGTTTTGCCACCAAAATCAGTGCGGGTATTAGCTTTGTATTCTGGTAAACAAAAACCAATCTTGTTACCGCTCAAATCAGCCGCCATGGAACAAGCGCCTTCGGTTTCCGGATTAGGGCCGTAAAAAGTCCCACCACTTTTCTCACAAAGGTCCTTTTGCCAACAACGCTGGTCAATAGCGGCTAGACTATCTCCCGGCCAAAAACTCAAACTAACTAGCATGACAAGGGGCAAAAGAAGAAATTTAGCCAGACGAGCAAACATATGTTTATTTTTTACTTTGCAGAACACTTAAAATCAACTGATCCCAATCATCATTAGTCAGCACCCCTTCTATCTTATAACCATTAAGGAAATAGGTGGGGGTACCACGCACGCCTAAAGCCATAGCATCTTTCAAATCTTGCACAATAACCCCCTGATGTTTTTCCGTAGCCAAACATAGGGAGAAGGCGTCCGCACTCAAACCAGCCTGTTTGGCTTGATTCAACAATACATCCATACCAAGCTGTTTTTCTTTAAAAATCAAATCAAAATATGTCCAAAACCCGCCTTGTTCTTGGGCGCAGGCTGCAGCCAAGGACACGTCCGTCGCGCCCGCATGCAGACTCTCTAAAGGTAATTGTTTGAAAACGACCCGCACAACCGGCTCATATTTTTGCATCATACTGCGAAAGGCTGCGGCAGATTCTTGGCAGTGCGGACAAAGGAAATCATAAAAAGCAATTACCGTAATTGTCGCTGTCTCCTTGCCAAAACCGGGATTACTCTTTCTAATATATTGCTTCACTTCTTCTGGACCAAGCGCCTTCTGGCTGCTAGCAGAAGCGAGACTGGAATCAACAGAAAATTTCTGGCTGTTTATTTGCTCGCTGATTGCCCCTCCGCGTCCTTGCTTAATCTCCCAAGCATAATAACCGACCAAACCTGCAAAGGCTAAACCAACTAGACTCAATAAAAGGAAGACAACCAAAAGGGTCACGCCACCACCGGTCTTGTACCAGGGCTTTTTCAAACTAGATTCAGTGGAAAGAGGCGCGAAGTTTTTCATAAAAAATATTGGATGGCTATATTATACCATAATCATTTCCAAGTCAACAGTGAGCCTGAACCGGTTTACGACAGGGCTTGACGCCTCCAGTCAACTGGCATTTTTTCAATTGCATACCGCAAGGCCGTGCGCGTCATTTTTCTCTTGTTTTTCTGCACATAATCAAAGACTGGTTTGGGATAATACTCACTTGCCACCTTCAACATCCAGCCATAGCCTTTTTGAACCAAATCCTCCTCATCCCCCATTAATCTATCCGCCACTTCCCAAACCAAATCCAAACATTTCACCTGGCGCCGCAAAGGGAAAACCAAACTAACGGCCGCCGCTCGTCTTACCCAGGGGTTCCGATTTTTTGCCCACTTTTTCATTTCTGATAAATAGGCCGGATAGTCAATCAAAAAATAACCCAGGGCATGCGTGCTGAAATCATCGACACTACCCCAATTATTGGCGTACTTATCCAACCAATGAAAAAAAATCTGCCAATCGCTCTCGGTATATTTTTTCCGCCACCCCGCAATCCAGGCAAAGGCAATGCAATGATCCTGTTGGTATCCATGGCGTAATAATTTTTCGGCCAGATCCCACACCTCATTTTTTTCTAACTTCTTCACTAAAGGAAGATACTTAGCTGCTAACTGACGAGCTCGGGGTGTGGTAAAACCGTAAATTTTTACCTTTTTTTTAAAAAAACGCTGAGAACTTCGTTGATATCGTTTATCCGTATCCAAGGCCTGGATATCTTTCCTTAAGGCTTGATAAATCTGGTTTTTATTCATAACCAGAAATGATTATTTTTTTGATCGACGTTCGTAATCCAGTCTAATAATATGATAGGCAATATACTCATTTTCAATCCGGCCATCCTTGGCCATGGCTACGGCTTGAGAAAAAGGTACGAATTTAGTTTCAATAATTTCCCCTCGATCTAATGGCAAGGGATCAAAAACCAACCCACTGGCCAAATAGACAAACACATCCCAAATCATGACATTACTCGGCGATTTTTTGTGGGTTAGCAAGCGTAATTTTTTAGCCCGATAACCGCCCTCCTCCCGCAATTCCCTTTGCGCGGCTGAACGCGGTGTTTCCCCTTTCTTGTCCACCCGGCCACAGGGCAGAAACCAAACTTTACGTCCATAATTATGCCTATATTCTCGCAACATCAACAACTCATCCTGATCATTAAAAGCCAAAATCGTCACACTGGCCGGACGTTGACAATATTCATACAAACCAGGCGAACCATCAGGATAAATAACCGGGCGTTGTTTTATCTCAAAAACCGTCCCTTTAAAAACTGTTTTTATTTTCCCCAATTTAATTTTCATACTTTTCTACGCTACCACAAAAATACCTTTTATTCAATCAAAGCCGCCCTTTGGGGCGGCTGGATGTTAATACCGATAATGACCGGGTTTATATGGACCGGTGGCTGGCACATTAATGTACTTAGCCTGGGCTGGGGTCAACTTGGTCAACTTTACACCAATTTTCTCCAAATGCAATCTTGCCACTTCTTCATCCAATTCTTTGGGCAACATGTATACTCCTATGTCCATTTTCTTTGTCCATAATTCCAATTGCGCTAACACTTGATTAGTAAAACTACTACTCATCACAAAACTAGGATGGCCGGTAGCGCAACCCAAATTCATCAATCGGCCTTCAGCCAAAAGATATATTTCATGTTTATCAGAAAAAATATACTTATCAACCTGCGGTTTGATATTCACCCGCTTGACACCAGTAGCAGTATTTAATTTGTCCACTTCAATTTCATTATCAAAATGGCCGATATTACAAACTATCGCCTGGTCCTTCATCTTTTTCATATGCTCTACCCGGATAACCTCCCGGTTACCAGTGGCAGTGACATAAATATCAGCAATCCTCAAAGTATCCTCCACTGTTAGCACCTCAAACCCTTCCATGGCCGCTTGTAGAGCACAAATAGGATCTATTTCTGTCACAATCACCCGACTTCCTTGGCCGCGCAAAGCCTGGGCACAACCCTTTCCCACTTCACCATAACCACAAACCACCACCACTTTCCCTCCCAACATTACATCCATGGCCCGGTTCAGACCATCAACAACAGAATGACGACAGCCATAAATATTGTCAAACTTGCTTTTGGTTACTGAATCGTTGACATTAATAGCCGGAAACAATAATTTCTTCTCTTCCGCTAACTGATACAAACGATGCACCCCGGTAGTGGTTTCTTCGGAAACTCCGCGTAAATTTTTGGCAACCTCAGTCCAGCGTTTAGGATTCACTTTATAGGTAGCACGCAACAAAGCCAGCAATGCCTGCCAGTCGCCGGCTGCTTCTTTATCTTGTTGAGACAACAGAGCTGGTTTTTTTTCCATCGTTACCCCCTGATGAATCATCAGGGTGGCATCACCGCCATCATCCACGATCAAATCCGGACCATGTCCATGGCCAAAATCTAAACACCGTTCCACACACCACCAATATTCTTCTAAAGTTTCGCCTTTCCAGGCAAATACTGGAATTCCGGCCTTAGCAATCGCCGCGGCCGCTTGATCCTGGGTAGAAAAAATATTGCAACTGGACCAACGTACTTCCGCCCCCAGAGCGACCAAGGTTTCAATCAAAACCGCTGTCTGAATGGTCATATGTAAAGAACCGGAAATCCGCGCTCCTTTCAAGGGCTTCTTTTTCGCATATTTTTCTCGTACTGCCAATAAACCGGGCATTTCTTTTTCCGCGATTTCAATCTCTCTCCTTCCCCAAGCGGCCAAGGAGATGTCTTTTACTTTGTAATCATTTTCCTTTCTTTTCATATTAACCACGCAAGGTAATGAAAGTAATATAAGCTAGGTAAGTAATCACCATAAACACGCCCTGCCAGCGCTGCAATTGATGTCTTTTGCCAATGAACATAAAAAAGAAAAGCAGGAGAGCGGCCAAGATGGTAATAACCACGTCCCCGTTTGCGGCTGAATTAAACGGTACTGGATTAATTAATGGTGTTAAACCGAGAATAAAAAGAATGTTGAAAATATTAGAACCGGCCACATTGCCCACGGCCAACTCATCATGCCCCCGATAAGCCGCAATACCCGAAGCCACTAATTCTGGCAAAGATGTGCCAACGGCGATAATCGTGAGACCAATAAAGAGTTCTGATAATCCGGCCATTCTGGCTAAAATTACCCCATTATCTACCAAGAGCTTAGCCCCACCAACTAAACCTGCTAAACCGAACAAAACAAACAAAATGGTTAAAGACCAAGAATACGACCTTACGTCATCTTTCTTAGATTCCTGCTTAGACAAACCATAGGTATAAGACAAAAAAATGACAAAAAAACCAAGTAATACCAAACCATCGGCCAGGCTCAACATATTGTCTCCCCCGCTTCCTAACAATTTATCCGCGCTTAACACGAATAATATCAAGACCGCCAAAACACCCAGGGGAATTTCCTTCCAAATAGTATCCACCTTCACGGTCAAAGGACGAATAATGGCGGCAATGCCAAGAATCAATAAAATATTAGCTATGTTGCTTCCCAAAATATTACCGATTGCCACATCCGGGGTTCCCTTTAAGGCGGCCATCACATTAACCATCAATTCAGCGGCGGAAGTGCCAAAAGCAACTACGGTCAAACCAATCACCATTGGTGAAATTTTGGAACGCTTAGCCAAAGACGCCGAACCCCGAACAAAATATTCGCCACCAACTAAAAGCAGGGCCAGGCCAACGATCAGTAACAAAATTGGCAATATCATAATAAATATTAATTTTATCCCCGCTATTATACTCCCTTTCTCCCTCTTATTCAACTTCTGCTCCCCAAATCAAAGGCCGACCAAAAGCTTTGACAAATCTATCCTTAAATTCAGCTATGGTAAAGGAATGATTCTGGGTTCCATAATGCTCAATGGCGTAACTAGCCGCCACTGCTCCCACCTGACCACAAGTTCGCCAATCATGTCCTTGGTTAAGAGCAGCAAAAAAACCAGCTCGGTAGGCATCCCCGGCACCAGTTGGATCATCAGCTGATTGTACCGGGCAAATCCCCACTTCAATCTGTTCATCCTTAGTATAAATAACTGAACCATCTACCCCCTTAGTAATAATAAGGACATCCACGTGCGTTAGCATTTCTTTTTGATCCCAACCTGTCTTTTCTTGGGTTAGCTTCATTTCATAATCATTGGCAATATAATATTTCGCCTGACCAATGATTTGCATTAATTCTTGGGGTGTAAAGGCCGTCAACTGGTGGGAAGGATCAAAGACAAACGGTATTTTTTTATCAAAACACTGTTTGGCATGAGCCAGCATAGCTTCTTTTTTGGTCGGAGTGATGAGGGCCAAAGAAACATTCTCCTTAATCGCGTCCATTGTCAAGTTAGTGGCCAAATCAGCCGCTCCATTATAATAGGCAATAATCTGATTATCATCTTTGTCAGTAGTGATATAAGCAGAAGCAGTAAGACGATCGGCGACTGTAGTAATATAATCCGTATCTAAACCATCCTTTTTCAATTTCTGTAAATAATCCGCGCCATCATTACCCAAGGGAGATAAGACCAGTGGTTGGGCCCCTAAAAGATTCATAGTATAGGCAATATTCCCGGCACAGCCACCAAAATTCTTTTGTACTTTGTCCACCACGAAACAAACATTCAAAATATGAATCTGTTCCGGTAAAATATGGTTACGAAAACTATCAGGAAAGTCCATGATAAAGTCATAGGCTAAGGAGCCGGAGATGAGGATGGGCATAAAATTCTATTATTTTTTCTTTAAAATAACCAGGCTTTCAACGTGTGGCGTCCGGGGAAAAAAATTATAAAGTCTGGCAAACACTGGCTCATAAGCTGGTAGAAACTGGGCTAAATCCCGGGCTTGGGTCGCTAGGTCACAGGACAAATACATCACCTGCGGTGGCTTTTGTTCTAAGACCGACCGCAAAACTTTAGGATGCAGACCAGACCGCGGGGGGTCAACCACCAAGGTCTTTTCGGCATCAATCAATTGTATCATCTTTTCTGCCGGAGCACACTCCACCCGGCAATTCCCAATGCGGTTTAAATGGATATTCTCTTGAGCATATTCTGAGGCCTCTTCATTGCTTTCCACTAGAACCCAATCCCGGGCTTGGTCGGCCAAAGGCAAACTAATGGAACCGACCCCACAATAAAAATCTAAAGCCGAACGCTCTTTATCTAAAAATCTCCCGATATCAGCCAAGGCCTGGACAAAAACCGGCTGATTAATCTGAAAAAAGCTCAATAAACCAAACCGCAAGCGGGTTTGATTAATTAATCCTTCTAAATATTCCGGTCCTTGGGTGATTAACAATTCCGTGGGAACTGCCGCCGGGCACTTATGCGTAGAATAATAGAGTTTAAAACCAATCAACTCCTGATCAATCTCTGGCCAGGAATCAAACAAGAGACGATCTTTAATAAAAAGCGCGGCCAGGGCCTGATTTGGTTGCCCCGTTCTAATAATTAAAGACTTCAGAGAGCGCAGAGGAATTTTTTCCTTGTTAATCCAAAGTAAGATACTTTCAGCCACCCGATTAATTACTGGCTGGCTCAGGGCACAGCCGACCAACGGCTCCCGTTGCTTTTGCCCTCGCCTGAAAAAAGCCAATTTAATCCCGTCACCTTCCTCGGCAAAACTGTATTCAATTTTATTACGGTAACCAAAATCCTCCGGGGCAGCGGTCAATTGCCAGTCCCAGGAAAAATTGGCTTGCTTTTGGAAGACTTCTGTCGCAATCTTTACTTTCCATTCATTTTCTCCTTCGGGACTGAGAATCTGCCACGGGCTGCAAGACAAAAAATGACCCTCACGCGGCGCCAGACGTTGAGATGAAGGTTGGTAGATTGCGGTCGCCACTCCTTCTTGATAATCACGTTTCTTCTTAAGCAAAGAAAACTCCACTTCTTCTCCTGGCAAAGCATTCCAGACAAAAACAGCTTGGCCGTTAGGCAAGTGCCCTAGCCCAGGACCGCCAAAAACTAATTTTTCAATCTTGACTCGCATAGCAGAAGAATCTTAAACAATATCAGGCTAGATGTCAAAAGACTGCCCCCAGGCAGTCTTTCAGCTGTTTATTTGTTTTTCCTTTCTAACAATTCATCTGGCAACACCCATTTGGCCATAGGTAAATTGTTGCAGGCCCCGGCGGCGTACTGCGGCTCTTCTACTGGCGCTCCACCGTATTGATATGACCAAAGTACGACTTCGGCTATAGTTTCCAAACCAGTATTGCATCCCCCAATTTCACTATAAGGGCAAGCGTCCAGGCTAAAATTTCCCGCACCCTGGCAGTTTAATTTCATCTGTTCCTCTGTCCAAAGAGAACCAACATAGTCCACGCAGGTACTGGCTTGAGCAATGGCATTACAGCTTCCTCGCACTTTCCAATCCACTGATTCTGCCTCGCCTACCAGGTCCATCACGTCCTCTTCTGTTATTTGTTCCTCTTCTGGCGCTTCACCACAACCAGCCAAGACTAAAAGCAAGGGGAGAAGCAGGAAAAAAGCGAAAAACTTTTTCATACTTAAGATTATTATTTAGCTCTAATATTTTTAGGCAATCAATAAAAACCGCGGCTGCTCCTTTCCGTCTACCACCACCGAACTCACAAACTCTTCCTTGGGCCTTACCCAAAGCGATACATTCGATTCATACAAGGGACAATAAATAACCACGTCTACCAAAGTCTCACTGTCCTTACCCAGACCAACCACTTCATACTTTCCCCCTTTATAATGTTGGTATTGTCCATGAACCTTGATTTCCATAGATTACTCCTGAGCGGCTCGAACATATCGGCAGTACTCGCAATCTTCCCCTGGAGACGGAGCCTTGACCAAATTCAAACACTGGTGCAAACCAAGCACGGCTTTTTCCACCCATTGATCATCCCCAATATAGGGAACAATCTGTACTGAAAACTCCAGACGACCATCAAAAGCTTTCCGGTCTATCTGTCCATTCGCAAAAACAAAATAGCCCGTATCTGACACTTTAAATCCATTCTGGCGCAACAACCATTGGTACACTTCCATTTGTCGTTTATACCCGCTCTTATATTCATCATCCAGACTGATCTCCTTCACAGTGCTGGTCGCTTTGTAATCTACGACAATCAACTCTTTTTGTTCGTTTTGCCAAATATCATCAACTCCGCCCGTGATCATCAAATTGGTGGCGGGGTGTAAATACTCCACGCCTTTGCGCAAAGCATCACGCCAATCATCCATCTTCGTATGGGCGAACGGAACCGCTTTCAAACCATAGGCTTCCATCAACGGATGGGCGGTCTGTCGAGCGCGATGAATGTCAAATTCCTTTTTCAACAAAATATCTACTGCGTTATTCAAAGAAAAGGCTGGAAACGAGGGCCGGGAAATACCCAAACGCCGATCCAGATAAAAACAGCGGGGACAATTTAAAAACAAATCAATTTTGGAACGACTGATACGAAAAGCCTGTTGGCTACCTGGTGTATAAGTATATTTTTTGTAAGCCATAAAATATTATCCAGTATTATAACCCAGGTAATTATTCTTCTCAAGATACTACCACCGTTAATTCAGGCAAAAATCAACGTGAGAAAATTAACCGCCAGCAAAACCGCCAACCATAAAACCGTGTAGACAAATAACCGCACCCCCGCAGATTTTTTCCCCTCCCAATATAATAAAATTGGTCGGCCCAGGACCAGAGCACTGGTAACCGCGGCTGAAACTACGAACAGCAGAAGAAATGTCATAGGCGCCAACATGCCTTTCACTTGGCCGAATATCTTCTCTCCATTTTGCATTAACCAAGAAACCAAAAACACATACACTGAAACCAAAATCGCTTGTATAAGACTCATTAACCAAAGTTTATTTTTCCACATATATTAATTATTAATGTCATTCATCTTCTTCTATAGTATTCCCCACCTCTGCGACTGTCAATAAAACAAATAAGGGCCGGCTCCCTCCATAATTCTTCCATTAACTAGTTCAACCTCGTTGTCATGGTGGCGATAATCATGCCCGATCCCAGCCAAAGTAATCAAGACCTTGGGTTCGTTGGCATTCTCAAATATCTGGTTCACCTCGGCCGACGTCACTAAATCATCCAACTCTCCGGCAACCAAAACCACCGGCGCATGAACCTTTTTTACATCCTCCAAAGCATCATAATTATCCCTATCCAAGATATGAGAAAAAGGGACAAGTATCTCTCTTTTCTCTTCTTCGTCCTCAGGTAAATCCCGATAAGAGGCATGCACCCCTTTCTTTTCCCATTCTTCACGTTTCCTACCCAACAGAGGGCCAAACGAAGGCATGATCCCTAAGACAACTGAAATGCGAGGATCACGGGCAGCGTAAAGAATCGACATCTGACCACCGCGACTATGTCCTCCCAACAAAATATTCTGATAATCCTTCTGACTAGTCATATAATCCAAGACATTCCTGATGTCGATAAGATATTGAGAATTCGTATAATCAGAAATCGTGCCCGCACTTTCCCAGGTACCGGTCGGATCAAACCTAACCACCACTAATCCTTTCTGACTTAATTCTTCCGCTAATTTCACCAGATGTTTATAATCCTTAGTATCCAAATACCCTGGGCAAAGGATGGCTAACCCACCCGTCTCTTTTTCTGGATAGTGGATAACCGCGGCCAGATCACCTTTGGTCGAAGGAATATTTTGTTTAATCAATGACATATTTTAAATACTTTTCACCCCTGACACGATATCGCTCTTCGCTTATCTTTTAAACCAGCCACAACAATTTTTACCAATTCATTCATACCCACCAACTACAACTCAGAAGATTTGGTTTTAATGATAATACTTTTCGGCGTAACCACCAAGAGCACAATCGCCAAAATTGCTCCAAAAATACCCAAGATACTAAAAGCGCCCTTCATGCCACAAAGATCGGCTAATATACCGGCTGTAATCGGCCCAAGGACATACCCAATATTAAAGGCAAAGTCCTCCAAACTCTCTATCTCTCCCTCAACCTGAGTAGCCTCGGATATATAATCGGCATAAGCAGCATTGATCGCGGGCAGAGCCATGCTGATAAATAATGATGAGAGAAATACTACAAAAATAGAAACCACTGAATTTGGCGAATAGACAAAAAACGATAATATCAATGAACCAACTAATAACCCGGCGAGGGCCGTCTTTTTCTTGCCAAAACGTTTGGTCAATGTGCCCACAAACCACCCGACAATTAGGGCCGGCAGGGAAAAAGCCGCCAAAAACATACCCCCAAACTGACCAAGATTAGTGGTTTCGGCGTAAAGCGGCGCCAGTGTCCAGAAAAAGGCTTCTATAAAAAATAGATAAAATGTCAGACACAAAACCGGCATCATTAATTTCCCCAGTTTTCTCCAGAGATGAAACTCAATAAATAGATTCTTCCGCCTTGGCGTCTGAATTAATTCAGTCTCAGTGGAATGATTTTTGCGTATCAAATATATGAGAAGAGTAAAAAAAATGAATCCCATTGCTAAGAAAATCCAGCCTGAAGAAACCGAACGTTGGTTTACCTGATCCACAATCAACAGCCCCACAATAAATGGCGCCAGTATCCCCCCGAGGGCGCGAAATGTTTGAACTAAACCAAAGCTCGGGGCATGTTCGGTCTTTTTGGTGTACCGACCGATAAAATTAAAAGTACCAAAGCCATACAAATCAAAATACAGTCCCCAAACGGCCATGACAAATATGAAAAACCAAATTGTCTTTGCTTGCCAAAGAAGCAACGGATAGATCGCACAAATTACAAACATTACCAGGAAAGTTTTTTTGAAATTGGTATTCTTAAATATTTTACAAATCAAAAAATCAAATATCGCTCCCGCTATCGATGAACTACCCAGGATTAACCCTATCATGCTATTCGAAAAACCCCGTTCTTCAATTATCAAAGGCGTCACATACTGCATGATACTGTCAAAAATAGTCCAAAAAAATACCATGAAGGAGAAAACATAGATAAAAGATTTTTGCCCGGACAAATATTTACTGGCGAACGTCTTAAAATCTCTTCTCATACTATCTATTTTAAAATTTAACTTTTAGACAAAACGCTAAGAAAATAAACTCACTGCTTCGCGGGGATAACTAACATCGTCATTACTAAATCTAAAAATGTTTTTCAAATATAAACCTCAGTTCATCAGTAATTTTTTCTCCATTTCTAATCATCTTTTTTATTTCCTCAACCCCAAAGAACTCTACTCTCTCTACTTCGCTCTCCTGCAGCGCTAACTGTTCTCCTTGATATTGGGCGCTGAAAATAGTCATAAAAATTTTAAGACCCGATCCTTTTCGCTCATAATAATCCTGATATAATTTTTTTAACTCTGTAGTCAGACCAATTTCCTCCCTCATTTCTCGGTAAGCCGCTTCTTCATATGTTTCTCCCTCATCTACTCTGCCTCCGGCCGATGTCACCCAATGTGCTGGCGCATAGGACTTGGTCTGGCTGCGCATCTGCAGCATAATCTCACCTTTGGAGTTAAACAGTAGCACGTGTACTATGCGATGCGGATATTTTTTCTCGTATAATTCTTTTTCCGTAACCGCCCCCACCACTTCATCTTTTTCATTTACAATTGTTATATTTTTCATAAGTAAAACTTGGCGGAGAGGGAGGGATTCGAACCCTCGGTCCCTTACGGGACACGGCTTTTCGAGAGCCGCACTTTAGACCACTCAGACACCTCTCCTAGTGGTTATATATTAGCGGAAAAGAAAAAGGCCGTCCACATGGCGGCCTTCTTTTTTACTTTGTTTCTTTGGTGGGACGTTTCACTTCTTTCAGACGTTTTCCATGGCTGCGCAGATAATGGGCCTTGGCCTGACGCACTCGCATTTCACGTACAAGTTCAAACTTGGCAATGGCTGGGGAATGAATGGGGTAAATCTTTTCCACACCAATACCATCTGAAATCTTTCTGATGGTTACCGTGGCCCCGCTCTCTTTCCCATGCTTTACAGCTAGCACTGTACCCTCAAAAATCTGAATTCGTTCCTTTTCTTCACCTTTAGCATTGGTCTCTCGTATCTTCTGGTGAGCTTTGACAATCATGCCTGGTTTAAGTTGTTCTCTAATATCTTCGGTCATATATTTATTTTGTGAGAGGTTGAAGAATGATCATTCAACATCAATAATTGGTTAAGGATGTGGGCTCAGTCTACTACATGGGCGGCTATTTGTCAAGTCCCATCTCTAGCCTGATTATATTCTCCACCTGAATAATTGTCTGCTCTAATTTACCCTCTTCATTTACCACCTGGTAATCATACAAATCCGTATGTTTTAGCCATTCTTTGGTATAGGCCATGCGTTCCTGGACATAAGCATCGGTGACTTCAGAGCGACGGCGGATTCTCTTTTCCAGAACATCTAAGGGGGCGGTGAGAAAAATGGCTTTCAGTCCAGGCAGCTTTCTTTTCATACTAGCGACACCATGGTAATCGATTTTAAAAATACCAATTTTACCTGACTGCTTTATTCTCTCCATTTCAGCCTGGGACAAACCATACCAATTGCCGTTATAGTGCTGAGCATATTCAAAAAATTCACCTGCCGCTACTCCCGCCACAAAAGCGGGTTCAGTCACAAAATAGTAGGGATGGCCTTCGCTCTCCCCTGGACGGGGAGAACGGGTAACAGTGGTAATCGCTACCTCCACAGATAATTTCTGACGCAGACCATTTATTACACTATCCTCACCGGCTCCGGATGGGCCGGAAATGATAATAAAAGGAAGAAGGGTGTC
Source organism: Patescibacteria group bacterium (assembly GCA_035290345.1). Lineage (GTDB taxonomy): Bacteria > Patescibacteriota > Patescibacteriia > Magasanikbacterales > UBA922 > DATDUP01. Next base: position 24,539 of record DATDUP010000024.1, read on the forward strand.
AGACATAAGTTTATTTTTCTAACCCAACTAAAAAATCGGTTAATTCTTTAGACAAGGGACAATGAAAACACCGACGCTGGCCGCCAAGATCCATGAAGCAGAGATTTTCGGCATGCAAAAAAAGCCGTGATAATTTCTGATCGCACTTCTTAAAAAGTCTGGGACGAAAATACAATCTGTCACCAACCACTGGGTAACCAAAAGCAAAAAAATGAACCCGAATTTGATGAGTCCGGCCAGAATAAATACGCACCCGAAGAAGATCAAACCTACCCAAGCTACGCTGCCGCCAAAATTCTGTCTTCGCTTCTTTTCCGGGCTGTTGTTTAGGTACGTTTTTTAATTTCAACAGATCAACTTTGGGTCGAGAAACCATCCTGCCCTCATGTCCCCGATCAATGATAAAATCAATCAGGCCATGTTCTTGAGGCAACCGTCCATACACCAAGACCGCATATTCTTTTTCCACTTTTCTCTCCTGGAATTGTTTTTTCAAAGAAATAAACATCTTTTGGGTTTTGGCCACCACCAAAAGACCGGAGGCGTCCTTATCCAAACGATGAACTATCCCCGGCCGCTGTTTATTCTCACCCACTTTTTTAATTTCTGGATATTTTTCGGTTAGCCAGTTAATCAGGGTTATCTTTTCCTTAGCCGCAGTAGGATGCACCAAAATCCCCGCCGGTTTAGATACGACGAGATAATCTGGTTCGTCAGCCAATATTTTAATCTGAGCCAGGATCCCAGACTGATTAGGATCCCCTTCTTTCAATTCCCCAACTTTTTCTTTTCCAACTCTCACCCGATCTCCCCACACAAGCCGCTGGCCAAAT
>DATDUP010000025.1:0-22642 GCA_035290345.1 Patescibacteria group bacterium
CCGCCCGCCAGAACCAGCCGGCTAATGTGGTTGGCCTCAGGGTTGTGGGAATAATAAAATTGGAGGGCATCAGTAATTCCGGCCGCTAGTTTTTCTACCTGTTCCACTATTATCTGCCAGCAGATAGATTCGCGGCGTTCAAAATTTAAGCCACTCTGGCGTTTCATCTCTTCTGCCTCTTCTACTTCAATATGTAAGCGCTGGGCCAGGGCCGTGGTTAATAGCTCCCCGGAGAAGGGCAAAGACGTGCTGAATTGCACCAGATTGTTATCAAAAAAAATAAGGTTGGTGTTGGTAGCTCCGATATTGGCGATTATTCGGGCTTCGTGGCCATAGTTCTTGTTGGCCGTTACCATAGCGCGAGCCAAGGAGAGGGCTTCTATTTCCAGAGCGACCACTCCTAGTCCCAGACTCTCCAGGAGGTAGGTGTAACTGTCGGCTAATACCTTAGGGGCGGCTCCGATGAGGACTTGCATTATCTCTTCATCTTCAGAAGGGATGACCTGCCATTCTAAATAATAATTATCTTCGTCAAAGGGTATGTGTTTTTTAGCTTCCCAAATAATGTCGTCATCAATTATTTCAGCTGCTGATTTGCGTAAGGAGATGAGTTTGATGAAGCAGCGAGATTCTGGTAAGGAGGCCACTACCCAAGGGCTTTGGACAGCTTTCTGATTGCCGGTGCCGGTAATAAGTTTTTTAAGCCGGCTACGGACTTCTTCAGGTTTGGCTAATTCACCATTCACAATTAACCCCGGGGGAAAACTAATTGACCGGGCCCGTATTACTTCGTATTGCGGATGACGATATAAAAAAGAAGTATTACGTATCTGAACAAGTTTGGCAGAGAGGTCGCCGATGTCTAATCCAAAAGCGCCGGCGAAAGGGTTGCTGAACATATGGGTATATTATAACAAAAAACTCCCCAAAAAGGGAGCCGGGGGAGTGGTGATGTTCAGAAGTTCTGCACCAAAGTGAACATGGGCATCACCACGGCCACGGCTAAACCGGCCACGGCTAAACCAAGAATGATGATAATTACTGGTTCAATAATAGTGGCAAAATTTTTCATGGTTTTGTCCACTTCCTGACTGTAAAAACTGGATAATTCATCCAGAAGTTGGTTTACTTCTCCTGATTTTTCTCCGACCATGATCATTTCTGTCACCATGGGAGGAAAGATCCTGGGTGATTCACCAAGTATCTCCGATAGCGGGGTACCCGTCTTTATTCTCTCCGCCGCCTGCTTCAATTTTTCTTGATAAATAAGATTAGAACAGGTCTCGGCCGTTATCTGAATTGCTTCAATAATTTGGATGGCACTTTTTAATAAAGAAGAAAGAGTTAAAGAAAACCGCGCCAGATTAATTTTTTTTATCACTTGTCCGAAGATGGGGAGGCGGAGATTGAAATTATGGACCAAACGACGAAAGGCGACAAAATGACGCAGGCTATAGATGAATGAAGTGAGGCCGAGGACTAGAGCGAGGCTGAGGATGGTTAAGTTGAGGGGGTTACTAAAAAAGTCGGTGATGGCTAACAAAATTCTAGTGGCCAGAGGGAGGTCGGTGCCAAATTCATCGAACAGAGTCATTAGTTTTGGTAGGACTACGGTCACCATCATGATGCCAATGCCTATCATGGCAGTGATGATAACAGCGGGGTAAATTAAAGCGCCGCGGATACTGGAGTTTAAATCATAAGTTTTGTGCATCTGTCCGGCGATTTGTTTGAGGGATTCCTCCAATTTGCCCGAGACTTCTCCGGCGGCGATCATCTTTACATAAATATGAGGAAAGGCGCGGGGGAATTTGCCCAGGACTTCGCTCAAAGGTTGGCCTTGTTCAACGCCAGCTTTTACCTGGCCAATAATCCCTCGTAATTTTCGGTTTTGGATTTCTCGACTCAACACTCCCAAGCCTTCGGTCAAAGAAAGACCGGCATGAAGCATGGTATGCAGATGCTCTACAAAGTGAATTTTCGAAACAAAAGGGATACGGGTTAAGTAGGTGACAACAAAAGAGTTTAATTTTAATTCCAGTGTTGATGGTAGTTTTTCCGTTCCCATATTAATTTATTCTTTGGTCACGCGGAGTATTTCCGAGATGGAAGTAATGCCCTGTTTGGCCTTAATCAAACCATCTTCCAGCATGGTCAACATACCCTCTGCCCTGGCGATCACCTTAATTTCTTCAGCCGAAGCTCGGGCGTTAATTTTTTCAATTAATTTATTGCTAATCTCCAAGACTTCGTAAATACCGATTCGGCTTTTGTATCCGCTATTGCCACAACGAGAACAACCCCGACCCTGGAAGAAGGTAACGGTTTCCAGTCCGGTTTCTGCCTCAGTGAGTTTTATTCCTTGAGCTTTGAAGAGGGTCAGGATTTTAGGCGCATCGAGCATTCGGGTCAGTTCCGCTAGTGCGGTTTTATCTAATTTATATTCCTCCCGACAGAAGGGACAGATTTTGCGCACTAGCCGCTGGGCGACAATGATATTAGTAGTAAAAGCAATCAAGAAAGGTGGCACGCCCATATTGATCAGCCGCGGTAGAGCCGTGGGGGCATCATTAGTGTGCAGGGTGGAGAGGACAAGGTGGCCGGTCATGGCAGCGTGAATGGCGATTTCCGCAGTTTCTTCGTCTCGGATTTCTCCCACCATGATAATGTTTGGGTCTTGGCGGAGAAAAGCCCGCAAGCCAGCAGCAAAAGTGAAACCAACTTGGGGGTTGATTTGACTTTGATTGATTCCTTTCACATGATATTCAATTGGGTCCTCAATCGTACTAATGTTTACCTCCGGGCGGTTAAGGATGCCAAGAATAGAATAAAGAGTGGTGGTTTTGCCGGATCCCGTCGGACCAGTGACCAAGATTGTTCCGTGGGGTTTTTTGATAGCCCTTTCTACCAGTTGTTTAGGTCCTGGGAGAAAACCAAGATCATCAAGAGTAAGAGGTTTCTGTCCTTCATGCAAAATACGCATGACCACCTTTTCACCGTCATAGACAGGGATGATGGATACGCGGAAGGAGAGCTTCTCATCTTGGATCTTTAATTTGAAGCGTCCGTCTTGCGGTTTCATGTGTTCATCGATTTTTAATTCAGCCATTATCTTTATTCTGGCCATGATTCCCTCTTGTACGTCTTTGGGTAAAGACATGACTGAGTGGAGCAGGCCATCGACTCGGTAACGGACAGTCACTTCTTTTTCAGTTGGTTCAATATGAATATCACTCGCCCCCTCATAGACAGCATGTTCCACGATGCTATTGACGATATTGATAATAGGTAATTCTTCGGCCGCTTTTTTTAAGTCGCCTTCCTTAGCTCCTTCTCCATCTTTCAATTGGGTAATAGCCAGATCAGATTGTAAATCGGCATGATAACGGCGCAGAGCATCTTTAAGGCTTTGGGGGTTAGTAAGGAAGACCTTGGTTTTTAATCCGATTTTGCGATGAAGAAACTCGATGGTCTGAATATCGGTCGGGTCAAGAGTGGCCAAGCTGATTTCATTTTTATCTTTGGCAAAAGCAACGATCTCGTGGGTTTGAGCCAGAGGCGCGGGTACAAGATTGAGGACTTCTTTGTCTATTTCCCTACCTCGGAGTTCAATAAAAGGCATTCCCAAGGATGTGGCGGCTTGTTTGTACAGCTCCACTTCATCCACCAGGCCAGCTTCCAGAACGCAATTTTCTGCTTCTGTTCCGCACTTTTTGGCTTGATTAAAACATTTTTTTATTGCTCCTTCATCCACGGAAAAGTGGTTTTTCAATAGGTCCAATAAGAGTTCGTATGGTAGCATAGTTAAGGGATATATTGGGAATAGTATACCATAAAACCGCTCGGACCAGCCACTTGACAGCTTTTCACCTCCATGATATATTATGCCCACTGTTTTAAATTATTTTTTTAGGTTATTTATGCAGAATTACGAGCTGTTATTGATCCTGCCCGGCACGCTCGCCGAGAGTGAAGTCGCGCCAGTGATCGAAAATGTCAAACAGATCATTACTGAAAATGGTGGTCAGGAAATATCAGTAGAAACTGATGAGAAGCGTCGTTTGGCGTATCCCATCAAAAATATTCGCTACGGCTACTTCAATCTGGTATTTTTTCAAGCCGAGACTGAAGTTGTGGAAGTGATCAAGAAAAAATTATTGATTGTACCAAATGTGTTGCGCGTCTTGGTGTCTAAATATGACCCACAGGTAAACAAAAGTCGGAAAATAAACTTTGGCCTATTAGCTGGAGAAGAAGGAATACGGCCGAGAGAAGAGAAGACAACCAGTGAGTCAGAGGTGGCCACTAGCCCCGTGATTGCCGAAGGACTGGGTGGGGCGGAGAAAGTAGAAATGAAGGAACAGGGAGAAGAAAAGAAGATAGAAGAGAAGACAGAACCAAAAGGCGAAGTTGATTTGCAGGATATTGACAAGAAGTTGGATGAGATTTTGGAAATTGACCTAACCAATGTTTAATAAGAGGTGACTGCTCGAAGGGGGGCAATCGAAACCTTTTATTCATACTAAATGATTAATCTATGGACCTCAACCGAGCTACTTTACTTGGTCGCCTAAGTCGGGACCCAGAAGTAAGGAATACTCCAGGGGGAGCGACTGTCGCTTCTTTCTCGGTGGCCACTGGACGGGTTTGGACTGACCAGAGTGGCAACAAGCAAGAGAAGACGGAGTTCCACAATTGTGTGGTTTGGGGGAAGTTGGCGGAGATAGCTGGGCAGTATCTGAGCAAGGGACGGCGAGTGTATATAGAAGGCCGTCTGGAAACACGTGATTGGACCGGACAAGACGGCGTGCGCCGATTCCGGACAGAAGTGATTGTTGATAATTTCATCATGTTAGATGGCCCACGAGGTACGAATACCAGCCAACCAGCGGAAAGTGCTGGATCACGTCAAGCCTTGCCAGTGGTGGAGGTGCCAGAGGAGGAGATAAAGGTAGAAGATATTCCTTTCTAAAAACACGAACTTAATAAATTTATGGAGAAGAAACAAATAAAGGTCTGTCATTACTGCGAGAATCATCTCGTTGATGTTGATTATAAAGATGTTCAGACTTTGCGTCGGTTTGTCTCTTCTTATCTAAAGATTGCCCCCCGTCGGCGCAGTGGTCTCTGTGCGTGGCATCAAAGAAAAGTGGCGAAAGCCATTAAGCAGGCCCGCATTGCCGGTCTAATGGGTTTCTGTCCCAGATAAGGAAGAGAAAAAAGATGATTAAAACCAGGTGAAAAGCCTGGTTTTGACGTTAATAAATAAAAATGATATACCAGAATTGTTCAAACACGGGCTAGGGGGGAGGTGAAAAATGGGGACAAGTTCTAGTCTAGTGTTGATGTGTCTGCTAGAAAGAGAAGTGAGTGACCTGGTCAGTATTTGCCCACGATCCAAGGAGCCACCAGGAAAACAAGAAAAGCAGATGAAGAGGATTGTCTTCATCCTGCTACTCCTTGATCGCTTTCCTCCAGCTGAGGAAGAACGGGGGCATGTTATCCGTTCTCTCCACCTGCTACAAAGGCAAGCGATCGAATTTCCTGGTCTCTTGGGGGTGAGGTTGGCTCAATGTCTGGGCCAATCTTTGGGCAACTTGATCCCAAATTGAAAGGAGGGTGTCATGAGTGAGACTGGTCCCGTGCCAGGCCCGCCGATCATAAGTTGTCGCGCGGGCCTTGCTGTTTGTGTAAAAACTGTGGATAAATAAACAGAAAATTAGATAAATAGTGGCCAGGTTGTTGTTTTTTCTTATATTTTAGCCAAACTTGACAAATATTGTTTGGTCATATCCAATTTGACAACTATAAGGAATCAGTGTATGATTAGGGCACTTTGTTTTTCGCTAAAAAGCTAATATTTTAGCAAAGTTCCGGTTAATTATTGTCCTTACCATCTGCCCCTTTGTGGGAAAAGAGTAATAAAAGATGGTAACAGTAACTTAACTTACCACATTTGTGGCCACTCTCTGGCTCCTCACCAGGACCATGGGGTGTGAGAAATAAGGCACATGCGTCGCCAAAATCTTCGTCAAGCTAGTCGTTAGTAAAAACACCGAAAAAGGGGTGATTTTTTGTGTTATAAATTTGCTGGTAAGGATTGCCAACAAACTCATAACTCAAAAATAATACTCACCTTATGTCCATTTTCAAGCGCCAGCCCCTGCGTCTAAAAGAACGGCAGTATTTCACCAGCTACCGAGATGCAGCCCCGCTACCGGATTTAATTGAGATCCAAAAGGATTCGTATCAATGGTTTTTACGGGAAGGTATTAAGGAATTATTTGAAGAAGTTTCCCCGATCACGGATTTCACTGGTCGGGATTTAGAATTGTATTTAGAAGATTATTATATCGATGAACCAAAATTTGATGAAGTGGTTTGTCGGAAAAAGAATATTACTTTTGAGGCGCCTCTACGAGTTAAGGCGCGCTTAGATAATAAGCGGACCAAGATGAGTGAGTCGCAGGAAATTTATTTGGGGGATGTCCCATTGATGACTCCTCGAGGCACCTTTATTATCAACGGCATTGAGCGGACAGTAGTTTCCCAGTTGATTCGTTCTCCGGGTGCTTTTTTCACTGCGGAAATTTTACGCGGCCGAAAATATTATGGCGCCAAAATCATTCCGAACCGCGGGGCTTGGATCGAGATTGAAACCGATCAGAACAATGTAATTTGGGCTAAGGTAGATCGTAAGCGCAAGGTCGCGATTACTTCTTTGTTGCGCGCTTTTGGTTATGGCGACGATGATACCCTTCGCCAGCTCTTCACTGAAGTCAACAATCACCCCAATGTCGATTTTGTTGAAAATACTTTGAAGAAAGATTCAGCCGCCAGTGAAGATGAAGGTTTGGTGGAAGTGTATAAACGGATTCGTCCTGGCGATTTAGCCATGGCTGATAATGCCCGTAGTCTTATTCATTCCATGTTTTTTAATTTTGATCGTTATGATTTGGGCCGGGTGGGTATTTATAAGTTTAATACCAAATTTGAACTTGGTTTGTCAGAACAAGATTTTGATAAAAAAGAAATCCGAGTTTTGACTCCCGAAAAATTAGCAGCCGTGGTCAAAGAAATCATCCGCCTCAATGTCAGTCAGGGACAGGCTGATGATATTGATCATTTGGGTAATCGGCGGGTGCGAGCAGTTGGTGAATTAGTGCAAAATCGTTTCCGTATCGGTTTGGCGCGTATGGAGAGAATAGTCAAAGACCGGATGAGTACTTATGAATTGGAAGGCATGAGTCCGAACAAATTGATTAATGCTCGTCCTGTTATTGGTGCGGTTAAAGAGTTCTTCATGAGTTCTCAGCTGTCTCAGTTCATGGATCAAGTGAATCCTTTGGCAGAATTAGAGCACAAGCGCCGCATTAGCGCCTTGGGTCCTGGCGGTTTGTCTCGAGATCGGGCAGGATTTGAAGTGCGTGATGTGCATACCACTCACTATGGTCGCATCTGTCCTATTGCCACTCCGGAAGGTCCGAATATTGGTTTAGTGGGTCATTTATCTAGTTTTGCCCGAGTGAATAGCTTCGGTTTCTTGTTGACTCCTTATCGTCGAGTTTTGCACGATGTTGTCAACCAGCCCACGTCCACTGAGGGGGAAGTGGCCCGTGAGGATGTCGCTGGAATTGTGAAAGAAGGAGAGAAAATTACCAAAGACAAGGCAGAAAAATTGGCTAAGAAAAAAGATTTAGCCACAGTACCAATCAGACCACGCGTGACCGCAGAAGTTGTTTATCTGAATTCTTTTGAAGAAGAAAGAGTGATTACCGCTTCGGCAACTACTCTACAGGATAGCGAAGGGCATATCTTAGGGGAACGGGTGGCGGCGCGGGTCAAGGGCAATCCTGGCATCATTGAAGCAAGTAAAGTTGATTATCTTGATGTGGCTTCTAATCAGATTTTGAGTATTGCCACCAGTTTGATTCCTTTCTTGGAACATGATGATGCGACCCGGGCTTTGATGGGTTCAAACATGCAACGACAGTCAGTACCTTGTATACAGACAGACAGCCCTTTGGTGGGTACAGGCGTAGAAAGAAAAGCAGCGGAAAACAGCGGCTATGTGGCTTTGGCCGAAGATGATGGCGAAGTCACCTATGTGGACGGTAACCGAATTGAATTCACCACTAAGAAAGGCAAGGTCTTGGTATACCATCTCAACAAATTTGTCCGCTCTAATGCTTCGAGCTGCATTAACCAAAAGCCAATTGTATCTTTAGGACAGAAATTGAAGAAGGGGGAACCAATGTGTGATGGTCCTTCTACAGATCAGGGGGAATTAGCTTTGGGAAAGAATGTTTTAGTAGCCTACATGGTTTGGGATGGGTATAACTATGAAGATGCGGTGATTCTTTCTGAACGCTTGGTTCAAAAAGACGTCCACACTTCTATACATATTGAAGATTATACGATTGACGTGCGGGAAACTAAGCTCGGTCCAGAAATAATTACCAGCGATATTCCCAACGTCAGTGAAGAGAAATTAAAAAATTTAGATGCTGAAGGCATTGTCCGGATTGGGGCCGAGGTACAGTCAGGCGACATTTTGGTGGGTAAGATAACCCCTAAGGGCGAGACCGAGCTCTCTCCTGAAGAAAGACTGTTACGGGCGATTTTTGGAGAGAAAGCACGAGATGTACGTGATTCTTCTTTGTATCTGGAACACGGTGAACATGGCAAGGTGATTGATGTAAAAATTTTCTCAGCTGAAGCAGGTGATAAACTCCAGCCTGGAGTAACTAAACAGGTACAAGTGACCGTGGCTGATTTGCGCAAGGTGCAGGTGGGTGACAAGATGGCCGGTCGCCATGGTAACAAAGGTGTCATCTCTCGGGTGGTGCCGGTTGAGGACATGCCATTTTTGGAAGACGGCACTCCAGTGGATGTGATTCTTTCTCCCTTGGGTGTTATCTCTCGTATGAACTTGGGACAATTGTTAGAAACGCACTTAGGTTTAGCCGCCAATGCTTTGGGTTATAAAGTGGCAACCCCGGCTCTCAATGGTATTACTGAGGACCAAATTCGGGAAGAATTGAAAAAAGCGGGTTTCCCCACTGATGGTCAAATCCAATTGTACGATGGACGCACGGGCGAGCCGTTTGATCACAAAACAACTGTTGGTTACAACTATATCCTCAAATTGAATCATATGGTTGAGGACAAGTTACACCAACGTTCTATCGGTCCGTACAGTTTAATCACCCAGCAACCTTTGGGTGGTAAGGCCCAATTTGGTGGTCAACGTTTTGGAGAAATGGAAGTCTGGGCTTTGGAAGCTTATGGTGCTTCTCATACTTTACAGGAGATTTTGACGATAAAGTCTGATGATGTTCCGGGCCGTTCCAAGGCCTACGAAGCCATTATCAAAGGCGAAACCATTAGTAAGGTGAATTTGCCAGAATCTTTCAATGTGCTGGTACGCGAACTCAAGGGTCTAGCTTTAGATGTGGAATTGTTAGAAAAAACTGGAGAAGGCGAATATCAAACCATTGATGAAAACAAACCGCGATCAGGTCGGCGCGGTGATCGATCGGGCGAGGAAGAGACAGACGAAGCGGTCAGATAGACGACATAAACCAAAGAAAAACATATGAACCAAGAAAATAATCACATTGTCGACTTCGACGCTTTGCGCCTACGCGTCGCTTCTCCGGAAGTGATCCGTGGTTGGTCTTTTGGGGAAGTTTCTAAACCAGAAACAATTAATTACCGAACCCAGAAGCCGGAAAAAGGCGGTCTGTTTGCCGAGGAAATTTTTGGACCGACCAAGGATTGGGAATGTTATTGTGGCAAGTATAAAAAGATTAGATATAAAGGTATCATTTGTGACAAATGCGGCGTGGAAGTTACCCATTCTTTAGTTCGCCGTCAACGGATGGGGCACATAGAATTGGCTGCCCCGGTCACCCACATTTGGTTTTTGCGCTCTATCCCTTCCAAAGTTGGTTTAGTCTTGGATTTGTCCATCCAAGCTTTGGAAAAAGTGGTCTACTTTGCCTCTTTCATCATCACTTATGTAGATGAAGCGGCTCGGGCTCAAGCCCACGAAGCCTTGAAGCAGGAAGTGAAGACGAAGAAAAAGCAAATTGAAAAAGAGTGTGCACACCAATGGCAAGAAGCGATAAACAACAAAGCGGGGAAGGATGTATTAACGGATTTGGAAAAAGAAAAAGAAAGAAAATTGGCGGCTCTGGAAGAGGAATTCAAAGAAGCGGAAACAGATTTGAAGGATATTCAGATGATGAGAATTGTTTCCGAGAATAAATACCAGGAAATGGCACTTCGCTATGGTTATCTTTTTGATGCGGAAATCGGTGCCGAGGCTATCCGTCATTTATTAGAGAGGTTGAACTTGGCTGAGACAATCACTAACTTAGAACAGGAATTGACTAAGGCCAAGGGGGCCAAACGAGAACGTCTAGTGCGCCGAATAAAATTATTGAAATCACTAGAAAAAAACGGCATTCGGCCAGAGTGGATGATTTTGACGACCATTCCAGTGGTTCCGCCAGATTTACGGCCAATGGTCGCCTTGGATGGTGGTCGTTTTGCCACCTCTGATCTCAATGATTTGTATCGACGGGTGATCAACCGGAATAATCGTTTGCGTCGTTTGTTGGAATTAAACGCCCCTGAAGTCATTTGCCGGAATGAAAAACGCATGCTCCAAGAAGCAGTAGATGCTTTGATTGATAACAACGCTCGAGCTTCCAAGACCGTAACTGCTTCCACTGGTCAAAAAAGACAATTGCGTTCCCTGGCCGACATCTTGAAAGGCAAGCAGGGACGGTTTCGTCAGAATTTGTTAGGTAAGCGTGTTGACTATTCCGGCCGTTCCGTAATCGTGGTCGGTCCGAAATTACAAATCTATGAATGCGGTATACCCAAACGAATGGCCTTGGAGCTGTTCCGTCCTTTCATCATGACGGAAATCATCAAACGGGAATTGGCTCATAATGTTCGTTCCGCCTCTCGTTTCATTGAATCCAATGCTCCGGAAGTTTGGGATATTTTAGAAGAATTGACTAAAAAGACTCGAGTCATGCTTAATCGTGCTCCGACTCTGCATCGTTTAGGTATCCAAGCGTTCAAACCCCGACTCGTAGAAGGTAAGGCCATCATGTTACATCCATTGGTTTGTCCGGCTTTCAACGCTGACTTTGACGGTGATCAAATGGCGGTACATCTTCCTTTGACTGAAGAAGCCCGTTGGGAGGCAGAAAATCTCATGGCCTCAGAAAAGAATTTGCTCAAACCAGCGACCGGCGCGCCAGTGACGACTCCGCAACAGGACATCGCCCTCGGTTGCTATTACATGACCAAATATAATGAAGATGATACGGCTGAAATAAAGAAGTTTTTTGCTTCTTGCAAAGACGCGAAGCTGGCCTATCAAAATCGACAGGTTGGTTTACGAGAAAGAATAAAAGTCCGCTTTACGGATTTGAACAAATTTGAGGAGGGGACAAATCCCATGATCGAAACTTCCGTCGGCCGGATTTTCTTCAATGAAATTTTCCCAGACAAGATCCCTTATTTCAATGAGTCAGTGACGAAAAAGCATCTTGGTAAAATTATTGGTCTGTTGCTGGAATACTATGGGCAAGAAGAAACAGCCAATATGTTGGATGCGATGAAGAACTTAGGGTTCAAATACGTGACCAAGTCTGGTTATTCGCTGTGTATGGATGATTTCGGCCAGATTCCTGAAAAAGCAGAACTATTGTCCGAAGGTGACCGTCGAGTGCAGGAAGTCCAGGAACAATATGAAGAAGGCTTGTTGACGGACAGCGAGCGCCACGCCAAGGTATTGGAAATCTGGACCGAGATTAAGGATCGGGTAGTCTCCCATAACAAGCAGGCCTTGAATCGTGATGGCTCTTCTTTTGCCATGATTGATTCGGGCGCTCGCGGTTCTTGGGGGCAATTGGGCCAGGTAATCGGTATGAAAGGTTTGGTTGCTTCGCCAAGTGGTGAAATTATTGAATTGCCGGTAAAAGGTAACTTTAAAGAAGGTTTTGATGTTCTGGAATTCTTCATCTCTTCCCATGGTACGCGTAAAGGTTTGACTGATACGGCTTTGCGTACGGCCAATGCCGGGTATTTGACTCGTCGTCTAGTGGATGTAGCCCAAGATATGGTGGTACATGATATTGATTGCGGTGATACTGAAGGCGTGGTAATCACCAAGGCCGATTCGGAAGAAATGAGTGAAAAATTAGGTGATCGAGTTGTCGGCCGTTATGCAATTTCAGATATCAAAAATGGTAAGACAATATTGGTCAAGGCGGGGGAGGCTATTACTGAAAAAGCTGGACGGGAAATTGATCAGGCTGGTTTGGCTGAAGTACATGTTCGCTCGGTGTTCAAATGTCGTCTGCCAAAAGGTATTTGTCAACGATGCTATGGTTATGACCTCGGTCATAACAAACCAGTAGAAAAAGGCACGGCCGTTGGTATCATCGCCGCCCAATCTATCGGTGAACCAGGTACGCAGTTGACGATGCGGACTTTCCATCTTGGTGGTGTGGCTGGCGGCGATATTACGCAAGGTTTGCCGCGAGTGGAAGAATTGTTTGAGGCCAGACGACCTAAGCGCACAGCGATACTGTCCGAAGTAGATGGCGAAGTGGAAGTGGAAGACGCTGACGGTAAGGTAATCACCAGCCCAACTGGTCGCAAGATTTTTGAAGGTCACCGTGGTCAGAAAATAATCAAAGTGAAATTTGAAGGGGTGGATGAGGTAAGAATAAAAGTAGAAAGCGCCGATGACTTGCAGGTCAACGATGGTCAAGCGATCAAAAAAGGAGATATCTTGATGGTACGCGGTGATACGGGTGAAGAAATAAAAGCCAAACAGAATGGCTCGGTGAGCTTGGAGAAAAATTTCTTGATTGTCCAGCACGAAGGCCAGCATGTCAAGGAATATATTGTCCCCATTGGTTACAAGCTTTGGGTCAAAGATGGTGGTCAGGTAAAGAAGGGTGATCAGTTGACGGAAGGGGCGATCAACCTCCATGAACTTTATGAATTGCGCGGTCGGGAAGCAGTGCAGGCCTATATTCTGCGAGAAATCAAGGCCATTTATTCTTCCCAGGGTCAAAGATTGAATGACAAACACGTGGAGATCATAGTTGGGCAGATGTTTAGTCGCATGTATGTGGAAGATCCTGGTGATACGGAATTGCTACCTGGCGAAACCGTGGAAAAATCCCAGCTTCTTTTGGCCAATATCCAGGTGAAGAAAGAAAACAAAAAAGAAGCTAGGGCGCGTGAACTCTTTCTCGGTGTTTCCAAGGTTTCTCTGTCGACCCAGAGTTTCTTGTCAGCCGCTTCTTTCCAGGAGACTGCCCGGGTCTTGATCAATGCCGCCATCACTGGCCGGATTGATCGTCTGGAGGGTCTGAAAGAAAACGTGATCATCGGGCGTCGAATCCCTGCCGGAACGGGTTTTCACGATAAGACAGAATAAAGATTGTCAGATAAAAAACATACCAGGAATACTGGTATGTTTTGTTATAAATTAGGATTAAACCGAAAATATCTTTCCGTGTCCAGGGATGATGTAGTCTGCTTCTTTAATCAATTTTTTTCGGCTAGCAATCAATTTTTTCATGTTCATCCCCTTAGCCTGAGAATGATCTTTCTGGTTGAGTTTGAACACTTGCTTCTCGTCAGTAGTCCACCAGATGGTGTCGCCAGCTACGGCAATTTTTCCTTGGTCAGTAGTGACAACAAGAGAGAGGTGCTCCAAGACATGCCCGGGAGTTTCTAAGATTCTGACATCTTTTCCCAATATATCCCAAGGAAAAGGTGACAAATGATCTTGGTCATACATAAGATTGGCATCAAAGGTGATTTGCTTGGCTCGGGGAAAGATACCGGCCAATAAAGTGTGATCAGGGTGCTGATGGGAAAGAAAGACAAAATCAATATCCTGGGGAACCAGGCCGGCCCGAGTCAAAGCGTTCAGGAGTTTGGGACGATTACAGCCCGGGTCAGTGATGATTTTTTTTGAACCGCTAGTAATCAGACAAACAGTGGAATTGGCCTGCCAGCCATTCTTTTTCTTGGTCGCATAACCTTCTGACAGGATTTGGATTTTAGCCATATTTAGTGGATTAGAGGGAAGAGGGGTGATCCCACTGGCTTTATTGACTTGGAAATAATTATGACATATTATAAATCTAACAAAATTTATGCATGAAGACAAGCCAGAAAATTCTCAGCCGCCTAGTCCGGAAGAATTGCGGAAGTTTGCGGAGGAAAAAAGCCAAGAAGAATTGCAAAGGATTGACACAGAAAAGAAAAGATTAGAAGCGCAATATGAGGAGCGCCAGCTTGATGTTGCGGTTAAAGCAGAAAGATTACAGGAAAAGATAAAAGAAAAAGAAATGGAACTGGAACGGGTAAGGGAGGAGCTGGAAAAATTAAAAGAGGAACTAACGCAGAAACAAGAAAAGACTTTACAACGGGTTTTTAATCTGTTAGAAATTCGGGCTTTGCGAGAGAAAATAGGAGCGCAGTCTCTCAAGGCTGGTGAGTTGCAAAGGGAATTTGATGGTTTGTGGGTGCTGTATGATGACCTCCAGAAAGAAGCGAGAAGTAAGGTGGAAATAAATGAGGCCGAAAAATTAATCCGCCAATTTTATGGGGAGCAGGCCGAAAAATTAGAAGCCTATGAAAAAGACCGGCAGGCCCGGGATGTGTCTAATGTCAGCCGCAATCACGACGCGGTACTGACACACAGTTTTTTGAGCTTTAATGGTCCAGGACAGGTCTCGGTTATGAAACGAGGGGTGAAATGGAAAGAAATGCTTCACGCCGTTTTGGCTTTTGACCCTAATCTATCGACGGCCAGTGTGCGTTTGAAAAATTCTCCGGACAGAAAACCTGACCAATCTTTTTTTTCTTTTGGCGTTTTGTTAAAGGGGGGAGAAATTAGGTCGGCCTCTCCCGGGGATGCCGGAACGCGAGTGACTGGTGGGGAAAGATATTCCGGTGCTAATAGTTCGGAGATTAAGGAGGAAATAGACCAGGCGATAGGCAAGGAGACGATCGGGCATAATGAAATCGTTGTCCGGAATCCTCAAGTGGGGGCTTTGTTTTTTGATTCCGATGTCTTGTCTCGCTTGAGTAGTGGGCTAACTGAGTTCGGAAATGATCAATTAATGGATCAAATAGTTGAAGAAGGTAGGAATCTGGGGATGCCGGTTTATGTCCGGGATGTCCAAACCGGCAATTACTATCTTGTGGAAGATATTGCCGAAGAAACAGAAATAAATGGTTGGACTGAGATTAAACGTAAGGTGGCTAAACATCGTGACCAACCCGCGAGTATTGAGGATATTTTAAACAGTGATTTTGAGTTGGATGCGGCCAAGAAAGAACAGCTGGGGAAAGAGATTTTAGAGAGTGATATTTATAACTTGAATCTACCCGAAAGGAATAATTTTGAAGCCTGGTCCCATGCCCAGGGTGTCTATGACAAGCTAAATACGGCTGAGAATGCCGGGTTGAGTGAGGATCCCAAGAAGAGTTTGGATTTAAGTACACATTCAACAGGGTGGGAAACGAAAACAGGTTATAAAGATACTGCGACCTACTTGGACGCTTTAGCTGAATTGATCTTAAAAGAAAGAGAAGAGATGGCAGATTTGGAAAGACAAATTAACCGAGGTCGAAAAGAAAACCAATGGGGGGCGTCTTTGGTGGGGTTGTTAAACTACAAAAAAGAGAGATTAGAACAGATAGCTTGGCATATTTGGGGGGTGGCCGAGGCGGCCAAGAGATCCAACGACGCAACCATACACGAAAAGGCAGCGAAATTGGCGTCTGGCGTTTGTCCTGAACAAAAGAGAGATGAGTTTTTGTCACGTCGTCTGGGAGAAAACGGGAAGTTCAAATTGGTGAAAGAGGATCTGGCAAGAATGGTGAGTAGTACTTGATGCTTTTTTGAAGGGCACCACAGGGACAAGGAGTAGGCCCCTGAAGCCGAGCATGTGTTTTTGGGATAATTTTTTAAAATTATACTCATTTTTCATTCCCTTTTTTCAGGGAAAGTCTCAATTGTTTCGTAGTTGGTTTTGCGTACGCTATTTTGACTCTTTTGTAGAGATGACCATGAAAAAAAGTTAAAATTTGATTGTTTTTTCGGTTACCCAGACTAAATTGTAAGATATACACGAAATCTGGGCAATGATTAAGCTGTCTAGTGGTGGTACAATATTCGATCATTATGATATTTGCTACCCGGGGGTAACTATGCGGGTTCACGCAACCAGACAATTAAAGTAAAATTCACCCTCTAGATATGGGTTCTCGGTCCAAAAATTAACTGATTAAGACTATTTGATTATATTAATGCCTTTGGGTAGCTTTTCTTGTATTATGCTCAAATCAAGCTCGGAATAATTATTGCCGGAAATATTTAAGATTTTGAGATTTTGCAGATTGCCCAGTTCATATGGCAAACCAGTAAGTTGATTATCTGACAGGTCTAATGTTTGCAAGTTATTTAGCTGTCCAATTTCTGCCGGGATGCCAGTCATTTGATTGTCACTAGCATCGATGACTTTTAAGTTCTGGAGATGTCTTATTTCTGCTTGGATGGCGCCATTTAACTGGTTCTTTGACACATCCAGTTCTTCTAAGTCCTTTTGACTAAAAACATATTCCGGTATTTTCTGTAGATTTTGGTTACTTAGATCTAGCTTTTTGTTTGTTTGGGGTTCTTCAGTTAGCTGAGTTTTGTCTATCAGTGCGTCCTGATTGTCAATATTTTTTTGTCTGCATCAATTGGGCGTGGTGATTGTAATAGTGTACAACCGCTTAGCAACAGACTGGCCGCAATAATGATTAGGAGCGGGTTATTTTTTATACATTTAAAGTTAATGTGTGGATGTAATAACAATTGATTTATTGTCCCCGAAATATATCTGAATGTATGGAGGTATGTTCATTATTTTTGACACAAATTTTCGTCTTACTATATAGCAATTTTAGCACTTCAGACTTACGTTTTCAATAAGCATAAATTTGGTAGAGCGAGAAAGAAGACGCGAGAGATCTCTACTGTCAAGGGGTGGCTGGGCTGTTCTCTGTCAGGATTGACAAAAACGATGTAATTGTGGTATTCTGTCATGTCCGTAATACTGCGGCAAAACAGGAGGGGTGGCATGGGCATCATAGCAACAATTCTGGTTGTGGCTGGTGCGCTTGCGCTGGCCTTCTACAATGTTCTTTCAAGAATTTTCCAGCGTGATGATTGGAGGAATCGTTCGGCGCTGGTGTCCGTGGCGACTTCGGTCGGATCAGCAATCATGCTCCTGGGGTACTCGCTAGTCACCGGTGGGCCGAGTATGTCTGCTGGGTGGCTGTTCCCGGTCTTGGCGACAGGTATTCTGAATATTGGCATCATGTTTGCTAAGATGCGGGCACGCGCACTCGAGGATGTATCATTGGTTACCCCGATCGACTCAACGACACCTGTGGTGGTGATTTTTACCGCCATGATCATTGTCGGTGAGTTTCCTACCCGATTGGGTTGGGTGGGGATTTGGGTACTGGTTCTGGGGACCTACGTCCTGAATATTCAGGAGCTTCGTCAACAGTTGGCGGAGAGAGACAGGGCAGTAGGTTCGCGATGGTGGAGAGAATTACGAGTTTGGTTGGCCCCGTTTCTGGCTCTTCGAAAGAGTGCCGGAGTACGGTGGGCGTTCTTTGCTGTTGCCCTCTCCACCATCAGTCTGAATTACGATGGTCTTACGGCACGTCGTACTGACGTCGGATTCGGATTCGGATTGGTGTACGCAATCGTAGCTTTAGGGAACGCCACTGTTGCGGTTGTGAGACAGGAACACCGAGGTGCCACTTGGGAAGGTTTTAGTCTGCGGATGGTTATCCTTGGACTGCCATTGGCGGTCGGAACGATTCTGACCGGGTTGGCTTTTCAACTTTCCCTAGTTGCCTATGTGGGTACGATGAAGCGGGTGGTCATTCCTCTCACGATCATACTTGCCTATTTCGTTCTGAAGGAGCGAGGGTTTTTCCGACAGAGGATCGTCGGGGGTATTATCATGGCCGTCGGGGCGGCATTAGTGGCTTTAGGGGGCTGAAGTCGAGTGAGAGAGCGCTAGACAGCAGTGGCGCAAGATATATCTGCTGTAAACAGGGTGGTCTGGTCGGTTAAATCTGATCAGGCCACCCCAACCTTCTTCCGATGAGAGCGGAACTGATGAGTCCGAAATTATCACAGGACGAAAAGGTTGCCGGTAGTTTCATTTTGTAATCTGATTGGGAGGATAGATTTGTTAGCCACTGTGGCGAAGGGGTAGTAGAGTATGGGTGACGGAGTGGTCTTTTATTTTTTAGTTGCAAAAATATTTATCCAAGTATTTTCTATTTGAACATTATCTATATCTTTCTCTTTTTTAATTATCATATTCAAAATTTTGAAATCACAAGACTCAATCAAATTTTTGAATTCATCTTCAGTATAGAGAGCATAAAATTTTGTCCGCCCCCCGTCCTCCTCTTTTTGGATAGACCCTTCTCCGGTTCCAGCTTTGATTGAAATGAACATAAGCCCAGAAGATTTTAGTACTCTCCGAAATCCGAGTAAAGCATTTTTTGCATCTTTTTTGGGAATATGAAAAAATGAAGCGCAGGCCCAAATGCCATCAAAACTACTGTCCTGAAAATCAAGCTTCCTCATGTCTGTTTGAATAAATTTGGCATTGGACACATTTTGGGAAGCTATTTTTACGAAATTTGCAGTTAAATCAATTCCTATTACTTTTAAATTTTGTTCAGCAAAATATTTGACGTCTCTGCCCGGACCGCAGCCGATATCCAAAATTTTTTGTCCTTTTAAATTTTGAATAAAAAAATCTGCGATATCTTTTATTTCATTTATATCAAAATGAGTCTTATGATAATTTGCCGCCGTTTGTTCGTAAGTTTGGATTGTCCTTGCGACTGCGCTTTTGTCTGGCATAACCATTGGTTATGAGGTGAAAGTTTAAAGGTGTGCTCATAACAATTTTCCCAGAGAGTCGGAATTTGGTGCGATGTTTGGCAGGAAAATTTTGGGGTCCGTTTGTGTTTGCTAATGTTGTATCAGAATAACACTGATTATTCCTAGTCCTATACCAAGCTTGTTTATTATAGATAAATCCTCTTTAAAATATAAAACACCAACAAGAACTACGATGATTAAATTCAAAATTGTTATCACTGAAATTGCTTTGGAAAGGAATTCGTATTTTAAGGAAAACGCCCAGATTACAGTCGCTGCCAGATAAGTGATTATGCCTAATACAAATAAAAATTGTTTTTGGTCAGTAGCCCATTTTTTTAAGATTATGTCTCCAGATGCTTCAAAAATAGCAGCGAGAATAATGAGAAAGAAAAAAGCAGTTTTTAAAGTAACTTCAGATGACATAAAAATAATTTCTCGTGGTGATTAATGGACATTTTGTGGCTTAAAGGTGAAAATGAATTGAGTATGATATTTGCGTTTTATGTCAAGTACTTGTTGTCATATAGAAACTGCTGGATAGGCTAATTTCGCCGCTATAATACTTCCTCATCCTCAACACGCCAAGCTGGATCAACAATGCAGAGAAATTTCAAGTCAGTGGTTCCTGGGTTTTTAATATACTGTTCTGAATGAGGTGGAATATAGATGGCCTGGCCCGCGCGGACTTTTGCATTTTCTTTGTCAATATACATTATCCCTTCCCCTTCTAAAATGTAATAGACCTCCGAAGTTTTTAGCTTGTGTGGTTGCGAGGTTAGGCCCGGCTTTAATACGGCATGGGCTAGACTGTAACGGAACCCTAGGTCCATCTTACCAGGATGTAAAAGTTCGCGAAGGATTGTGTTGTCTCCGGCTGTAAATTCTCTACAGTTTTGTAAATCTTTGATAAACATAGGCGTAATATTGGCGAGGCTTGCGGAGGGTACGGAATAGCCAAATTTGTGTATATGTCGTTAAGCGAGGATTATTTAGTCAGCAGATCTTCGTAAAGGGCGATGATGGTTTGTACGTCTTTGATGGGAGTTGCAACGGCTGTGCCGTTTTCGTATGACCAAAAATGGATTTCGGCCATGATGTTGCGGCCATCATCCAGATGATAAATAAATATTTTACGCAGGCAACCGTCCCCTCCTGTTCCCGGGCACATGAAAACTTGAGGAGTGTAGGCAAGCTGATCGTGTTCTTTATAAGTTGTCTGGGCTAACTTCGTATACGCACTCTCGTACCAGCTTAAAGTTTTGTTAGTTTTTATGTATTCATCTAGGTTATTTGTCTTTTCTTGCTCCACTATGGTTAAGCTCGTCGAACA
Source organism: Patescibacteria group bacterium (assembly GCA_035290345.1). Taxonomy (GTDB): domain Bacteria; phylum Patescibacteriota; class Patescibacteriia; order Magasanikbacterales; family UBA922; genus DATDUP01. Next base: position 20,361 of record DATDUP010000025.1, read on the forward strand.
AAGAGGTGAATAAACTGGGTCTAAGTTCTTGTCATCGCAGGGTTTTACTTCAATAGCTTTTTGTGGTTCTGCATCGTCGAGTGACTCAAAATATTCAACCTCGGATGTTAGGTAAGTGTCTGGGAGGTTGCCCAATAGGTTGTTTATAAATTCTATGGGTTCGTTTTCTGTTTGTTTAGTTTTTGATGGCTCGATGTTGATGGTGTTATTTTTGTCTTGGAATGACATTTGATACCAATATGTTCCGCCAGCAATCATTAATAAGAGTATGATGGCAGAAATGATTAGCACGGCGTTGTTTCTTTTCATAGTTATGTGGTTATGTTTAAGTAAAAAAGTAGTATATTAGTTTAGAAAAAGAGCCACACACTGTTGGGCAATATTCGCTAATACACTATGGCAAACCGATTATTGTTTTCTCGCCATTTTCCACAAGTACTGCTTGGTTGTCTGTTAATTCCATAATTTCATAATTCGCCTGGTTTTTTAAATCGGCAACTACTGCCTGGTCTTTTCTTTGGTAATGTGGAATGACTGCAAAGTCTACAATTTTCAGACCAGTCGTGTCAGACAGATTCATATCATTATCATCCCATGGTCCAGATACTTCAACATTCGGACCGACCACAATACTTCCTGCGCTCACGCCGACATATAAGCCACAAAAGGATGGTAAGAGCAGGTCGAGACCGGATTCGCGCATTTTTTGAAGTAAATAAAAAGTATTTCCACCGCACACATAGATAACATCGGCGTTGTTGATTTCTTTAGCTGCGACCTCGTGGTCAAGGTTCAGGGTAGTGATGTGGGTAATTCCGAGATTGATAAGCTCTTGTCGTGATTCTCTGACGTACCTTAATTCATGCTCGGTTCTTGAAGCAGTCGGAATAAAAATGATGTGAATTTGCCCCGTGGGTTTGTCGAGGAGTGAGAGAAAAGTATCAGACACTTCCTTATTGAAAAAACCAGCAGATGTCAGTAATAGTTTCATAGGTTTAATTCCTGGAGAGATTTTTGTACGATATTTCGGCTTATGAGGACAATTGTAAGCTGAACAAATTTTCTTATGAACCATGTTGGGCGACCCGAGCGGAACGCAGTGGAGCGAGAGCCTGGTATGGTTTGAGTCCAGAATTCCGTCGTCCCTCATTGTCTAATTGACTGCAGAATGGCTTGTTCTAATTTTGTAGGTTCATCCGTGCCTATTCTGAACGTTTTGCCATTTTTCATTTTTATTTCAACCGCATCAAAACCGGAAACACTATAGATCCACATCTTGGGCCATAACCATCGCTTTATTCCCCATCCATAATACCAATGATTCTTTACGGTTTTAGCAGACATGACATCATTTAGCAAAAACTTTTTTTGATAAATACCATAGCCGAATTTGATTCGTAAATATTTTTCATCAATACTTACTTGGAGTGACCCGAAAGAAGCAAGAATACATAGAATTAATACCATTATGGCAGTAACGGCAAAATTTGTGCCGGAATCGTATGAAGGAGGTTCGGCCCGAGCCGTAATATCCGCCCAGGCGAAAAGCACCAGCACGATCAGGGTGATGACTAGCATTAGATAACCGATTTGTGTGTGTTTGTAATTCATGGGATTGATATTGTTGACATTTAAAATTTTTTGAGCTTTTTATACACGCCATCATTGGGTGTGAATTATTTTCACTTTTTGTTTTTTCGTTCACTCAAGGGGGGGGGCGAATTCGTTCAATTATATTTTTCTGTATCGTGCACTTCTTCCTAGTCCAACTCTTTCAATTTTTTTTAATCTAAGCAAAACATCCAACGTCTGTTTTACTGTTGGTCTCGCTATCTTAGTCTGTTTGGCAATATCACCTGTGTTGGTTTCTTTTGTTTTTTCAATATATTGCCAAACAATAATTTGTTTTTCCGAAAGAATTTTTTCTATATTTTCTTTAGAAAGTAGCTCCACCGCCATTTGTGATTGTTTCAAAATCATATCAAAAAAGAAATCGAGCCAATCAGTGATATTTTCTTTTTCTGTCCCCATGGACTGTCCCCCGTTCATTAGACAACTTTGTGTCCTAACCGGCATTATATGCATGTATGCCAAGACACATCCCCCAGGAGCGTAAGGACGAGATCCTTTTAGCCGTCAAGAACGGGTCAAGTGTTCATGAAGCCTCGGCGGCGTTTAGCGTGTCCGTGAAAACCATCTACGCCTGGCTTCGAGGCCAGACAGACAACACTGGCACCAGTAGTTTGGAGATTGCCAAGCTCCGGCGGGAAAACCAGGAACTC
>DATDUP010000026.1:0-18517 GCA_035290345.1 Patescibacteria group bacterium
GACCCTATCCGCTTCGTCCAGCGGATCTCGTCGATCTCTGCCAAGAGGCCCCCTAATCGATAGGGTTCGGGGCACAAATCTGCCCCTGCCTCTACCCCTTCGTAGGGGATGAAACTGACCCAAACCTCATTGGTCGGGCCCTCTACCGTGACCTCTCCCACCTTGTACAAAAACAGGAAGGAGGCCAGGTCAAAGAAATACAGATTATTTTCCATGGCTCCCTCCTCAATTGGGTCAACAACGAAAGAACGATGAATAATAACTCAAAAAAACAATTATGTCAAGACCTTGACAAAATAGGGTAAAAAATGGTATAATTTAACTACTTTAATTAAAAATATGAGAGAAAATTTCAATGCTGCCTTAGCTAGAGAGGAAGAGACAGAAAATAAAACCGCCCCTAATCAAAACAAAAGAAAAACAGAATTGCCCCGGGTCATCAAATCCGATGCGGTAATGGAAGAGGCCGGCATCCCACATGCTGACCAAAGAAAGGAAGATCTGGCTCCCAACATGATTGGCGTTCTTCCCTTATCAGTAGAAGATACTGATAAATACGAAAAGAGATTACGCCGATCCATTGTGGGGGCAGAGAGCCCAACAACCCGATTGGCAGATAAGGTCAAAAAAACGAAAGCTGAAATCCAAGAAGCAATAACCGGAGAAGTGCCCGAAGGATCTTTGGGCGACCCAATTGAGGCCAAAGACGAACGCCGTCCTGGATTTACTGTCGTGGACGCCCCCCAAAACCCGCCGATCGATTTCCTCACTGTTGGCGGATTGCAAGACTGGTTAAGTCAACAAAGACAGGCTGAACAAGACAAAAAAAGACGACAGCAAATGTCGGAGGTCATAAGACCGGCTGACACTACTATCATGCCTTTGCAGGAGAAAGATACGGAAGCATATGAAGAAGAACTCAGTTATTCTGCTGCCGGCAACAAATCCTGGCTCGGTCGTTTAACTGAAAAATTCAGTCAATCCAATCAACAGCGACAGGAAGAAAAGATGGAAAAAAAATTAGAAACACATGAGGGCAAACCTGTGGCTAAAGAAATGGCCAACACCATCGAACTATCGGATCATGTACGGGAAGAACTGGAAGAAGTAATGCGAGAAGCGGCGGAGAAAAAAATCAATCTAGGCCAAGCCCTTATTGCTCACTACCGACGTTTCCCCGAACAACTCAACATCGATGTCATCCAATATCTTACTGAAGGTGACGCGGTTATCAACACTTCTGATAGAAATGAGCTGATTGATATCCGCTTAAATCAAATCCTAGCTGAAGACAGTGTTGCTTCCAAACCAACCAGCTTCTTTGACCGTTTTAATCCCCGCCGAAAAAAACTCAAAACTGAATTCTGGGCACTAAGCGATCTTAGTAAAAAAATGGCCAAATAACAAATAAATAAAAAAACAGCCAGTATTAACTGGTTGTTTTTTTATCTGTTTGTTAAACCACTCGATTTTTTATCTCCCCCTCCAGTTTAGCTAAGAAATCAGCCTGAGACATCTTTACTTGCTCTTCCTGACCACGGACCCGAATCGTCCACTCCTCCCCAGCCAATTCTCGGTCTCCCACAACCACGATATAGGGAACTTTTTCAGTAACCGCTCGTCGCACTTTATTAGCAACAGTTTCATCGGCTCGCTGAACTTCCACTCGTATATTTTGAGCTGACAATTCCCTGGCTAAGACTTCCGTCTTCTCCAGATGTTTACTAGATACAGGGACTAACATCAACTGAACTGGTGCCAACCATACCGGAAAAGCGCCAGCATATTGTTCAACCAGGATACCGAGAAAACGTTCCAAACTACCATAGACCACCCGATGTAACATGAAGGGAGTGTGTTCCTTTCCGTCTTCGCCCATATAAGTAACATCAAAGCGAGCGGGAAGGTTGAAATCCAATTGGATAGTGCTGCATTGCCATTCGCGCTTTAGCGCATCTTTAATCTGAACATCTAGGCTTGGACCGTAAAACTTAGCTTCACCAGGCATCATTTCACAATCAATGCCTAATTTTTTCATCGCCCCCAGAATAGCATTCTGGGCCCACTCCCAATCTTGATCCGTACCTAAGTACTTGTCTTTCTTCTTTTCTCCTCGAATCGAGAGAGTGAACTTATGTTCAGAAAACCCAAACTGCGAGAACATTTCTTTTATTAACTGAACAATGTCGATTATTTCTTCTTCCAGTTGCTCTTTAGTACAAAACACGTGAGCATCATCCTGAGTAAAAGCCCGCACTCGGAAAAGACCATTCAATACGCCAGATAATTCATGGCGGTGCACATGTCCCAATTCCCCAATTCGCAAAGGTAATTCGCGATAAGAATGGAGATGTTCTTTATACAATAAAATCCCGCCCGGGCAGTTCATTGGCTTAACCGCATAATCAATTTCATCTATTTTCGTGGTGTACATGTTTTCACTGTACAGATCCCAGTGCCCCGAAGTCTCCCACAACTTCCGGGAGAGAATGGCCGGAGTCTTTATTTCTTGATAATTACGGGCCCGATGTTTTTCCCGCCAAAACGCAATCAGTTCATTGAGAATAATCATCCCTTTGTTATGGAAAAAAGGGAAACCAGGCCCTTCTTCATGAAAGCTAAACAAGTCTAATTCCTTGCCAATTCTCTTGTGATCACGTTTCTCAGCCTCCACCAAAAGATTTAGATAGCTCTCCAATTCAGCCGCAGAAGCGAAACAGACACCGTAAATGCGTTGCAACTGCGGGTTATTTACATCGCCCCGCCAATAGGCACCGGCAAGTTTCACTAACTTAAAAGCACCAATTTCTTTAGTCGTCGCCACATGTGGCCCACGACAAAGGTCCACAAAATCTCCAACCTGATAAATCGAAACCCTGTCGGTTGTGCCTTCTAAATCTTGGGCTTCTTCGGCGTTCATCTTAGTCGTGCCACGCGATCGTAAATCTTGTAAAAGAGAAACTTTGTAATCTTGCCCCAGAGAACTAAACAATTCCACCGCTTCCTCTAAGCTCATTTCTTGACGGATGAATTCTAAATTTTTCTCAACCATTTCCTCTGCTTTTTTCTGAATCCGAGCTAAATCTTCCTCGCCAATGTTTTCCTTGAAATCAATATCATAATAAAAACCGTTTTCCACGACTGGACCAACCCCGAATTTGGCTTGCGGATACAAAGATTGAACTGCGGCCGCCACCAAATGCGCACAAGAATGGCGACTGATTTCTAAAGACTTCTCCATATAATATTATATTAATAAAGTTAATAATTAATTAAATAGACCCCGATGCCTAGCCAATAGAGTACTGGCCAAACATCGGGGTCCTGATTACTCAAGACGGTTCCACCCGAACTTTTCTCTTTTATTAGATTATCACGGACAAGAGTGGTGCCAATTCGGTTTCTCTCCAGAGAGCCTTTCAGTCACGAGCTCTCCTTCCTAAGGAGGAACCTACCGCTGGATTGATTCTTGTTTCCTTTCACTATCTTACTCCGCCCCCCTTTTTCTTGTCAAGGGTATTATTCAATACTCCGGACTACCACGCTAATGTGATCTAATACATGGGGGACAGTGCGCATCCAAGCCGGACTAAATTTTATTTCCACCCCCTGGACATGATCAAGGGCTAACAAATACCGACGAATTTCGTCTTTTGTTTTACCCAGGAACATTACTTTTTGCAACTGTTTGCTCTCCGGATTAAGCTCCACTAAACCTGAATAAAATACCTTCAATTTAGCAGTACCAGCTTCTAGGTCAAAGATGTCCAGACTCACCACCGGCTCCTCATTATAACTAGTAATCAACTCTGCCTCACTCACTAACCGCCGATTTAATTCCTTTTTAGCCAATTCTACAATTGGTTTCTGATCATAGGCTACCGCCACCACTTTGACCTTGTTGGTTAAAGTAAATTCGTCCACTTCGTCACCGACTGCGGCACTAGCCACTGCTTCTGGACCGACGACCTCATAAACCGCTCCCCAATTGTTTGCTTCCCAGTCCCCCAACTCCTTTTTCCCTGCTTCTTTCAAAGTCTCTTGGAAAGAAACCCGCGCCTGATCCAATTCTTCTTTGGTCAAAACGCCGATTGTCTTTACCCCACCGACCATGGGGGCACTAGACTGAGCATAAATAACTTTCTGCAATGTCTCTGAAAGACCAGGGATGGTAAATTTAGTGGGCCCGATCTCATTTTCCTTACCGGACTTATCTGCATATACTTCAGCTTCCACTGAACCTTTGGCTGGTACCAGTACCTTGGTTTTTAAACGAAATAAAATTCCTTCTGGACTCAACAAACGAGTGGTAGCTACCAGAGGCTGGTCATAATCAGTCTCATTATACAACACCACCTTACCTTGAGCGATACTTGCTTCTTCTTTAGAGGCCGTGGGTTTATAACTTTTAACCAACTCCACTTCAGTCCAAACCAATTTTGCCACATTTTCTTTCCCTTTCTCCACTTCCAAAGAAGTGGTAGCCTCTACTGGTTCCGCCCGGGTGATCACTGTAATGGTCGCCTTCTTAGAAGAAAGGGTGATAATCACTCCCAAAAGGATGAAGGTCAAAACCAAAAAAGTCAAGGCAACTATTTTGTAAAAACGTACTGGCTCATTGGCCAGGACAGCGGTCTCATGGCGACGTGGGGTCATAAATAAATTTATATTTTTAATTATGGCAAATTTTTTAATCAATCACTCGCAACACTTCTTCCAAACTGGTCTGTCCAGCCAAAGCCTTCAACAAACCGTCTTGCACCATGGTAACCATTCCGTTCTTTACTGCAATTTTTTCTATTTCATACTCGGAAACTCCTCCCGAAAGTATAATTTGTTCAATCTCTGAGTTCATCCGAAGAATTTCGTAGATGCCGGTTCGTCCTTTATAACCAATACCTCCACAATGTTCACAACCCACATTCGTATACAAGGTTATTTTTTTACCCTGAAGCTCCCCCCGTTCCTTTTCCGGCATGCTGGAAATTATCTTTTCCACTTGGGCTTGCTCTGTTTCGCTCAATTGGGCCTCTTTCTTACATTCCGGACAAAGTAATCGCACCAGACGCTGTCCCATAATCGCGTTCAGAGCTGGGGCCAACAAAAATGGTTTTACCCCCATAGACAGAAAACGGGGGATGGCGCCCGAGGCGCTGTTCGTGTGAATGGTAGAAAACAAGAGGTGGCCAGTCAAAGCGGCTTGGATGGCCACTTCGGCTGTTTCTAAATCCCGAATTTCTCCCACCATCACGATGTCTGGATCCTGACGCAGAATAGAGCGCAAACCGCTGGCAAAATTATAACCCCTGCTATGATCTATTTGACTTTGGTTAATGCCTTCCATCTTATATTCTACTGGATCTTCCAAAGTAATTATCTTTACTCCTGGCTTATTCAGCACCTCAAGAATAGAATAAAGCGTGGTCGTCTTACCTGACCCGGTTGGACCAGTGGTAATGACCATACCATTGGGACGAGCAATTTCCGCTTTTAGTTTTTCAAATGCATCACCTTGTAAACCGATTTTTTCAAAACTCAAACCCTTACGTGATTGGTCCAAAAGCCGCATTACCACGCTTTCTCCATAAATCGTTGGAATGGTTGAGACACGAACATCTATACTGGCGTTGGCTAATTTAATTGTAAACCGTCCGTCTTGTGGCTTGTCAGTAATATTTATCTTAAGAGAGGAAAGCAACTTAATCCGAGAAACTAATTGTCGAAACTCTTCTTTGGGTAATTCGGCAGCATCATGCAAGATACCATCTAAGCGAAACCGAGCCACTATTTTCCCTTCTTCTGCTTCTACATGCACATCTGACGCTTCCATCTTCAATCCGGCTCCGATGAGTAGAACTAACAAATCACTCACTGACCGCCTGACTAACAAACTCTGGAAAGACTGCAAATCAGTAACATCTGCCTTCACTTTATCCAAATCTGTCTCTTTAATTTCCAAATCTTTGGTAATAGGCTTAATGGTCGGCAAAGTATTATAAAGCTTTAAAATTCTTTGCAAACTGTTTTCTGAAATGACATACAGACCACCATCGGCATGCCGCCGATCAACCAAATCTGTCATCAACTGCTGCACTTCATCAGTGGGGTTAACCGTACCTAAACGAAATTCTTCCTGGGTGGCATAAAAACAAACCGTCTTTAATCTCTCGGCTTCCTCACGATCAATTTGACGCAGGGCTTCCTGGCTAACTGGAAATTTCTCTAAATCCAAATGCGGCAAACCCACTTTCAGCGCCAGCCTCTTAGCCTCCTCCTCTTTGCCTAGAGCTTGCACCTGACCCATTTTTTTAGAAAACTTCTCAGCCACTTCACCAGAAGAAACAGTCAAACTGGATACAGGGTCAGAAGCCGCTTTCCCCTTAGCCAACAAATCATCGATTGATGACAAATCAGACATACTATCTTTTACACCAATGAACTAAACGGCTGATAATTCCGTGCCGGTGCATCTTCATAAATAAATCCGTCCAAACCGAAACAACAAAAACAGTAAAAACCGAACCGACAAAAAAGACAAACAGCATGAAAAGGATGCTACCCACTATCATACCCGCCTGCCAAAGAGCGGGGTTGATGGTCACCACGGCGATGAACCAACTGATAACCGTCGGAAGATAACAGATGAAAAAACCAGCCATAACAACTAAACTGACTACCACGTTCAAAGCTAAAATGATCAGCCCAACTTCAATGGATACTAACCAATGACGAATAAATAACTGCCAGGCGGCAAATAAGGCATGCCCTAATCCATATTCTTCCACAACCACATAACCAGCAGCATAAATCGTCAAAAAAGAAACCACCATTCCCACTAGGACACACAAAAGAAACAAAACAACAAACAGACTAAAACTGGCTCCGGTAAAATTAATCAAAGCATTGACTGTAGCCGCAGCCACGATTAGGCCTAAAAGACAAATGACAATCTTTTTAAAAACATTCAAAAAAAACAAGCGCCAAAAATGTTTTATCCCCGTCTGCCAAGCTTGGCCAGCCAAAGGCAAAGACTTGTTTTCCGCCCAGCGGGCTGATGCCTGGATAAGGGCCCCTTGGGATACCACTGAAACAAAGATAAAAAGCAGAGAAAAACCAATAACAGTAAACAATAACCAAATAAACCACGACCAGCTTACCAATGGTAAAGAATAACCAGCCAAACTCAAATTAATTTCTCCGCTCAGCCACAAAGGGAAAACAGATCGATTCCCAGCCGCCACGGTTACCCGGGTCAATAATTCCAACAAGCCCATCTGACCCAAAAATACAGCGAATAACCCAAACAACCAAAGAGAGTGGTGGCTCTTTGCCAATTGCCAACCATCCGCCAGAGCCTGACGGTACAAAGGAGCTTTCATATTTTTTTATTAATGCTTACCTTAAAAATTTTGCAGTTCGGCTGCACTAGATAAATTATACCACATATCTTCTAGTAGTGAAACGTTTGTTTCTAAAACAAAACAGTCAGGTAAAGCTGACTGTTTTTTTCTCACTTTCTACTCAACAATATGGCTGGTACCTGGCCCAACGATGGCCACGAAATCTTCTTGTTCTATTGTTTCCTTCTCTAGCAAAACCTGGACAACTTGATCTAATTGCTCGCGATGAGCTATTAATACTTTCCGAGCAGTTGCTTTGGCCTCGGCTAACAAACGATCAATCTCAAGATCAATAATTTCAGCCGTTTTTTCACTATAATTCTTTTTGTCATGAATTTCCTGAGCCAAAAAGATCATTTCTTCATTATCACTATACATACGCGGACCCAATTTTTCACTCATGCCGTAACGCATCACCATTTTTTTGGCTAATTGTGTGGCCGACTTTAAATCACTGGCTGGACCAGTAGAAATATGGTTCTCACCATAGATTTCCTGTTCCGCCACAAAACCACCCAAAGTCATAGCCAAATCATCTTTGAACTTCAATAAAGTGTGATAGTGAACATCCCGTTCGGGCATGCTTAAAGTATAACCACCAGCGGTACCTCGTCCAATAATAGAAACTTTACGCACCGGATCACAATACTTCAAGAAATGACCGGCCAAGGCGTGACCAGCCTCATGGTAGGCAGTCATTTCTCGTTCTTGGTCAGTCATAACCCGAGAACGTTTTTCTGGCCCCAACAATACTTTCTCAATACTTTCAATAATATCAGTTTCAGCAACTTCCTTTTTGTTACGGCGGACAGCCAAAATAGCTGCCTCGTTCAAAAGATTGGCTAAATCCGCCCCAGAAAAACCAGGGGTGCGTTCAGCGATCTTGCGCAGAGAAATAGCCCGGGCCAATGGTTTGCCCTGAGTATGTACCTGTAAAATTTCTTCCCGATCCTTGATATCTGGCATATCAATGACCACCCGACGGTCAAAACGACCCGGACGTAATAGAGCGGGATCCAAAACATCAGGACGATTGGTCGCAGCCACTACAATTACCCCTAAATTTGGATCAAAGCCATCCATTTCTACTAAAATTTGATTAAGGGTCTGTTCCCTCTCATCGTGTGAGCCACCCAAACCAGCGCCACGCTTACGTCCCACTGCATCAATTTCATCAATGAATACAATCGCCGGAGCGGCCTTCTTCGCTTTCTGGAACAAATCTCTCACTCGTGAGGCTCCTACACCGACAAACATTTCTACGAATTCCGAACCGCTAATGGTAAAAAACGGTACGCCCGCCTCCCCGGCTACTGCTTTGGCCAAAAGCGTTTTCCCGGTTCCTGGAGCACCCATCAACAATACACCTTTGGGAATTTTAGCCCCCATGGCCGTAAAACGTTTGGGGTTTTTTAAAAACTCTACCACCTCTTCCAATTCCTCTTTGGCCTCACGTGCCCCGGCCACGTCTTTAAAAGTTTTACGAGTCTTATCATTGGGGCGGACTTCCCGCGCTGCGCTTTGACCAAAACCCATGGCCCGGTTGTTCATCCCCTGAACCTGGCGATTCATAAAAAAAATAATCACAAAAACCAATAAAACTGGCAAAAGGAATGGCAAAATAAGTTCAAGCCAATATGATGGGCCGGACTTATCTTCCACTTCCACCGGTACAGACTGCAACTTTTCTGCGGCCACGCCGTAATTCTGCATTAATTCCGAAAAAGTCTGGTTATATTCTTTCTTTATTTCTTGTTTTTGTTTGACGTCCTTAAGAGTCACTTCTAAGATATCCCCCCGGACAACTATTTTTTCCACTTGTCCTTGGTTAACCTCTTCAATCAGAGTATTAATCCCCACAGTTTCCGGCTGAGGATCAGTAAACGAACCCAGGCTCAGGACACCGGCAACCAACAACAAAACAATAAAGACTAAACTGACATTTTTCAACAGATTTTTCATAAAAAATAATAGGAATTCATAACCCAGATTATAAGCAAAAAAGACGATTCTGTCAATCCTAACCAAAACCGCCCCTCGGGGCGGTTTTGACTTTCTTTATTCTTTACTCCTTAGCTGGGGCGGGATCTTCCTCTCCTGATTTTTCTACTTCGGGGATGACCTCCTTTACTTCTTCTTTAGTCTCAGTCTTAGAATCAGAGCCTTCTTGCTTAATCCTCAAACTGTCATCGGACAATTTCAAACCCAAACGATGTTCCGATGGCTCAATAGAGACAATAGCGAATTTCAGACGATCACCAATTTTAAACCGATCGCGCAAAACTCCCAAATCCTTGATCACGGAATCAGACAGTTCCGAGATATGGGCCAAACCATGAATTTCTTCGTCTAATTTCACCATCAGACCGAAATTTTCCACCTTATGAATCTCGCCTTCAACTTCCTGGCCAATCTTATATTTGTCTTTGACAGCCTTCCACGGATCCTCAACCAGACGCTTGATGGATAAATAAATTTTTGACCTATTGATATCAATGATCTGAGCTTTTACTCTCTGTCCAACTTTCAACACATCCTTAGGATGATCAATTCGTTGCCAGACAATCTCAGAAATGTGAACCAGACCTTCCAGGCCTTCACCGAATCTGACAAAAGCACCGAACGAAGTAAGGGCGCTGATTTCTCCCTCAATAACATTGCCAACTTTATAAGAATCCAAGACTGCCTTCTGGTCATCTTCCCAGACTGCCTTTTCCGAAACGATCAACTTATCTTCATTTTCGTTGGCATCCAAAACTTTTACTTGAAAATCCTGACCAATGAACTGTTTCAAGTGTTCTAAAATTCGATTTTTGTCACCACCTTGTACCCGGGGATAATGATCCGGATTCAATTGCGACACGGGCATGAAACCCATCAAGGCATCAACCTGCATCATCAAACCACCTTTATTGACCTGGACAACCTTCGCCTTAATGGTCACGCCATCGGTGATACATTTAGCCATCTTGGCCCAAACCACACGATGACCAGCTGCTCGGAAAGAAAGTTCCATCTCGCCGTTCTCGTTTTCCTGTTCCAAAACCGTAGCCTCCACTTCATCACCTACTTTGATATTAGCGAAGTCTTCCGACTCAGAGAATAATTCCTCACCGCGCACCACACCAGTGATAACGCCACCGATATCCAACCGCACCTCACCGTTCCCGACAGAAATGACTTTTCCTTTCACTAAATCATCGTTCTTCGGTAAGTCCGTAGAATATGTTTTCAAAAGATTGGCAAAACTGCCACTTTTGTTTTCGTCGTTCATATTAATATTAATTATTAACCTGCCGGTGACGAGCCAGACAAGCCCCCGTTAGGGTAAGTTAGCTACCGGATTATAACTAACTGCTCCTAAATTGTCAATGCCCAGCCTGACCCCAAACAAATTCAGCTTAATTTCAGACTTTGGTAAAGTTCCTATCAAGGATATTTCGGCTTATTCTAGCCACTTTTGGCCTGGACAATTTCCCACTTTTCCCGCTTGCGCCCTTTTCTAAAAAAATGTATAATATTATCGTCATTTTTCTTATAAAATTATGCATATTTCTTGGCTTGGAAACACCGCTTTTCGGTTGCAAACCAAACCCAAAAACGATGAGGTAACTATTGTAATTGATCCTTACCGTCCAGAAAAAGGGGGGTTCCCTCGCAACCTCTTAGCTGATATTGCCCTTTATACTCACGGCGAAGAAGGTTCGATTACCATCACTGGCAACCCCTTTGTCCTGTCCACCCCTGGTGAATGCGAAGTAAAGGGAGTATTAGTTGCCGCTGTCCCCGGAACTGAAGAAGGACAAACTACTCTTCGTATTGATACTGAACAAATGAGTTTGGGACACCTTGGCTTAGTGACCAAGCCCCTGACTGATTCACAACTTTCTTTGCTTTCCGGGGTTGACATCTTGCTGATTCCTGTTGGCGGCCATAATTGTTATGACGATGATGCCGCTGTCAAAGCCATCTCCGCCATTGAACCCCGCCTAGTCATTCCCATGGCCTTCCAATCGGAAAATGATCCCAAGGCCAATCCAATTGATGCCTTCCTCAAAGAGGTCGGGGCACCCAAATTGACCCCAGAAAAAAAATTAATTATCAAGAAAAAAGGTCTGCCAGAAGAAGATATGCAAGTCATTGTATTGGAAAAAGAATAGTCAGCTTATGCCTGTCAAAAAAAATAAAAAAAACAAACGAAAAAAGACTGACCTACCTAGCCCCAAAGACATTAAGCGAGCAGTAGAAACTATCCCAGGGCTGATTGTGGAACAACAATGGTCCAAGGCCGAAACTTTTGAACGACCTACACTTGCTTCCGAGAATGAAAAACCCACAACCCGCCCATTAATTGAAACCCAGGCGAGTAGACAAAAACGACAAATGCTCTGGATCAGCCTCATTGCTTTTGCCATCGCTGTCCTCGGGCTTTGGGGATATAATTTATACTTTTTGGCTCAAAATATTCCTCACCCCCTGGCCACTCAAAAACAACCCCAGGAGATATGGAAAGAAATCAAACAAGATTTTTCTCAAGCCATGAAAGACACTAATACTCCGATTGAAACTTCCTCGGGAACACTCACTCCGGCTGATCTCTCCGCCCCTAATCTCAATAGCATGGTCAGCCAAGGAATTAAAGACATTCTGAAAAAACAAAATACCACTACTTCTATCTCTGAAACCACCAACCAATAAACTTAAATATGAAAGAAGTTACTACGGCGCAAGATAAGCTTGGATTTGATCCAGTCGGCAAAATCGTACCCATCCAACTAGTTGAAGAAATGCAAACTTCGTACTTGGATTATGCCATGAGTGTTATCGTTGCCCGGGCCCTACCCGATGTCCGTGACGGTCTTAAACCTGTGCATCGTCGTATCCTCTATGCCATGTGGAATATTGGCTTACGTCACAGTGCTAAATTTCGTAAATCTGCCCATGTCGTCGGTGAAGTAATGGCTAAATATCACCCTCACGGCGATGCCGCCATTTACGATTCCATGGTTAGGATGGCTCAGGATTTTTCCATGCGTTCCCCCCTGGTCAATGGCCAAGGAAACTTCGGTTCCATGGATGGTGATGCCCCCGCGGCCATGCGTTATACTGAAGCAAAACTCCAGGCTTTAGCCGAAGAAATGCTGGCTGATATCGAAAAAAACACGGTTAATTTTGTCGCCAACTATGATGGCTCAACCCGAGAGCCGCTCGTCCTGCCCAGCAAACTACCCAATCTCCTTTTAAACGGCAGCATGGGTATTGCCGTCGGCATGGCCACCAATATTCCCCCTCACAACTTGGGAGAACTGTGCGATGGAGTTATGGCGGTTATTGATAACCCTAAATTACCGGTAGAAGAGTTGATGGAATATATCCCCGGGCCTGATTTTCCTACGGGTGGTATTATCTACAACAAGAAGGACATCGCTGCGGCTTATGCTACGGGCCGGGGTGGCATTGTTATTCGGGCCAAAACAGAAATCGTAGAAAGAAAAGATGGTCAATATCAAATCGTTGTTGCTGAAATCCCCTACCAAATCAACAAAGCCACCCTTTTGGAAAAAATTGCAGCTCTGGTACACGAGAAAAAGATAGAAGGAATCAGAGACCTACGTGATGAATCAAACAAAGAAGGAGTACGCATCGTTATTGATCTAAAAAAAGATTCCTACCCAAAAAAAGTTCTCAACCGCCTCTTCAAACTAACCGACCTCCAAACCACTTTCCATGTAAATATCTTAGCCCTGATTGATGGCCTACAGCCTCGTGTCTTAAACTTGAAATCAATTTTAGAAGAATACATCAAGCATCGCCAAGTAGTCATTCGCCGACGGACTGAATTTGACTTAGAAAAAAACAAGGAGCGAGCCCACATTTTGGAAGGTTTAAGCAAGGCCCTGGATAAAATTGACGCCGTTATCAATACCATCCGAAAATCGAAAGATAAAGATGAGGCCAAAATTAACTTGATGGCCAAATTTAAATTTACCGAACGCCAAACCGTGGCCATTCTGGAAATGAGGCTACAACAATTAGCTAACCTAGAAAGGCAAAAAATCGAAGACGAACTAAAAGAAAAAAGACAATTAATCAAAGAATTGGAATCTATTCTAGCCAGCGACAAAAAAATCCTTGAAATCATCAAAAAGGAAATCCGTGAAATCAAAGAAAAATTTGCCGATGAACGACGGACCCAAATCGTTGCCCACGGCATTAAAGAGTTCAGCATGGAAGACTTGATCCCGAACGAATCTACCATCATTATGGCTACTCGGGATGGTTATATTAAACGGATCCCTCCCGACACCTTCCGCACCCAAGG
This sequence comes from Patescibacteria group bacterium, assembly GCA_035290345.1. GTDB lineage: Bacteria > Patescibacteriota > Patescibacteriia > Magasanikbacterales > UBA922 > DATDUP01. The sequence continues at coordinate 13,723 of DATDUP010000026.1, forward strand.
CCGGGGCGGTAAGGGTATTATTGGTCTCACGCCCAAGGAAGAAGATGTGGTTGACCATCTCATCACCACCAATACTCATGATGATCTATTATTCTTTACCACGCGTGGTCGCGTCTTTGAACTCAAGGCTTACGACGTTCCCGAAGCCAAAAGAACTAGCAAAGGCCAGGCCATGGTTAATTTCTTACAACTAGCACCCAATGAAAAAGTCTCGGCCATTCTCTCGGCTCATGACTTAAACACCTATAAACACCTGGTCATGGTTACCAGTCACGGACAAATCAAGAAAACCCCATTAGAAGATTTCAAAAACTTGCGCCGGTCTGGCTTAATTGCCCTCAAGATCAAACCGGAGGACATGTTAGAATGGGTACGACCATCAACAGGTAAAGACGAAATTATCATCGCTACTTCAGGGGGACAAGCCATTCGTTTCAAAGAGACAAACGTCCGTCCGATGGGCCGTAATGCTTCTGGGGTACGTGGTATTCGTCTTAAAAACAAAGATTCAGTCGTAGGCATGGATGTGGTTTCGTCTGAATTGGCGAACAAAAAAGTCTTGGAACTACTCGTGGTTTCTGCGAATGGTTTAGGCAAAAAAACAAAAGTTTCTGAATACAAGACTCAAGGCCGGGGTGGTGGTGGCATTAAGACGATGGCAGTCACAGAAAAAACCGGCAAGATAATTAGCATGCAGGTGATAAACAACACTGAAGAACACGATCTGATGATCATCTCAGTCAAGGGTCAGGTGATCCGCACTCCGCTCAAAACCGTTCCCACTTTGGGCCGAGCGACGCAGGGAGTGCGCATCATGCGTTTCAAACTGGAAGATGATAAAGTAGCCAGCATCACTCTCCTCTAGAGATATCCAAACCACCAGTATAACCTGGTGGTTTTTCAACAAAAAAACACCTTTCACAGTGCCCTCTTGTCTAGACTCTTCACTTATTTACATCTGCCGCAAAACTTCCCGTAATAGAACTTCCGTGGTCTTGTCCTTAACTTCCAAACCCCGTACTGCCTCTCGCGCCTTGTCCCGTTTATACCCCAAAGAAACCAAAGCATCAATCACTTCACTTAAAACATCCCCGGGTTGGCCAGCTTCTGGTTGACTCGTGATCTTTTCTTTTAACTCAACAACAATTCTTTCGGCTGTCTTCCGGCCAATGCCACTGACATTGGTAAGATAACTAGTATCGCCCCGACTAATCGCCGCCTCAATTTCTTCTACTGAACCCAGAGACAACAAATGCAGGGCGGTTTTCGGACCGACCCCACTCACAGCCAAAAACCGAAGAAACAAACTCTTTTCTCGTTCATTGGGAAAACCAAACAATTCCAAGGCATCTTCCCGTACCACTAAGTGGCAAGACAAGGATATTTCTTCCCCTACTCTTAACTGATGTAAATGCCCAGACTTTAACCTCACCTCGTAGCCTAAACCAGATGCCGTTTGAATGACGACACTACTTTGAGACAACTGATTGATTTTGCCAGTAATAGCGGATATCATACCCGGTTATTTTACCCTTTTCTCTAATGACTGACAAGAAAACACTGCCCAGAGGCAGTGTTTGTATTAGGCATTCATTTGTTCTTCTACTTCTTTAAGAAAATCATTACTCTTCTTTTCCAGTCCTTCACCCAACTCATAACGGACAAACCGTCGAATACTAATCTTTTCACCAATCTCACCGGTTTTTTCGACGACCATTTTTTCAATAGTCTTATCTTCATCTTTGATAAATGGCTGTTCGAGCAGACAAACCTCAGCATAATATTTATCCATTTTGCCGTCCACTATCTTTTCTATGATCTCGACTGGTTTACCTTCATTTTTCAATTGTTCGCGGTAGATTTCTCTTTCCTTCTCCAGTTCAGCCAAAGGAACTTCTGTTCGAGCGACAAAACGAGGATTGGTCGCGGCAATCTGCATGGCAATGTCATACACTAAATTCTTAAATTGTTCTGTCTTAGCTACGAAATCAGTCTCACAATTGACTTCTACTAAGACACCAATCCGACCAGCCCCATGAATATAACTAGACACCAAACCTTCGGCAGCAATCTTGTCTGCCCGCTTGGCTGCCTTGACAATCCCATGTTTACGCAATTCCTCGGCCGCCTTCTCCATATCACCCTGCGCTTCATCTAGAGCTTTTTTGCAATCCATCATGCCAGCCCCGGTTTTAGCTCGCAGGGCGGCAATATCTTGTGAAGTAATCCCCATATTTTTATTTTATTTTTTTTCTTGTCCCGCGATTTTAACCTGCTCGGCCTTACCCTCTTTTATGGCCTCACCAACTAAACCCACAATCATTTTGATGGCATTGACCGCGTCATCATTGGCAGGAATGAAATGATCAGTATCATCGGGATTGGCATTAGTATCGGTCACACCGACGATGGCTATTTTCATTTTTTTTGCTTCTTCTAAAGCAGTTTTTTCTCGTTGCAAAGCGGGAATGAAAACTACATCCGGAAGTTTTGATAGGTTGGAAAGGCCAGCCAATTTTTCTTCCATCTTCTCCAATTCACGTGTGAACTGTAACTGTTCTTTCTTGGTATATTTTTCCAATTCACCAGTCGCCTTTTCTTCTTTCAAGCGATTGTACTTATCAATCAATCTTTTGATCTCGCTGAAGTTGGTCAACAGACCACCCAGCCAACGATCAACTAAATAAGGCATACCACAATTCTGGGCTGCCTCTTTAACAATTTCTTTAGCCTGGGGCTTGGTGGTAACAAACAAAATTACCTTACCTTCAGCGGCCATCTTTTTGACAGCTGCCAAAGTCGCCTCGAGTTTTTCCTTGGTTTTTTCCAAGTCAATAATATGGACACCATTTCTCTTGGTAAAGATAAACGGGTCCATTTTTGGATGACGTCGAGAAGCTTGGTGCCCAAAGTGGACTCCTGCCTTCAACATCTCCAATACGGTCGGTAGGTTCATATTTGCCTTTTCCTTTAACCTCTTTCTCGGTCACCCCGCTAAGGGCAGGAAAAGTTCCGAGAAATGAGGGATTAATAACGGGGGTAATATTACCCCCTTCTCTTAAAGGTGTCAAGGCGTTGAGGTGTGAGTAAAAAATTCTCCTGGCCAGAGAGTGATTAAAGATTGCCAAAGCCCGAGACAAAACATATAATTACCATAAATACATCACTCGGTATGAATCTCACTCAACCCATAGAAAGATTAATCAAAAAATACGCCCTAGACAAGATGAAACAAGCACGGCCGAAATGGAATGTGCCCCATCTTCGAGCTGCTGTCTTCTATTTAAAAAAGATAATGCGGACTACCGGGGGCAATCCCCGTATCCTCATCCCGGCCATTTATCTGCATGACATCGGTTATGCGGGAAAATTGCCAACTAGATACACTTTCGCGGACAACCAAAAAATAAAAAACAACCACATGATTATCGGAGCAATCATGGCTAAACAGTTCCTCAACACTCTCTCAGTGTTTACGGCCAAAGAAATCCAGGAAATCTGCCATCTAATCAGAATCCATGATAATTTAAAAAAGATAAACACTCGGGCCGAACAAATTATTTTTGAATCCGATTCTCTGGCTCAAATTGATGTAAAAAAAGTAAAACCAAACTTCAATAAGATAAACTATCAGCTGTGGCTCACTGATTTTCAAACCCGAAGGGTACCAATATTTAAAACTCAAACCGGTAAAAAATACCTGAACGCCCTCTTGCCGTCGGCTTTAAATTATTATCCTCGAACAACCAAATACATCCTACACGGAGGCCGAGTCGGACGAGCCACTGAAGCCAACCAGAGTTTCTTCAAGGAAATAATCCGGGGTGTTCCGTCATCTTCAAACATATTATGTATATATTTGGCTCGTGACAAAAAAACCTGGTCAGACGACTTCAGGCAGGACCAAATCCATTTCCTCAGCGTGGCTACCCCAAAAACTTTTCGTTTTACCTTGGCTAGTGACAAGGTTACAATTTTAAAAAACCAGATAAAAGAAGCTGACGTCATTTATATCCGAGGCGGTAATTCGCATATTCTCCAAAAGCATTTAAAAAAAATAACGGGCCTACAAAAATTATGGCAAGGGAAGGTGGTGGCCGGATCTTCGGCTGGCGCCCTCGTTCTCTCCCGCCACTATTATGAAAATGATGATAACACTTATAACCGAGGATTGGGTATCCTACCCATACAAACTATCTGCCATTATAAAAAGAAAAACATAAAAAAATTCGAAATGCTGCAGATCTGGATGAAAAAAGGAGAAAAGAAAAAAAATATCTACGCTATACCAGAGGAAAAATTTATCATCATCCGACGCTAAAATAACAAAAGTATCATTGTCCGAATCTTGACTTTCGGCCGATTTTGTGCAAACATAGACCCGGCTGACAACCCAACTACCAAGGAGAATGGGATGAACGCAAAAATCAGATTCTGGCTGTCTCTCTACTGCTTCTGTGTCTTGACCACCGACGCCCTGGCTGAAGAGACCTTCCATCCTTCACGGATGCGTTTCCTGGTCCACGGCGGGTACCAACTCACCGAAGACCTGAACCTGAGGATCCATTTCATTCCGGCCGGTAACCTGATCGGCCCGGTCGCCCCCATCATCCATCCGGGATTGGGTATCAAGCTGGCCTCCTGGCTGGAAATGGAAGCGGTCGCTGGGTGGTGTTTCGCCACTGACAACCCCCTCTTTTCTCTGAGGGTGACCCCAACACTGGGTGATTTCTACGCCTGGCTCGACGGAGAATATCAGTACCCCAGCCAAAACTTCTACTGGTTCGTCCAGGCC
>DATDUP010000027.1:0-3453 GCA_035290345.1 Patescibacteria group bacterium
AATGGTGGGTAAACCAGTGGCCATGGATATTTGGTTAAAAGTGGTGTAACTGTCACCGACCGCTTCAAGCATTACTGGTTGACCAGGAATGTTTTTGTTGATCCATTCGATAGCACTTAGATTATCGGGATAGCTGACAGCCAAAAACCCAAGCCCCCAAAGACCTTTGTATTGGTCGAGACCATAATATGATTTGATAGCAAAGTAGGAATAAGAAAGGTGACTGGCAAAAACCAGAACGAAGATAACTTTGTAGGCAATAGCTAGGTATGATGAGCGAAGCGAGCGCACAAGACGGAAAAAGACATAGCCAGAAACCAGAGAATACATCATGAAGGCTTCGTAAACCAGTTTGAACATGGTGTTGGATCGGCGATGTTCGTAGATATAAATATCCTTAATGTAGATAATTTCGGGAATGATGATAAGAACAGTAGCAGTGATAATAAGGGAGAGAACAAAGTAGTCGGTAGTTAACGGCCGGGGTTGAGTAATTTTTTTGAAAAATATCAAAAAGAAAGGGATACAGATAAGCCAGAACCCACCGTAGAGAATAAAGAGCTGATAGAAAGGACTGCGGACATCAACCAGCTTGAGACCTTCTGCCATGGGAGTAAAGTTGAGAGTAAAAGGAAGAGAGAACAAATACCAAAAGACAACGATCAAAAGTCCGTGGACCAGAGTAGAAAAGAAGGATTTTTGGGAGAGAAAATAAAAAATCCCAAAGACAAGACCATAAACGGCGAAGTCCCAAGCGTTGGTCATAAACATAAGGGAAAGCAGCAGGCCGGAGGGAATAATTAGTTGCCAGTTTAGACCGGCCTTAAAAGCAGAAAGCGAGAGGGAGAACAAAAAAGCAATGAAGAAAAGAACAATAGGAATATCGTTCATGTGACCATGAAGGTCGGCAACAACGAAACTGTACATGGGAAATTCATGGATAGTTTTATCATTGGTGTCGGGGTCGTAGCCAATGAAACGGGTGGCATCGGGGTACCAGTAGGTTTGTGTGGCAGACTTGAGAGCATCCCAGGTAAGGGTTAGTTTACCTGCGTTTTGAATGTTAATTTTGGCAATTTTGTAGACAGTGTGAAGATTACCACCAAAGGTAAGGAGTAAGGCAGCCAGACTTCCAGCCAGAATCATCTGGTAGCTAAATTTTTTGGCAAAACTAAAAATAAAGTTGGTGGTAAGAGAAAAGCCGCTAACAAAAGTGAGGGCAGCAACAGTGGCAATAGCCAAGTTGTAAGTGATAGCAGAAGAAATACCGCTGAGTTTGGTGAGAACAGCAAAGATAAGATGGCCAAAGTAGTAGTAATTGATAGGCTGGCCGGCAAACCACATGTCGGTGGGTGGCATAAACTGACTGCGTAGGGCTGAATTGACAAAACCCCAATCCATAAATTTTTCCAGGCCTTCGATATCGGGGGCAAAACCCCGTACCCAGGACCACAGAACGAGGATAAGAAGGAACACCAGCTCTTCCCCCAGGAAGATGAAATAGTTTGACTTGAAATCTAAGAGAAAATCGTTTAAGTGACCCTTGACCCAGAGGAAATAATAATCAAGTAATAAACCAAGAATTAAAAGGACAAAGATGGTGGTTTGAGTGAAAGGAACAAATTTGAAAAAACCCAAAATATAGATAAGGTAGGTGAGGAGACCAGCAGAAAGAATTTTAGAGAAGATATACCCCCGATCCCAAAATTTGCGAAAGACAACAAAAACAAGTGGGAGAGAAACACCGCCAAGGAGAAGTAAGTTAAGCCACCAGAAAAGAATAAACTTTAAATCAGCGACCATTTAGCGAATAAAAAAGACGGTATTGAATACACTTTGGATTATAGCATTGAGAGCTGGAGGCATGACGATACCACTGGTTAAAAACCAAATGACAACGCCAAAAACAGCACCACCGAAAATATCGACAGGATAGTGAAAACCAGTAATGACCCTAAAGATTAATAACAGCCCAACTACTAGTAGATAACTTAGCGGTGAAAGAGACATACCAGCCCCCAGAACAAACAGGAAGAAGAACATGGCTTTCATGGCGTGGCCGGAGGGGAAACTGCCGTTGGTGTACCAGTTTTTCAAAAGACCGTTGGGGACTTGATTTTGACGGTGATGGAACGGTCGAGCCCATAGGTTCTTAATTTTTAGGTACTTTTCAATAGTTTCACTGATAACAGTAGCAAATAGGAGCCGCCAGAAAAAATTAATATCTGATCTAATCAACAGGTAGGAAACGTAAAAAAGAAAAACCCAAATAGCATAATTGGAGGACACAATGAAAAAATGCCCGATCGGGGTGGAAGAAATGGCCTTGAAATAATCGCGTTGTGGTTGCCAAAATAAGATTGATTTCATATGATGGTTATGAAACTCTTCTAATGTATCATGAAATTCTTTAACAAAACCAGGATAGTGTTGATTGCAGTTTTGGGATTGGCATTAATAATGCGTGTCTATCGGATAGGAGCTGACCCGATTGGTTTTTTTTGCGATGAAGCGGTAAGAGGGTTGGACGCATATTATCTTCTGACACGGGGTGTGGATAGCAATAATGCTAAATTTCCGATTTTTTTTAGAGCGTTGGGCGAATACACCCCACCGATACAAACATATTCTGAGATGTTGTCGGTAGCGGTGTTGGGATTAAACGAAATAGCAGTCAGGCTGCCGGCAGCAATATTCGGTACCATTAGTATCGTATTGGTTTATCTGTTGGCAAAAACGTTGTTCTCAAGAAGGGTGGGGTTAATAGCAGCGATAATAATGGCACTAACACCTTGGGCAATTCACTACAGTCGAACTGGCTTTGAATATAATATTTACCTGGTGTTCTTTCTTTTGTCGCTCTGGACTTGGGCCAGAGGAAGAGAGAATCAGAGGTGGTTTTTGATATCTGCCGCATTTTGGGGTTTAACACTCTACACGTACAACCCAGCAAAGCTAATTGTGCCGATATTTTTTTTGATGCTGATAATCTGGGATTTAAAAAGTTTAATTAAGAAACCAATGGTTGTTGTTTCGTGTTTGTTGATCTTTACGGTGATAAGTATACCGATGGGGTGGCACATAAAGTCGGGTAAGGGTTTGATCAGATTTAACCAAGTGTCTGTTTTTAATGGACAAGCCGACAGCTCGGCGGTAATCCAGCGGATGGCAACTAACTACGCCAGACATTATTCTTTGGATTTTCTCTTCTTTAGGGGGGAACCGGATCTTCCCAGTCGACATTTCTCAACAGTGATTAAACCGTTATTGATAGTAACACTGCCGTTCTGGCTGTTGGGAATAAGGAGGTTGCTGTTGAGAAAGAAACGAATAGTCTGGCTGTGGGTGGCGATATATCCCCTAAGCGGGGTACTAATATCAGATATTGGAACTTACCGGGCAATGATTGGACTGCCGCTAATGGTGATAATCACTGCTATTGGTATTGATTGG
>DATDUP010000028.1:0-12440 GCA_035290345.1 Patescibacteria group bacterium
AGACGAGAAAACGGCATCTTTGCTGCCTTAGCTATCTCTGGTTGACCCGACAAAAAAGTTTTACGTTTGCCTTTTTCCCAAACCGATGATACCTCTTCACCAGCCAATTTCCCCACCCCATCCGGAATTATGGTCTCCCCACCATCAAATGACTTTACTTCTCCAGAATATATTTTTTGCTTTAAGGTAATGGTCCGACCCACTGGCCAATTTTCTACTAGTCCGCTGATGAAATTACCTTGATGAAATTCTCCTTGCATTTTCTTCCCCCCAATCCGACGTTCGCCTTGACCATCCAAAACTATTCCACCCTTAGACACACTACTCATTTCTCCTTCTTCAAACCAAGTTGTGACTCCCCCAAAGGACTGACCAGAAAATTTTGGGGTCTTTTTACTCTTTCGCGATCCCCCTCCTCGACCGTGTTGAAAATCACCACTAACAAATTCACCTTCTAACCAATTCACTAGACCACGATCTTCCCATTCCATCCGGCCGTTGCCAGATAATTGAGGCAATTTATCTTGTTCGTATTGTTCAAAATCTCCGGTAGCATTATAGACCGTATTATTTTCTCCTTCGAAGGACAAAGTCCCCTTCCCCTTCCAAAGTTTATCATCCCTGAATTCACCTGTTATACTTGTGCCATCTCCTTTCAACCGGCCCTTACCCTGCATCTCTCCATTGACTAATTCGCCAAAATACTGCAGTTCCTTTCCTTCTAATTCCAAAACTTTCGTTCCTTCTTTGGCTTCTTTCTTTGCTTCTTCTCCACCCCGATGTTCGCCAGCCAAAGGTTCACTCGTTATTTCCTCATCCCCCCTTATTGGCTCTATTACTCTTGATCGACTCGGTAGTTCAGGTGGCTCAGGTGGTTCAAGTGAAGGAGGGGGCGGAGAGCGAAACACTCGGGAGGTGCTCGTTTCTCCCTCATTTGGCAACGGGGGAGGTGCGGCTCGACGCACTAACGGTGATCTCAACACCACTTCATCAGTATGTAAATCAAAACCCCAATCTGTATTTCCACTGGTTTTCTTACTTGGTAGTGGTTCAGGTAAGGGAGGTGGGGGTATAATTGGTTCTGGATTCAAAGATCTTGCTCCAGAAAACTCCTTCCCAGAGGGAAGGACAGGGGAAGCCAAGTCTGGCACCTGACCATTTTCCTTGGGTTTGGACAATGAAATTTCTCCGGTTCTGTCATCCAATCTGACCCCTAAGATTTTCCTGAGGTCTTCTCTGGTCATATACCCAATTGTTCCGCCTCCTTTTACAAACTGAGGTAAAAATCTCAATGACTCGGCCACCCTTTGTTGCAGTTCTGTGATTGAACCACCACGCCCCACTATTTCGGTGGCTAAATGCGTCATCAATCCCGAATGGATCCTAAAAACTCCGTCCTTTTTTGCTTCCCACTCTTTAGTGTCTAACAAATCCGGATATTTGGCTTTCAATTCCTCCCACCCCTGATCACCTAGTTTCCCCCCGGACTTTTCCCAAACAGTCGGAGGAATACTAAACATTTCCCCCAAATCCCGAAGATATTCCAACTGAACTGAATCTGGAATTTCCCGGGTCATCTCAACTTGATAGGCGGCAGCTAACATCTCTGGAGGGATAATGCTTCGCTCCTGAATCATCCTTTCCAAAATCTGAGGTTCAGACTTTTTAAAATTCTCTAATTGTGTTTTAAGGTTCTTTATCGTTACCTCTTTGTAATCGGAAGAAAATTGCTGATCATATACAATGGGGCTCGCATAACCACCGGACAATGCCTCTCTGACACAGTTTTCATAATCTTGTGGTGTAAATTCTTTCCCGGCCTCCTCCTGATACAAAGCCTGCAACCGGTCTAATTTCAGTTCCTCTCCATTATAATTATTTGCTTTACGGAATAATCCAACTAAACCAGACGGTCCCGACCACCGGTAATCTACTACCCATTCTGTTTTTTCCAAACCAAGCCGGGTGCGAAGTTCTTGCACTTGGGGACCAGGCTGAAACTTTCCTTCTACTAAGGCGCCAAAATGTAATTCCAATTGAAAAAACAATTCACCATTTTTCAACCCAATTTTCTTCAATGCTTCTTGCAGTTTCTCAGTTGCTAAACCCAATTCTGTAGCTGAAAACAACAAAGAATAAATTTTGTCCAAATTCCCTGAAGCAAATCTCCCCTCAATTCCTGCTCTTTGTAAGTTTTCCACTATTTCTTTTAATTTCACTTCTGGATCTTCTTTCTCTTCCTTTTTTTCTTCCCCTGTTTGTCGGACACTTTCCACTGGGGAGGGAGCCGGGCTTTCTTCTATCGTCTCGTTTTTTTTCTCTGGACCATCCGTGGTCTTTGCTTTCTCAATCACTGGTTCCGGCCCGGAAACTAGGGCTGGTTCCTCTGGTCTGACTTCCTCAACCGGAAGCGGCGTGGTCACTGGTTCGTCTTGTTCCCTGACTTTTATTGCCGCTTTTCTGGCTTTGTCTTCTAAAGATAAAATCTGGGTGTATAACTTATCCATTCGCTCTAAAATATCCGATCCCAAACCTTCTTTGCGTACTTGAGCCATCAATTTCATCCATTCACCTTTAAGTCGTTCGCAAATTTCTACATCAGCCTCCAACTGCGAACGTATTTCCGCTATTTTTCGGTTAATTTCCTTTTTCTTGTTTAACTGTTCTCTCCTTTTTACTCTTTCGTCCCGCTGTCTGGCTTGGTCAGGAAACAACTGATTTTCTTTCGCTCGCAAAACATCCGAGATCTCTTTGCTTTGCTCCGGAGTCAAATTCGAAGGATTCATGTCCTGACTATCCAATTCATCAAAAATCGCCTTTTCTAAATCCCGAAAATCCGACTCTTGTGTCCCTTGGTATTCGGTTAAAAGTTCCTTAATCACTCCCAGTATTTCCTGGTAACGAGCGGATCGACTAGTTTCTCTTTTTCTTTCATCCATATTATTCTCTGATGTTTAAAATGGACTGCAGGACCTGTTGAATTTGTTTTTTTTCTCGGTGGGCTTGAATAGTTTTCAACAATTCCTGTTTGCGTAATTCCAAACTGGCCAGCTGCCGCCGGATTTCCAAATGCTCGGCCTCCAGGGCCGCATAGGTATCCACGATTTTTTGCGAAGTAGTGGCCGTGACTGCCAGCATATGATTATTTATTTGGCTAAAATATCCTTCATGACTTTCTCAGCCGTGGCCGCCAACAAGCCAGAAAAATTCGGCAGATTGTTTTGTAAAAATTCGGTAATATTTCCTGACTCTTCACCGGCCAGCAACCGAGCATATTCAGCCTTTTTATCTGTCGGCAGATTATCCCAAAATACTAGGCTCAATTCGGTATCCAAAAGCGTGCTGAGGCTTTTTATCATTTCTTTCTGTTTATCAGCTGGCAGGTCGGTCAGATTCAACTTTTTGAATAACTGCTCTTTTTGCGCTTGGGGAATAGAAAAATTCATAGCCATAATTTATTTGCCAAATTTCATTAACAGAAAACGAGCGGCTCCATAATCGGTCTGGCCTTCCAATTCCCGATTGTTAATCGGATCTTCCCTTTCGCCTCTTTGGGCTAATTCTTCCTGGCCCTGTTTGACCAAAGCCAGATCCGGCTTTACCCGTAAATCATACATTATCAGCGGGTTCACCACTTTATTTAATAGTTGAGACACAGCTAAAAATTCCCGACGTTGCACCAAATCATCAATCAGAGCCTGGATGACATTCTCCAAAACCGAACGCACATCTTCCCGCTGGTGTTTGTCTCCGCGAAGCAATTGTTGATTTATCTGGGAATAAAATTCAATGAGCAAAGCCTCAATCGCCGCTTCTTTAGCCTTAAAACCCATTACAGCTTTTCCCTCTTCCTTAGCCGCAAACGGATTAGGTAGATCAGCAAACATGGTGCTGGCCGTGTGAGATAAATTCATTATTAATGTCTGTTTTTCCTCAGCCGTCATCGGTTTTTTTTCTAACCGAGGGGTTTCTTTCTTCACCGGCTCTTCAGGTTTGTTTGGCCCGGCCTTGGGGATGGTAAAATCCATCTTGTCCGTGGTTTCGGCTGTTTTTTCTTCAAAAAAATCTACTTCCTCGTCATTGTTCTTAATTCCCGCGCCGGCATTTACGGAAAGAGAATCCAAATCCACTCTTTCTTCTCTAGTCCTTTCATTATCCTTTTCTATACCAATCTCTTCTGTCTCTTCTTCATCTGCTGCCGCTTCTCCAGAAGCTAGCCGATGGTCCGATAACCCGTACCGCGATTCCAATTTTTTCCAATCCTCAGGAGACAGATCCATCCCCCCATCTGTCAACTTTTTCTCCAACTCAACCCGCCTTTTTTCTTCCTCGCCCACGATGTATTGTCGTTGCGATTTGATAAATTCCAGCCGGATCAATATGCGTTTTTTTATCTCAGCAGCAGTCATTTCTCTTGTCTCTCTTTTCGGTTTTTGTTCCCGTTGGTCCGCAGTTGGCCGAGATTTCCTTTCCAACGGCTTGAGCCGATTCCAACTACGGCGTAAAGCCACGCTATCTTCCAAATCCGGATGAGTGAGTATGCCATCAACTATCTGTCTACGGTTTATTCCGGCGGATTGCAATTCTTCTGGCAATGGCATTTGTTCAATCGTCTCGGTCAACAATCGGCCGATCAATTCCCCTTCATAGACTAAATATTCTTTTTGTTCCCCTCTTTTATTGGGTCTGGTTTCTTTTTTTATCTTGTTCATGATGTTTTGTCGCAACCATTCAGTCAGAATCTTCGCCTGCGCCTGATCCAAAGGAGAGGACGACATCCGTTTCTGTTCATGGTCTATCCGCGCTAAAACTACCGAGTGTTTTCCTTCTTCGCTTTTAATTGGTAAAAGGACTCCCCGATACCGCAAAATATTTACCACGGCTCGTTTTTTCCCCGGAGCCTTTTCTCTTATCAATTGATCTAACTCTGCCCGATTAATTTCCTCTTTGCCCACTAGCCCGGTCAATACTTCCTGATAGGTGGCGGCATCTAAAACCAAACGTTCTCTTTTTCTATCTTCTTTTTTTTCTTCTTCCTTAGTTTGAGTATCCTCCGATGAGGCATTCTCTCCCCTTCGGGGGGAAATCGATTCAACTGGCAGGGCCGGCGTCTCCTCTTCTTCCTCATTCATTGCCTTGGCCGTGTCTTCCTCGTTTTGATTTTCCGTTTTACTTTCTTCTTCTTTCAGAGCTTTATCCAAATCGCTCTCTATCACTTTTAAAGTATACTCATAATTTGCCAAGAATGTTGGTAAATCGGCAAACAGCACTGGTAGAACGTCTGGATTATATTTGGTAGATGTTCCCGCGAACAATTCTGCTAAATCCGCAATCAAATCTTCGATCTGCCGACTTTGGGCACGCAAATCTTCCATTGTTTCCTCATCCAAATCAAACCCCTCTTTGTCTAGACGTCTTTTCAATGTCAGATACTTGTCCCCTAAATCGCCCCAGTGTTTTTTTTCTTTTACCAAATCCGCCGGTCCTAAAGACTGCTCCGGTCCTTTGTCGTTTCTATTGTCTGGCGATTGTGGCGAATCGACACGTCGCTCTTGGTCCGACATACTTGGGGATTAAACTAAACTCGATATAATCTCTTAATTAACAAACCGGCCGAAATAATTGAACCAATGATAAAGCCTAAAACTGTATTCAGGATAATATTCGGTCTAACTGGCCAACGAGTGACCACTGGATCGTTCACCACTTTCATCATCACATCTCCCCCCACATATTCCCAACCTTTAGCCACCAAAGCGTCGGCAGTGGCTCCGGCCAATTGTTGAGCCTGAAAAGAATCTGTGTGGAAAGTGGAGATGTTCAAAACCCCGGTGCCATAAACCATAGAAACTGCCAATGTCTCCTGCCAGAGATCGCGCTTTTTGTTTTCTGTCAAATCGACGAACTTAGTCTGATCAATACTATAACCAGGCTGCCTCATTACTTTGTTATAGAAATCATTGGTCTTCATCACTTGGATGAGATTCTCCCCTACTCTTTCCGCTGACTTAACAGTGGTGTATGGATCAACTCCATACCTTGACTTGGAGATGATCAACACTTGGGCATCGGCCCGGTATTCCATAGGGAAAAACAAGGTGACGACCAAGGTGGCAATCGCGGCTAAAGCGCCCACAAAAGCAACTAGCTTCCATCTTTTGGCTAATTCCTGCCAAGGCGAACTTTTGAGAAACATAGGTAAGTATTAAAATTAACTAACTAAGATAAATTATAACTGATTGCCTGTCAAGACTCAATCACCTGTTTGTTGATTTTCAACTCTGTTTCTTGTCCCTGACGCCAAACCACGACCGTAAATTCCTCTGGTAACTCTTGTACTTGCCAGGCTAGCATTTCCTTGTTCAGACTTTCATTATTCAATTTGATCAACAGATCACCAGCCTTCACCGGCCCATCACCAACTACCGTGAGATAAAAGCCGGACAATGGAACAACTTGATCACCTTTAGCCAGAGCTTCTACCAAATAACCGGTCCAATTCAATCCCTGACTAACCAGAGAGCCACTACCTAAAACGTTTCCCAACTGCCCCTCCACTGGCCAAGCCAACCAGCCCTGGGTCTCTTCATCTATAAAACCAACCAAACTACCCTGGTCATCAACCAAAATTGTCCCGGCCGTCAAATAACTATCAAATTTATAAACAAAGGCTGTCTCATTTATTGACCAGGCCTCTTTGTATCGAGCCAACAAGTCAGTGACGGTCACTCGTTGCCATTCACCAGAACGGACGGCCCAATATTCTTTGTCTCGACCCACTGTTTTCCAGTCAGTAAACGGACTGATCCGAAAACTTTCACCTTTTAACTTCAAATACAAAAAAGAATTTTTTGAATCATACACTTTCTTTTCTATCCCATAAGCGACACCTTGATAGTCAACTGCTTCCCAATTTTTTTCTTCGCCCAAAGGATTGACCGGCCACCACATGACTACCCAGCCATCAGAACTCAAAAGTATGGCCTCGCCTTTGGCCGCCTGATTCTTGTACATGCCCAACTTGTTTCGTTCTTTCTTATTATAAATCGTGACTAAGCGTTGTTTGACTTGTCTGACTAACAAAGAATCAGGTACGCTTTTTTCTGCCCTTCGTTCTAAGACATTGAGACCATAGTCTCCGCTCGTGATTGGAGCCAGCCAAGCAATGGTGGAAAGACTGGCAGCTAGTCCAGAAAGGACCGCGATAAAAACAATAAAGAAAAGCCAACGCAGGCGTCCTATTTTGATATGGGTGTCCACGCGACAGGCTCGCGGTGGCAGGTGGGGATAATTTTTTTCAGTCATAGATTAAATCCAACGGACAAAAAACCAAAGAAAAATAAATAAAAGAACAACATTGCTGATCAAAAACAAAATTTGCCGACGCCACTCAATCCCTCGCGGGCTTAAACGAAAACGCACCAAAAGCTGGAGCACATACCACAACCAAGTGGCCAAACCACCCAGAGTTAGATAACCTAAAGGCAGAAAACCGATAATCGTAAGCAATTCCCACATGACAATCCCAACGATTAATGACCAGAAAAAGAAAAACGGGAGAGGTTGATCATAATAGAGCCGCCAAACTAAGGCCGCCACACCAGCCGCAAACAAACAACCGAAGAAACTGGGGAGCCAAAAAGGTAGACCTGAAAATAAGGTGCGCAAAGAAAATAAAAAAGTAAAAATAGCGTATAAAGAAAAAGTATAGACCATCACATCAATCCGCCGCCACGGCTTTTGTTCATAACTCAACTTGAATTGCTTGGCTTCTTCCGAAGCTAAAATCAAATATGGGAAAAGGCTGGTCAAAATCAACATCAACCGTCGCAACCAAATCCATTCCAACAATAAAAAAATTAACAGGCCGCTGGCCGCGGACAAAATTAATAAAACCAATCGCTCCGGACGCCTGGCTTCCGTCTCATTCTTTAGTCGACAAAGAAAGACAATCAAGACCACCCAGACGGCAATCATTGGCAAACCTACCCACCAAGTCGGCCAACGGGCAATCACTGATAAAACCAATAAATTGAAGAGGGCCAACAACAAACCCTTTAGCTTACCTTTCATACTTTAAAGCGAACCTAATATTTCTAACACCTTTTCTTTTTTATTTTCTTCTACAGACTCTTTAAGAGCCAACATCGCAATTAACGCTTGTAAATGCGCCCCCCGTTTTGCCGCTGGCACCCGCAAAGAAAACATCGCTTCCTCAACTAACGAAAACATCTCCTTCTCAGTCTCAGTCGTCACTTTCTGACGCAAATCTTCCAATCCTAATTCATAATTTTTCTCTACTAAGGCTGGGCCAATCCCCATAACCGCGCCCTCTATATTTGAAGGGCCAACATTCTGAACCAAAAGAATGATCAGAATACTAACTGACCCGATTACGCCCAGAGCGATCAGTCCAAACATCACTAGGGTCCAACTAATTTTTTCGGTCTTTGGCCAAAACATCTTCAATAAAAACACTGAGGGCGGTTGCCACGGGGATGGCAATCAAAACCCCGATAAAACCAGCTAATTGTGCTCCCGCTAGTAAAGCAATAATACTGACTATGGGATTCAAACCCACGGCTTTCTGCATTACCTTGGGCACTAAAATGTGATTCTCTAGTTGTTGCAAAACAATATACATCAACAACACTAAAAGCATCTTGACTATACCGGCTTGAGAAAAACCGAGAAATAGGGCGGGAATAGCGGCAAAGACCGGACCTACATAAGGGACAAACTCTAAAAGACCAGCCAAAATGGCTAAAATGGCTGCATATTTTATCTGTAACAGACTCAATCCCAAAAATACCAACAAGCCGACTAAAATACTTAAAATCAATTGCCCGCGCAACCAAGCCCCCAGCTTATTTCTCATCCGAGATAATAATTGCGAACACCATGGGATATATTCATCCGGTACCAAAGAACGTAGCATTTTCTTGATCGGGTCATCCTGCACCACCATGTAAAAAGTCATAACCAGGACTATCAACAAAGAAATCAAGCCGCCAAAAAATCCCGTAATCGTTGAAAATACTCCTGACAAAGTATTTCCGACTCCCGAACCCACTGCACCGGTCCCCTCTTCAATAACCAATCCATAATTATTCAAAGCATTTTGAGCGCTCTCCAAACCTCCAACCACTTTCAACCACAAGTCATTAGTTTGCAAATCACCCCAAAAACGTTCCAGATTCCCCAATAGGGCGGGCAAATCTTGAGTAATGATCGGCACCAAGATCAGAATGGCTGAAGCTACAAATCCCAACAAAATGACATAAATAAGAATAACGGCTAAAGCTCGAGGAATTTTTTTCTTTTGCAACCAATCGGCCAAAGGATCAATTAATGCCGCCAAGATCAAAGAGACAAAAAGCAATAAAATCAAGTTGGCGGTCAGGTAAATAATGTAAACCGCCAACAAAATCCCCATGATCTTTAATATGGTCTTCGTACTTACACTAATATTAATCTCGGCCATGAGGCTTGATTTTATTTACCCAAATAGTATACACTAATTGTGTCAACAAAGCAAAATAATATGCCTGACTACGCCTACAACCGAAAAGCAAGTTTTGAGTATGATATCCTGGAGAAATTCGAGGCTGGTTTGGTATTGACCGGACCAGAGGTAAAATCAATCCGTGGGAGCGGTCTTAGCCTCAACGGCGTCTTCGTCACCTTTCATAATCAAGAAGGCTGGCTAGTAAACCTTCATATCCCTCGTTGTAAGTATGCTAGCTCCAGTGTTGCGCATGAACCTGACCGTAGTCGAAAACTATTGTTGAACAAGAAAGAAATCAGTTATTTGACAGGAAAACTCGCGGTTAAGGGCTTGACAATCATCCCTTTACGCCTGTATAATAAAGCCCGCCACCTCAAGGTGGAAATCGCCCTGGTGCGCGGCAAGAAAAAACATGATAAACGGGAAAAGATAAAAAGACGTGATCTTGACCGGCAAATCCAGAGAGCAAAAAAAGGCGAACTAAACTAGGGGATGACAGGTATCGATGGGAGGACCTAGTTACTCGCTATTGGCATGTCGAGGTTGTATTCTTTTCCTCGTAAATCACAAGAATACAAGACTCAAGTGCAAACTTAGTCAACCGAGTGAAGAACGCTATGGCTTCGGCCTTCCGCGTTCCTACATTCGCTTCCGCTGTCGCTTAATTTAGCCACAGCCATCGTCACCGCGAGACCCAATAGCGGACCGACGGTGCCAACCAATTGGGTGTAGGCCTGGATAGCTGCCCGTCTGTTCTTGCCGAAATATTAACTGGCTCGCCCCATCTCATTTTGTTGCTTTTCAGAGAGAAGGTTAAATTTAAAGCAACTAAACATGTAGTCAGTAGGTGTAACCCTACCAGACCCGGGTTCAATTCCCGGCATCTCCACCAATATTATGCGCATTTCGAGAAAAAAACGACCGGATAAACCCCTCCTCCCCCAATATCGGGTGAACGAGAGCATTGTCGCGCCCCAAGTGCGACTTTTAGGCGAAGACGGAGGAAACTTAGGCGTGCTTTCTATACGCGAAGCCAAAGATAAGGCCTACACCTTACAATTGGATCTAGTGGAAATCAATCCTAAAGCCGAACCCCCTGTTTGTAAATTGATTGATTATCGTCGCTTTAAATACCAAAAAGAGAAGGAATTAAAAAAACAGAAAATAGGGGCGCACGAAAGCGAGGTCAAGGGTATCCGTCTCTCTATCCGGATCAGTGAACATGATTTGGATGTCAAACGCCAACAAGCTGAAAAATTCTTAGAACGAGGCGATCGGGCTAAAGTAGAAATAATTCTTCGTGGGCGAGAAAATGCCAAGGCAGGCCTTGCCTTTGATACCCTGAATAAATTTTTCACCCTGATTTCTCAAAATCAATCAGTTAGATACGAAACTGAACCCGCCCGGCAAGCCAACCGCATCTCCGCCATTATCACCCGGAAATAGCCCTTGACTTAATCTGAAACCCATAGTACAATCCCCTCACTTTATCAACCATATGGCAAAAGCAAAAACTCATAAGGCCACGGCCAAACGCTTCATCGTCAAGAAGTCAAAAAAGGGCATCAAGGTCATTAAACGCACAGATGGACAGGATCATTTCAATTCTCGTGAATCTGGCAAGGTCAGACGCAACAAGCGGGCCGATCATCAGATGTCAGCGACTTTGAAAAAAACAATTCTGCGCGCCATGCCTAACGCCTAAACTAATTTTATATATGCCACGAGTAAAAAGAGGTGTCGGTCATACCAAAAGACGCCACAATCTTCACAAATTGGTCAAAGGTTACCAAGGTGGACTACGCAAATTGGTAAAGCAGGCCAAGACTGCTTCTACCCGGGCTGGCGCCTATGCCTATGCTGACCGGAGAAAAAAGAAACGAACCGCCCGCCAAGTCTGGTCTGCAAGAATCAATGCCGCGACCCGGGCTAATGGGACTACCTACAGCCGCCTTCTCGGTGCCTGTAAAAAAGCCGGAGTAAAAGTGGACCGAAAAATCCTAGCCACTCTCTCTCGCGATTACCCGCAAGTGATGTCCGAGCTGGTAAAACTAATGAAATAAGCATAACATCCCCGATTCTGGGGATGTTTGTTTCCTGTCCACAAAAACCAGGTTGACAAAAACAATTATTTATGCTAAGATGAGGCAGTTAATCTAAGGCCTCTATAATGTTCGGTTGCTGGCCGGGGTGCCCCCTCCTTCACCCCTATGTCACAGCCGAACATCATGGAGGTCTTTTTTCTTGACAAAAAACTATCTTTACCGTAAAATGTCTACTATTAACCAACCTTTATGGGTAGACGAAAATTCAATAACAATCTGCGGAAAATTGAACGGGAGAAAGCTAAAATCAGACGCGACCGCAACAAGCGGAAGAGGCTGATGAAAGCAGCGAAATAACTCTTGAGGCTGTCCGCCTCTTGTGTTATACTTTTTCTGCTTCTTTGGACCGGTAGTTCAACTGGTTAGAGCACCGCCCTGTCACGGCGGAAGTTGCGGGTTCGAGTCCCGTCCGGTCCGCATAGAAAACATCGCTTTTCATAGCGATGTTTTTTGTTATTCTATTTTCCCTGTGCAGCCTTTGCTTCTTTAGTTAACTCTTCAACTTTCTGTAACTTTTCCCTCCCCGCAGCAACCATTTTTTCTCCTTCTTTTATTTCGTTTTCTCCCTTTATTCTCAAGTCATTAATTTCATCCATACTATATTGATTATAACTATAACTTAAGTATACGCTCTATTCATTATAAATTCAAAAGAATCCTCTCTCATGTAAAATGTGACTCAGTTTTCACCTTCTGAACTCAGTGCACCTAAGACATAATTTTTCGAGAATATTACGCTTTATTCTTTTGAATACCGCTTTTTCCTCTCCGTCATTCTAATTAGCTTCCATATACTAAATTTTTTCAAAAACAAAAACAGCCTCTTT
>DATDUP010000029.1:0-10774 GCA_035290345.1 Patescibacteria group bacterium
ACCCCATCTTTATCAGTATCAGCTTGGTTAGGATTCTGATCATTGGGACAATTATCCTGCAGATGACAGACAAAATCCCCATCAATATCATTTTTTATATCATTGGGACACAAATCACAAACATCACCCAAACCATCATTATCGCCATCCGCCTGATCTGAATTGACTCGTAAAGGACAGTTATCAATCGCATCTTCTACCCCATCGCCGTCCTGATCGTTCAAAGACTTATATTCAATGACGTCAAAAGTGTCATAGGTGCCATTGTCTCCCTGAAGACGGGCATAAACAGTTTTGTTGCCATAACCAGCCGAAAGCACAAATGGTGCTTGATTACCAAACAACGGTTCAAAAGACAAACCAATGAAGGCTGGGTCTTCAGATAACACATAATTAGAAACGTATTTCAGATCCAAAAAAGTAATTACCACATTAGGCGAAGTGGTAAAGGCTGCCCCATTGTTTATCACAATCAAACCACTGGGATTCTTCGGATCTGGCTCACAAGCTGGATCACCTGGCTGACACTCGGGCGGTAAGGGTGGAGGCGGAGCTGGCGGGGGGGCAGCGGGAGCAATAGCATCAGTAGTAGCAGATACTGCTGCGCTCCAGGCTGTCTCTATTCCTTCGCTATTTTTAGCTTTCACCCGGAAGGAATAGGTAGTGCCATTATTTAAATTGGTAAAGGTGTAAGAACCGGCGTTAGTCCAGCCCGAATTGCGATTCGCATCAGCCACATCTTCCGCATAATAAGAGGTGCCATCCCCGGTCCAAGAAACAATAATCTGCGAAGTTGGGGCCGCCGGGTCTTTAGCCGCGGACACTGAACTAATCCCGGAAGAAAGGGTGTAAAAAGCTAAAGTACTAGTCGCTGTTTCAGTACTATCGCCATTACGATATTTTGTATGAACCCGATACGGAGTGTTGGCAGTTAGAGCGGCCGTAGACCAGGTATTGTCCCCAGACTGCCAACCAGAGTTTTCCACTTCCGCACCAGCAATCGTGTAGACAGTAAAAAAGTAGGCCGAAGAATCTCCACTATCGCTATTAAAAGAATCCACGGCGAAGACCGCACTGGTCACTCCGACAGTAGAGGCCACCAGATTGGTAGGAGTGGGAGCAAGGGTATAAAAATACTTTGTACTCGTACTTGTTTCAACACTATCACCATTATGGTATAACACACCAATCTGATATTTAGTATTAGAAGAAAGAGAAACTGTATTGGACCAGGTATTGTCCCCAGATTGCCAACCAGAGTTTTCCACTTCTGCCCCGGCCATGGTTTGGATGAAGAAATAATAGCCGGACTGACCTGCACTATCGTTAGAAAAAGTATCCACTTGAAAAGCCGCCGACGTCGCCCCCACAGTTGTAGTTGCCAAATTAGTAGGTGTATCAGCCAAAGTATAAAACCAAGCGGTGGTTGTAGACGTTTCTACACCATCACCATTTCGTTCTTTTACCGCTGCCTGATACCGGGTGTTTTCGGTTAACGCTACTGATGTCGACCAAGTGTTGTCCCCAGATTGCCAACCAGAATTTTCTATTTCTGCGGCCGCACCATCAAAAACTACAAAATAATACCCGGAAGAGTCGCCACTGTGATTATTAAAAGGACTAACCGAAAGAACCGCGCTAGTTACCCCGATTGAAGATACTGTGGGAGAAACTGGGGCCGGGGCGAGAGTATAGAAATATCTAGTAGTGGTGGCTGTCTCCACTCCGTCTCCGTTACGGTATAACACACCAACTTGATATTTAGTATTAGAGGAAAGAGAAACAGTGTTGGACCAAGTGTTGTCCCCAGATTGCCAACCAGAATTTTCCACCCAGGTTCCTACCTCGTCGGCAATAACAAAACGATATCCTGATTTCCCACTATCATGATTAGGAAAAGTATCCACTTGAAAAGAGGCTGAATCTGTTCCTACTGTGGTAGTTACGAGATTTGTTGGTGTATCAGCCAAAGTATAAAGCCAACCAGAATTAGCCGCTGTTTCGATCCCGTTGCCATTCCGATTTTTGGCTATTCCCTGATATGGGGTATTTTCGGTTAAGACTACCGATGTCGACCACGTATTATCACCAGACTGCCAACCAGAATTTTCCACTTCCGTGCCAATATTGTTTAAAATCTGAAAGTAATAACCAGAAGAATCACTACCATGATTGTTGAAGGTGTCAACCTGAAAAGCAGCCGATGTAACCGTAATGGTGGTGGTTACAAAATTAGTAGGTGCCGGGGCGAGAGTATAAAAAGATATTTCTGAAGGTGTGGAGCTACTTCGTAACCAAGTATCATAAGCCCACATCTTGGCATAATACTTGGTATTGGATGATAAAGAAGAAATCGTGGTGTCACTAGTGCCGTTAAAATCCACCGCCCCTAAATCTCCATCAGTGGAAGAAGTGTGAGCCGAGTCACTTTCTGTCACTGGAGTATTTAAGGAATAAAATATTTTGTATTCTTTAAAATTCGTGTCAACAGCGGACGTACCCAAGCCGACAACTACTGCATTTGTCGAAGTGGAAACTACTGACAAGCCCATTGGATTAATCGGCTCCCTGGTATCCAAAGTAAAGGCCGGCGAAACCACGGCCGAGCCAGCATCCGTCCCATCATTAGGTGTAACCCGGAAATACACTGACGCATCTTCAGTATAAGGAAGATCTGCAAGCGCATCCCATTCAAAGCTTAAATTAACAGAACCATCCACATCCGTATCAATACTGGAAATTGTACCAACCGTAGAAGTGGAGACCCCGTCACCCTCTCCACCCTGGGAAACTCCCATGATGTGAGCAGCAAACCAGTTAGTTCCGTCAACAGAATAATAAACTAAAAGTGAAATCTCATTATTGTCCACATCTGCAACTGTAGTGGTTACGCTCACCCGGTTGGCCGTGGATTGATACGGACTAGTAGCAGAAGCAGACGGTGCTGTATTGAAACTAATCTCTGTCGTCGTATAAATTGCTTCGTTAGTATCAGCGACTGCCATGCCATAATACCCAAGATGAACAGTGTTGCCAGATAGTTCAATGTGAGGCCAGCTAGGATCGTTGGAAATATTTGTCACCAAATCCTCAGTCCAAGAACCATCGGACAAGACATCCAGATATAAATCATCCAAAGTAGAACCCCGATGCCAAGCAATGATGGGATTGGTGGTATTAAACGCCAAACTAGTGTAAAGTCCTCCCCCGGTAGGAGTGGAAGAAACTACGGAACAGGTGAAAGTCGTATTACCACCAATACAACCTGTATTACCACCGTCTTGATAGGCAAAACACAAATCATTGCCATCTGGTGAATAGGAGATACCTATCTGCCCTGAACTATCAAGGGCAAGTGACACGTGCTTAACTAGACCTATATATCCAGCATCAACAGTATAACAACTCCAATCACTATCTGCGCACCCCCCGGCGGCCCCGCCATCACGGATGGCATATTTGATTTCACTGTTATCTGAATCTGCGTAAGCAATTACCGGGACACCAGAGGAATTAAATTTAATTTCTGGCTGAGTTCCTACAATCCCAGTCGTATCCACCAATTCAATTGACCAACTAGTAGAAACCGTACAAGTGCTGCTGCAGGTCGCATAACCCAGGTCGTCATAATATGCATCATAAAATGCTACCCCTAATCTAGTAGCGGAATTATAATAATCAAAACTGACTTCACTAATATTATATAATCCAGCATCAGTAATTGTATAACAGCCCCAGTCCGTGTCGCCTCCACCACAATTGTTGGCGCTATCCCGGGTCATATAATATAACGAGCTGGTTGGCGAACCCCATTTTTTATAAACAATGATCGGAGTATTCGTACCATCCAAATCCAAATCCATGGTCCGGGCCGTTCCACCACAACCGTCAGCGTCTACTAAGATCTCCGGGGTGGAAGTAACACCAGCATCTATCCGAGTATAGTGGGGACGCACGTTATTCGATTCGCAATAAGCAAAATGAATGCTATCACTGTCTTCTACGGCCAAATCTATTTGTTGACCGATGTTATAATCAATCCCCTGATTTTCCAACACCACAATTGTTGTCCAAGTATAAGCATTTACTACCGCGCGGAAGCCGACAAAAAATAACAAAAAAATTACTGCTAATAACGCAAACGATCCCATTGCTGCTTTTGCTTGGTTGCCTGAGGTGACTAATTTCATCAAACTTCTAAATTATGCTGATATTATAATAAAAAAACAAAAAAAAGGGAAGGCTTTTAGCCTTCCCCTGTTGATACTTTTCTTAACGAATAGCGAACTGGACACTGACGTTTAACTTTACCTCCTGGCTACCCGGTTGAATATCGGGTGCCGGCGTTCCGCCGCCCATCCCTTCCGCCATGTAGACATCACTATAACCCTTGTACATGGACCAGCTATCCCCAGCTTCATATTCATTGTACGAAACAATCTCTACCAATCTCACCCCCAAGGCTTGGCTTAAATTTGTCGCCTTTTGCGCGATCTTTTGCAAAGCTTCCTCTCGGGCCTGCGCTTTATACACTTCGTTATCATCAATGGTGAACTGGATGCCGTTTACTTGATTTAAACCAAGTTTCCCCGCCAAAGCGATCACCTCATTGGCCTTCGCCAATTCCCTTACTTTCACTTGCAATTGCTGGTTCACCTCATAACCCTCCAAAATCTGCTCCCCTTCTGGAGTATAACGATAGTTGGGATAGATATTATAATTCAAGGTCTGAATATCATCATCCGCCACGTTCAGAGCTCGTAATTCCCCCACTAGTTTATTCATTACTTCCGTGTTATTCTTCTGAGCCTCCGCCACTGTAGCGGCTTTGGAACTCATTCCAAGAGTGGTGACCGCCACATCTGGGATCGCGGTGGCCTTTCCTTGGGCTTCCACCACAATCGTCCTTTCCATTTTGTCGACCTGGCCGATGTATTGATACTTCTCTAAATTATTTCGAATCAAGGTCCCAAAGAAAATAATGACATAAACCAAAAGCACTCCCAAAAGAGTGGCAAAGATTTTTTTGACGAAAGTGGAACAATGTCCGCACACGCTCCCACATCCACAACCGGCTGTTTCGTCTGAACAGCATTCTTGTCTTTTTTTGACAGGCATATATTTAATGTTTATTTAATTTTGTTTTCTTTTCTTCATTATACCACGAAATTATTTCTTTGAACACACGGCCTGTATTCCCGGAAGATTCCGACCACCTAGAAATTCCAACATCGCTCCACCACCAGTGGAAGCCAGATCTACATCTTCCAGCATTTTTACCTTTTCCATAGCTTCAATTGTCTCCCCGCCCCCGACAATGCCAAACGCTGAACCACGCGAATGAGTCGCCACCAATCGAGCGACAGCTAAAGTTCCCATATCGTATGGTTTTTGCTCAAAATATCCCATTGCTCCGTTCCAAACCAAAGTTTTTGCTTTTTTTATCTCCTTCGCGAACAGCCGCACGGTCGCCGGTCCGATGTCCAGAATGGCCTCGCTCCGTCGACAAATATTCTTTTCTTTATTATTCAAAAATACATGTCGGTATCTTTTACCTTCCTGGTCACCCACAATTACATCTACTGGCAAACATATCTTTTTGTTTTTTAGCAGCCTTTTAACTAATCCAATCAGGCCTTTATCTACTTGTGACTGGCCAATCTTATATCCTTGAGCCGCTAAATAGGTGCTAAAAATCACCCCCCCGACCAATAACCTACTGACTCGAGGTAAAAGATTTTTTATGACTGGAATTTTCGTCTCCACTTTTGCCCCACCTAAAATGGCTACATACGGCTTCCCCGCCTTTTTCAATCCTTTTTCTAAACCCCTAATTTCTTTTTCTAACAACAGACCAGGAAAGGCTGGTAAATATTTGGCTAAGCCACTGACCGAAGCATCCCCCCGATGAGCCACCGCAAAACCATCTAAAACAAAGACATCACCTAGATCAGCTAATTCTTTTGCCAATCCTTTCTTATTGCCTTGTTCCCCGGCGGCAAAACGAATATTTTCCAGCATGGCCACCCCACCTCTAGTCAAAGAATCTATTTGCTCTTTAATTTTCTCTTTTTGTTTTTCTGTCAATTCCCAATCTTTGGTATTTATTTTTAACACCTCTGACCCCAAAAGTTTAACTAATTTTTTCCGGACCGGTTCTACGGAAAACATTGGATCGTACTTTCCCTCTGGTCTCCCCAAATGAGTGATGAGAATCACCTTAGCTTTTTTCTTTTGTAAATATTTAATCGTTGGCAAACTCGCTAAAATTTTACTTTCGTCTTTAATCTGACGACCGGCCAAGGGGACATTAAAGTCAACCCGAACCAATACGCGTTTGTCGGCCAAAGAACTAATTCCCTTCAGACTTTTCATCATATGGATAATCGATTACCTTCTTAGTCGCTTTTTCGTTTTTGATAAAAACATCAAATTGACTTTTTACCTGAGATGGGGCCCGATCCTCCGGTCTAATCATACCAACCCAAATAAATTTATTTATTGTCCGTCCCAGTTCTTTTAATACTTCCGTTTGTAATTGCTCTTCCGCGGACTTTTTCTCTATAGCCGGGTCTGTCCCTCCCATGTCGTTATTTATAAATGCCAAAACACTGGCTTGTTCCACCACTAGTACTGTCCTGTCCGCCCGATCTTTCTGTATTTCCAATACTTTGTCTACTTGAGCCACTCGATCGTTGTCCATTTTAAAACCCGCGACCTTCCAACCCTGCTGATATAGTTCATTTATCAAATCCCGACTCAAGAAAGAAACACCGCAATCTCGTCCATTACCCCAAATCGGCACCGCCAGTGTCTGCCCCTCGGACAAATTTGCCGCCACCAAAGCTTTTACTCGCGCCTTTCCTTGTTCGTAATTTAATTCATTCGGATCAGAATTTTCCTGATCTCCCCCAAACATTCCTTCTCCATCACGCATATGATTATTTCCGGCTCTTCCCGACAATCTCAGCCATTTCCACTAAACGATTAGCATACCCCCACTCATTGTCGTACCAAGCAATAACTTTTGCTAAATTTTCTCCTACAACATTCGTCAATTCTAAATCCACAATTGCAGAATTAGTATTACCAATAAAGTCAGACGAAACTAATGGCTCAGCGCTCACTGCTAAAATACCCTTGAGATTGGTTCTACTGGCGCGGACAAAAGCCTGATTGATTTGTTCTTTTGTCACCGCCTTTTTCAAAACAACCGTAAAATCAGTCAAAGAAACCGTAATAGTCGGCACCCGCACGGCCAAACCAGCAAAACTATTCGCCAAATGGGGAATCACCTTGGCCGTAGCTTGGGCCGCACCCGTGCTCGTAGGGACCATGTTCTGGGCCGCGGCTCGGGCTCGCCTCAAATCCTTGTGTGGTCCATCTTGTAAATTCTGATCAGCGGTATAAGCATGAACCGTGGTCAACATCGCCTTATCCACGCCAAAATTCTTTTCCAATACTTGCATCACCGGAACCGTGCAATTAGTTGTACAAGAAGCATTATCAATGATAGATTCGCCGGCATATTGGCCGCAATTAATCCCTCGCAGATATGTCTTTATCCCCTCCCCTTTACTCGGGGCGGAAATCACCACTTTTCGGGCCCCGGCTTTCAAATGCAAACTCGTCCCAGCCTGATCCCGAAAAACGCCCGTACACTCCAAAACCACATCAATCTTCAACTTCTTCCAAGGTAATCGCGATGGATCTTTTTCCGCAAAAGCAAGAATCTTTTTTTTACCGATGACGATACTTTGGGCGTCATAGGTAACAGCGGGAGAAAAATCCGGATAAGCCGTATCGTATTTTAACAAATGAGCCAAAGTCTTAGTGTCAGTCAAATCATTGATCGCTACGATTTCTAAATTCTTTTTACCCCAAGCCACTTTCAAGGCGTGGCGGCCGATGCGGCCGAAACCGTTTATAGCAACTCTGATCATAATAATTAAATAAAATAATTAAATTATTGCAGAATAATTATACCATCATTGAACCATTTTTGACCATCGCCCAGCTGTCCCTCCGGCTAGAGCCAAGGCCAAAGCATCAGCCGCATCATCCGGTTTAACAACTTTCTTGATACCTAAAAGCTTTTGCACCATGGCCTGCACCTGTTTTTTTTCCGCCCGGCCATAACCTGTCACCGCTTGTTTTACTTCCACTGGTTTGAACTCCAGTATCTTCACTTTAGTTTTTTTTAATGTCAAAAGAATAACCCCTCGGGCCTGCGCCACCCCCATGGCAGTTTTGGCGTTTTTAGCAAAGAACAATTCTTCCACTGCCGCTAATTGCGGTTGGAAATCAGCCAGTACTTTCCCCAACTTGGTTTCTAAAATCAACAGTCTTTCCCCTAAATCCATTTTGACCGGGGTTTCAATACAACCATAGGCAATGGGACAGACCACCCGGCCTTTCAATTCCACTACCCCCCAACCCAAACGGCCAAACCCAGGATCAATGCCGATTACTCGTGAATTTTTCATAAGCGGACATTAGTATAGACATCTTTGACATCGTCCAAATCATCCAGATTAGAACACAGCTCATTCAATTTCTCTGCTTTGTCCGGAGATAACTCCATAGTTTCTTTAGGCAACCATTCTAAACCCGACTCATCCGGCGTAATTCCTAAAACGGTTACTGCCTCTACGACTCTTTTTAAATTACTCTTGTCAGTAATCAATTGCACCTCGTCTTCGGATTCTTGAATATCATCCACCCCGGCATCCAAAAAAGACAATTGAGCCGCTCCCCAATCTTTTATTTTTTTCCTCTCTTCTTGAGTAAAACCAACCACTCCTTTTTTCTCAAATTGCCATTGTACTGATCCGGGAGCGCCAAGAGAAACACCGGCCTGACTCAAAACGTTCTTTATTTCTGAAACAGTTCGGGTCACATTATCAGTCACTGATTCTACGAGAAGCGCACCGCCTCCTGGTCCAAAAGCTTCATACAAAACTTCTTGCAAAACTACTCCCTCTTCACCTGCCCCCGTGCCTCGGCGGATTGCTCGTTCAATATTTTCCTTGGGCATATTACCGGCCTTAGCTTTTTCAATCGCCAAACGCAAAGCAAAATTCATTTCTGAATCGCCACCACCAGTCTGAGCCGCTACGGTCACTGCCCGGGCCAATTTAGTGAACAAGCTGCCACGCTTAGCATCAATGACCCCTTTTTTATGCTGTATCTTATGCCACTTGGAATGTCTAGACATATAAAATATGATAATCCCATTCTAACAAAAACCAGCCGGATTTCAAGTATCCAGGGGACTTCTGTTTTTCCTCAGACTGATGCCAGACACATGAGTATATCCCTGGGTTGTGGTTAAACGAACATGACCAAGCAATTCCTGAATATGACGAATATCAATCCCGTTCTCTAATAAATGAGTGGCAAAACTGTGACGTGACACATGGGCGGACACGGGCCGAAGAATCCCGGCTTGTTTGACTGCTTGTCTGACTATGGCCTGGGCTGACCGGACAGACAAGTGATTGCGACGATCAAAAAGGATTTCATTAAAAAAGCAAAATTTAATACAAAAGAAAACTACAACACCCTGGTTGAAATTGCAATAGACGAAAACATGAAAATTCCGGTAGTTGACAATGATTATGCCGTACAAACGACAAAATTATGCAAACTCCCTTTATCTAACGGCAAGCCAATTTTTGATGACCTGACATGGAAAGTCGGAAAAGAGTTCGGCACAAATAAAGGAACTCACATATATGATGACATTGAATGAATTTTATCATTGTTCATTTGACACAATCTCTTTAATTGGATATAATTGGACATAGTTAAAATATCCAATTAAAAATATGACCAAAATTAGCCAAAAAATAACAGAAAAACACCTACCCACAGACAATTTTTCCAAGCGAATTGAACAAATTCCATCTGTTATTGTCTATAAAATCGCCAAAATTGACGAACTAAAAGGACAATGGATAACCGGTGCACGCCTAAGCCCACAGGTTTTGGGACGTTTAAAACGTTCGGTTTTGATTACTTCCACCGGTGCTTCTACCCGTATTGAAGGCGCTCGTCTTTCTGATGAGGATATTGAAAAACTAATGAAGGGTATTAATATCCAAAAATTCACCAACCGCGATAAACAAGAAGCACAAGGATATTATGAACTCTTAGAAAATGTTTTTAATTCTTGGAAAAATTTAAAATTCAACGAAAGTTTAATTAAGCATTTTCACCTAGAACTATTAAAACATGTAGAAAAAGATGAGAGACATCGTGGTGAATATAAAGAAGGTGAAAATAAAGTACAAATGATCGACGAGGCCGGACAGTCAATCGGTATTCTTTTTGATACTTCACCGGCTTATCTAACTCCTAGCCAAATGCAGGAATTGGTTGAATGGACACAAAAAACATTATTAAAAAACAAATTTCATCCATTACTCATAATTGGAAATTTTTTGGTTGAATTTTTAAAAATTCATCCTTTTAGCGACGGAAATGGTAGGCTATCTCGCGTACTTACAAACATGCTTTTATTGCAAGCTGGATATTTATATATGCCTTATGTCTCCCATGAAAAATTAGTAGAAGACAATAAGCCAGATTATTATGTTGCCTTACGTCGAAGTCAAAAAACAATGGGTACTAAAAATGAAAATATCATTGATTGGCTCGATTTCTTTTTTGATATGATATTAAAACAATCTCAAATGGCAGTTGAACTATTATCCAAGGAGAACATAGAAAAAATATTGTCGGAAAAACAATTAATTGTCTGGCAATATAT
>DATDUP010000030.1:0-19208 GCA_035290345.1 Patescibacteria group bacterium
GAAACCCCTCTTATATAAGCCTTTTTTCTATTTTCTACGCAGCTTAATATATGGCAAGCGCCTCCTACTTTGGCTAGGTTCAATAATCGGGCAGGCAGTCGGACGAACGGGGCGAATTCTCATCCAAATTGTAGGAATCAAAATCTACCGAATCTTTTTTAACATCTACCGCACCACTGGCCCGGCTCACCAGCCAATTATCCGCCGCTTCTGGAATCTCACAACTAACCGGGGCAGTCTTCAAATCATTTTTTTTATTTTTTTTCTCATTATCAGTGTTCCCCACAGTACATTTTACAAAACTGAAACCAACAACATCGCTGGCCGCCAAACTATTCTTTATCAACTTCTCGGCCCTGGCGACCAAGACTTTTCTTTAGAAGAAATCAATATTGATTTTACAACCATTGTTCCTAAACAAACCCAGTCTTGGAATGCCGGGGCGGTTAGTCTACAAACTGGCCAAATCGGATCTAATCCCGTGCTAATTACTAATCAAGATATCTCCTCCATCAGTCTGGGGGGGACAGCTGTTTCCAAGCCCACAATCATCCCTGGCGCCACCTTACCCAGTACTAGCGGAACTGGGCGTTCCTCTGTTGTCGAATATATTGTTCAGCCTGGCGATACCATTGGACAGATATCAGAACAATTCAATATCAGCCTACTTACTGTTCTCTGGGCCAACAATCTAACAACTAATTCCTACATCCGCCCTGGTGACAAACTAAAGATCTTACCTGTTTCAGGGTTGCTCCATGTAGTCAAAAAAGGGGAAACCATAAGTAAAATTGCTACCACCTATAAAGCCGAGGTAGACAAAATAATTGAATACAATCGATTAAAAGAAGGTGGTACTGACATTGTTGTTGGCGAGGAACTTTTGATTCCTGACGGAACAAAACCACAATCTGTATCCACCGTTAGAAAAGTCAGTCAGTTTAACAACGTCTCGGCCCCGCCCTCAATCACTGCCCCCGTTGGATCTACCTATCTCTGGCCATCGTCAGTGCGTTATATTTCTCAATATTATGGTTGGCGCCACACCGGCTTGGATATTGCCGGGCCAATAGGTACGCCCCTTTATGCCACCAAATCTGGACGGGTTATTCGTTCCCAATGTGGCTGGAATGGTGGTTATGGTTGTTACATCATCATTGACCATGGAAATGGTGTTCAGTCTCTTTATGGCCACGCTTCTCGCCTTTTTGTCGGAGTCGGCGACGATGTTGTCCAAGGAAAAACCATTGCTGCAATGGGTTCTACTGGCCGCTCCACTGGCTCACACTTGCATTTTGAGATCAGAATAAATGGTGTGCGTGTCAACCCCTTAAAATATATCCGTTGATATGCCAATCGGCCGTTCTCGACCTGATAACCTCGTCCACCTAGATTAACTTTCCTTCTTCTTTGGTTGGTACAAACCAAATAACAAAAACAGCCCCCCACCTATGATCAAAACGTCGGCAAGATTAAATATTGAGGTAAAAAAATGCAAGTAATCTATAGTAATGGAGTAGAGGAAACGATCAACGAGATTGGACGTAGCGCCAGTAATCACCAGCATAATCGCCCAGGGGTATCGAGGTTGATGAAATAAAAGAAAGGCCAACAGCAAAATCACTATCGGCGTTAAAACCAGAAGTAGCCAATTGGGAAATGGCAAAGAAAAAGCAATCCCAGTATTTTCCCAATAACCAAAACCCAATCCCCCTTCTCGCCATTGCCATCCAGAATGTCGACACCACTGTTTAATTACCTGATCAATAATTAAAAAAAGTCCGCTCGCGACGCCGTAAAGTGTCAAGCGGACTTTTTCTTTCATAAACTAAATTTCATTAGTCAATGTTTTCTTACAACTGATACAGGCCCCGGAAGTCGGCCGTGCTAACAATCTTTTTTCATCTATCGGCTGTTTACAATACTTACAAATTCCATAGGCACCTTTTTCCAATCTCTCTATAGCTTTCTTTACATCCCTCAACTCATTCTCTAACGCAATCTCTAAAGGGCGATTAGTGGTATATTGAGCCACCTCCATGGCATTCTCATCTTCTTTATCACCATATTCAGGATAAGCGGCGTCATAATCATCTTCAACATGAGGATTTTTCTTTGTGAACTTCCGTAGTTCTTTTTCCAATCTCAACTTCTCCTCTTCCAAAAATTTCTGGATCTTCCGCAGAAACTCCTCACTAAATTGGCTTTTTCTTGGCATATTGTTATTACTCAATTCACATCTAAATTATAACCAATTATAAACCAGAAGGCAATTATTGGCAAGATCCAAAGCCTGACAAATAAAAAAGGCGGACTAACGCCCTGGTTTATACTTTGGCGAGCCGCCTTGTACATCTCCAGGACGCGCCATTTCAGGCAATCCAAGGGAATAATTACTTATACGCTTGGAACGCCTGAAATCGGCAGCCGTCATTGGAGACGGTGGGCACCCTTCTACCGCTATTTGGTGGAGCCTTCCAATACTTCGGTCAAAGACACGAAGTATAATGATAGGAAGTCACCGATATCGGGCTCGCTATTTCTGTTGCTACATATTTTATACTTTTGTTTTTGTTTTTTATTACCACTGAACAGTAGTAATTTTGAACAATTTCTAGTAGTAACCAATAGTAAGCCCGAAGAGAAGCAGTAGAAGAGGGATAAGACCTCATTATGGTTAATGAGGTAGAATCCATGTTTTTGAAAGTACATTTTTTACAATTCTATTATACCAGAAAAGTGGATAAATGTCAATATTACCACTTTTATGCTTAAATTAGCAAAAAAATCTCAAAACATCCTATAAAATTTGTATAAACAAGTGTATACAAATAAAAAAATATGGATACTTATCCACATTTAACCCTATTTATCCCCATTATTATCCACAAAGTATAGATTAGTCTATACAAATTAGAAAAAAAATCTGGGGAATACTTTATACCTTATTTATATGAAAATAGCACACATCTCCATCCAAAACTTCATATTCTTTACCCTCTAATCTAATTTTTCCCGCCTCTCTTACCCCACTCCACCCACCATTAGCCACAAAATCCTCCCAATTTGCCACATCCGCCTTAATATAACCCTTAACAAAATCTGTGTGAATCACTCCGGCTGCCTCAGGACCTTTGGTATGTCTTTTGATTGTCCAGGCCCTTGTTTCTGGCTCTCCAGAGGTAAAATAGGTTACCAAATCTAAAAGACGATAGCTGGCAGTGATTAATTTATCCAGTCCAGTTTGCTCCATTCCCAATTCCTTTAAATACTGACGAGCCTCAATATCAGACAAAGCAGCCAATTCAGCCTCTATTTTAGCAGAAATTTGAATATTTTCTGCCCCTTTTAAGTCTGTTGGCCCCGCATTTCCTTCGTCTACATTTACCACATACAACATCGGTTTCATGGTCAAAAGATGTAAATCTTTCAACATATCCAACCCTTCTTCATCAAATGTCTTCTCTCGAGCCGGTTTCCCATCCTTAAGCCATAATTCTAATTCTTGGATTAGCGCCAACTGTTTTTGAACATCTTTAGGAACATTACCCTTTGCTGTTTTCTTCAGATTATCCAAACGTTTAGAAACAGTTTGTAAATCCGCTAGAATTAGCTCAATATTAATCACCTCAGCATCGTTTTGAGGATCAACTCGATTAGCCACATGAATAACATTAGAATCAGAAAAAGAACGCACCACCTGGGCAATGGCATCAACTTCCCGAATATGGGCCAAGAACTTGTTGCCCAACCCCGCCCCCTCTGATGCCCCCTGGACTAACCCGGCAATATCAACAAATTGAATAACTGTTGGTACGATCTTTTTCGATTGTGAAACCACGGCCAATTTCTCCAAACGCTCGTCCGGAACCTCAACAATACCCACATTAGGGTCAATAGTACAAAAAGGATAATTCTGAGCGTCGGCCTGCTTACTTCTGGTCAAAGCATTAAATAATGTGGATTTACCCACATTCGGTAAGCCAACTATTCCTATAGAGAATGACATATTGCATAATGAGGCGAAATACGCCTCATTTAGTGGACCCGACGAGATTTGAACTCGTGACCTCTTGCATGCCATGCAAGCGCTCTAGCCAGCTGAGCTACGGGCCCGTGGGCAGAAGTATACTTTAGAGAAAAAAATATTTCAAGACCTATTTTGTCTCCTTATCCAGAACCTCGTGCCTTAACCCATAACCAAGCGCCACCCGGATCAAAACAATGCCTCCCAACCTAATTATTTCACTCAGATGCGTGGCCACTGTAGCCAACAAAATATCAGCCGCGATAATAATCTCTAAACTAAAAATAAGACGCCGACCCAGTTTTTTACTGACTTTTCCTAAATCAAAACGTTTTAACAATAATTCATAAAGGGCAATTCCAACCGCTAAAATTATAAAAACTAAACCCACATACTCAATTGAAACCCCAATATATTGAGTAATTTGAGCCAATTTATTCCAAAACATATATTTATTTTTTTAATTACAATAAATAGTATACCAAAAAAGCTAGTTATGAGGAAATTAATCTCTCTAATTTATTTTACGACAATTAGTATTGTCTATTTTTACTAATAATTAACATCGCCGTACATATTCCAGACATAATCTAGCCTATAACTGTTCCACGTGGAACATTATTCCCCAACAGCCTAATACGCCTTAATTCTATAACACCCAAACCGGTTAGCTGTATAATTTACAGACTAAAGGCAGCTTACTCAAATTGCACGCTTGGATAATTAGTTCATTATCAATCAAGGACATAAAACTTTATTAAAGGAACCAAAAGAACAATTGTTCCACGTGGAACAAAAGAGGACCAAATTTTCAAAAAACAAAATTGTATACACTATTGTAAACATATAACCAAAAAATTGGTTTTCCCAATTTTTTAGTTCTCACTCTGCAGAGAGTTGATCCTCACTATTGATTGCCGTGAGGGGGCAAAAAGAGCGGAAATTAAAATGAATACAGGAGGGATAAACGGTAACTAAGGTCGTATTCGGTCAGCTGACTGCCGAACATGACCTGGAAACCCAGATCTTTGGTGATATTTCCTGAGGCTACGCCACCTACCACCTTCATTCCGAGATCCTCATCAAGGAATGTACCTTCGAAGAAGGTCCCAAATCCTCGATATGTCAGCAAGTAACGAACATAGATAGAGGGGTATTCCGCAGTGAAGTCCCAGAAGAACATGTGCCACATTTCACCGCTGATATGTCCGGCATTGATCAGGGCAATGGCGATTGGTACCATTTGCTGAACCCGACCCCCATCAACGACAAACCCGTCCATCAAGAGTAAATTCAGCCATGAAGCGACTCTGAAATTCCAGCCAATATCTGTTTCCAGCCAACCACCAGATGAACAGATCGTTTCC
This sequence comes from Patescibacteria group bacterium, assembly GCA_035290345.1. Taxonomy (GTDB): domain Bacteria; phylum Patescibacteriota; class Patescibacteriia; order Magasanikbacterales; family UBA922; genus DATDUP01. The sequence goes on from DATDUP010000030.1 coordinate 5,395, forward strand.
ACTACCAGACCACTGTTAGTCTCATGAACCACCCAGAGATTGAAGGCCGTAGAAGACTCGTGATCCAAACGCAATGTTGTGGTCTGACCGACCGCGGCCCCCAGACCAATGAACATAGTAACCAGACACAAAACGACTTTCACAATGAGTTTTCTCATCTTATCCTCCTGAAACAATTGTTTAGCTACAAAATATCACATTTTTCTATCTTTGTCAAGAATAATATGCTTAAAATTATTCATATTTTAGCTAAAATATAATAAATTTTAATTATGTTGTCAGAAATATTGACACTTTTTTGTAACCTGGTATAATTATAATGTAACCTATGGCCATAAGTGATTATTTAAAAAAATTGGGTTTATCGGACAAAGAAGCCAAAACATATCTGGCAACGCTTGAAATTGGCTCGGGTACGATCAAAAATATTGCGGACAAAGCCGGGTTAAAAAGACCAACCACCTACTTAATCGTGGACAATTTAACTAAGTTAGGTCTTCTATCACAGTCTCCCCAACAACAAAATCGGTGCTATTTCGCTGAAAACCCAGAAAAGCTGCGCTCCATTTTACGAGAGAAAGAGCGGGTATATCAGGAGGCTATTCCCTTTTTACGTTCAATATATTCTCGGGAACAAACCAATAATCGCCCCTCTGTCCGAATTTATGAAGGCGAGGATGCAATGCGGCAAATGTATCTTGATACAATTTGGAAAACCAAAGAGGAGGTTTGGTTCTTTTCCTCAATCCAAAAATTAAATGAAGCAATTCCCGGTCTTCTCACTGAATGGACAGACCACGTTTATAAACAGGGGATTAAAACAAAAGAGCTGATTAATCCCACTCCAGTGGATATCAAGTATGCTCAATACGTAGAAAACGAAAGGCTGGGCGAACAGCAGATCCGAATTATTCCATCATCATCAAAATTTAAATTCGTCAGTGCGGATAATGTATTGTTTGAAGATAAAATAATCATGTCGGTTTTTACTGACAAGCTTTTCACCACTGTCATCCAAAGCCAAGCCCTGACAGATACTTTCCGTGCCCTGTTTGAAAATGCCTGGGAACAGGCCATGCCCCTGGGTGATTATTTGTCCAAAGTCAAAAAGAGCGGCTAACAGCCGCTCTTTTATTATAAACATAAGATAGTTTGCGTAATGTACTCGCGGACCCCGTCAAGCCATCCACCTCTAAAATATTCTTCCGGTTTAAAATTTCTGGGGTCCACCCACTTCATTTCTGTATGTCTGGAAGAAAGATGGATGTCACCACCACTCAACTTGCCTTGATAGCCAAGAGCGAAAATTCGCACCTCGGAATTTCCGGCCGTCTGTTCAATTCTTTTATGTCTCATAAAAATGATCGGCTTTCCAATCGTATACTGGATATCATTCCCCAATTCCTCATGCATTTTTCTGGCAATTACCTGCTCCAGAGGAATAGAAAACTCGTCTACTTTTAAACGACCCCCCGGCAAATCCCAATCCCCAAAACTATCTTTCAGGATCAATAATTGGCCATCTTTTTCTAAAAAAACTTTTACAGCTACGAAATAAGTATCTTTTTGCTCAATATCCATAACTTTAATTTATCATTTTCGTATAATCTAACATGGGGATAAGTAAAAGTAAACCCGACCTTGACGACCCTCTTTCTATCCACTATACTATACCTATACCTAGGGTGGAGGTATACAGAGTTAATTATCACTTAATCCTATGACAAATAAAAAGGAAATCTCTTTGATAAACTTCAGGAAGGCCCACAGTTTACTCTCCAAAATAATCAAAATGGTTGAAACAGGTGAGTATTGTATCGACATCATGCAACAAAACATGGCAGTGGTCGGTTTACTAAAATCTGCTCACCAAATGTTGATGGAGAACCATCTCAACACCTGCTTCAAAAAGGCTATGGGGTCTACCCAAGAAAAAAGAAAACAGGAAATGACCCAAGAAATTCTCCGCGTCACAAAATTGGCTAACAAGTAGTTTATGAACCAGATCAGAAAAAAAATCTACGCAGTAAAGGGTATGCACTGTGCTTCCTGCGAAGTTCTGATCGAAAAAAAACTGCTGGAATTAACCAACATAAAATCAGTGCAGGCTTCAGTAACCAAAAACACAATCCTGATCGAATACGAAGGTGAGACCCCGAAATTAGAAGGCTTAAATGTTTTACTAAAAGAAAACAACTACACTGTTTCTGATTTCGACGCCTTCTCTGAAAAAAAATTTGGTGAAAAAACTAAAAAGGAATCATTTACTGTAATCATTCTAAGTCTTCTAATGATTCTCGGGTTCCTGGGATTAAACAAACTAGGACTATCTCAATTGATAAACGTAGGCACCTCAACACCTTTACCAATATTCTTTGCCTTTGGGGTGATCGCCGGAATCTCTAGTTGTGCGGCTTTGGTTGGCAGTTTGGTATTAGCCCTCACCAAACAATGGGGGGGCTTGTATCCCAATTCCAGTTCCACCAGACAAAAATTACAGCCACTTTTACTTTTTAACCTCGGCCGAATAATCTCCTATAGTTTGCTTGGTGCTGGTCTGGGCATAATCGGCGACAAACTCTCAGTATCCCTTAAATTTGGCCCGATCTTTGTCATCGTTGTCTCTCTGGCCATGACTATTCTCGCCCTACAAATGTATGGCCTGCGTTGGTTTAAAAAAATTCACCTCTCCTTTCCTCAATCCTTTATCCGTTTTATCTCTAACGAATCAAATTTCAAAGGCCGCTTCCTACCCCTAATACTCGGTGCCCTAACCTTCTTTCTACCCTGCGGGTTCACCCTCACAGCTCAGGGGTTAGCCCTAATCTCTGGCGGGGCAACTCAGGGCGGATTAATTATGTTTTTGTTTGTCCTTGGAACAACACCCTCCCTTTTGTTGATTGGCTGGTCTGGTATAAAACTTACCAACCAACCATACTGGTCTAAAAAATTTACCAAAATCGCTTCGATCCTCATTCTTTTCTTTGCTTTTTATAATATTAATGCCCAACTCAATGTCTTAGGACTGCCCAGCTTAAGTGACATCAGTTCGCCGACTGACAAATCATTAATAGATAGCGGGCAAGGGCAGGAAAAAATAAATAAAACAAACTTACCACCAATTATAAATGAAAAGCAGGTGATAAAGATGACCGCCTCTTCTGCTGGTTACACCCCCAACTATTTCCAGGTGCGGGCTGGTTTTCCGGTCAGATGGGAGATTAAAGATACAGGAACAAGCGGCTGCACCAACGCCATCATTTCTAAGGGTTTGTTCACCGGAGAAATCCTCTTAACTCCTGGCCAAACCAGCGTCAGAGAATTTACGCCATCCAAACCAGGAAGATATAAATTCAGCTGTTGGATGGGGATGATCTCAGGGATCATTGAAGTGGTGGGGAATTGAAAATAATATCTTAACCCAACAGTCTATGACTCAAAAAATGATCCTAAACATATCCAAAATGCACTGCGCTTCTTGCGCCGCCACCATTGAGCACACTCTTAAAAAAATCCCGGGGGTACTAAGCGTTAATGTTAATTTTGCCACAGAGAAAGCCTGGTTAGAGTTTGAACCGACCCAAATCAGTCTAACAAAAATTAAGGGGACAATTAAAAATCTAGGATACGTTGCCGATGAACCCATCCTGGAAGATGGCCATGATCACCACGGAGAGGCTGCATCCGGAACAAAAAAATTAAGACAGCGTTTTCTGCTATCTTTAATTTTTAGCATACCAATTATTTATCTAGTGATGGGGAAAATGATGGGGGCAAGAATGCCGACATTTTTAGAAAGCTATGAATCGTTTATCCAATTTATCCTAGCCACCGCAATTATCATCTCTTGTTTGGATATTTGGATTTCAGGAGGAAAAAAATTACTACGTCTGTCCCCGAATATGGACACCCTGATATTCATCGGCACAGCCATTTCCTACTTCTACAGCGTCGCTGTCTCCATTATTGAATTCATCCAGGGGGATCTGTTGGATTTTCATCTTTATTATGAAAGTACTGCTTTAATCTTAGTTTTCGTCTCTCTTGGTAAATATCTGGAGGCCATAACCAAAGGCCGGACAACAGGGGCGATAAAACAATTAATGGGCCTCCAACCTAAAAAAGCAACCGTTCTAAAGGACAATGAAGAAATACCTACCACCATCTCCGAAGTAAAAATCGGGGATATTGTCTTGGTTCGGCCGGGAGAAAAAATCCCGGTCGACGGAATTGTCATCGATGGCTACTCCGGCGTTGATGAAAAAATGGTTACTGGAGAGAGTATTCCTGTTGAAAAAAAAGGGGGGGATAGGGTGATCGGAGCAACGATCAACAAAACAGGTGTCCTAAAAATTAAAACTACTCAAATCGGGGAGGGTACCTTGTTAGCCCAAATCATAAAAACTGTGGAACAAGCAATGGGTTCCAAGGCCCCAATTCAACTTTTAGCTGACAAAGTCTCTTTTTATTTTGTCCCTACAGTGTTGGGCATTGCCATCTTCACTTTTATTATCTGGCTCTGGTTAGGGCAGACCGTGGCTTTTGCCCTCACGGCCTTAGTAGCAGTTCTGATCATCGCCTGTCCTTGTGCCCTAGGTCTAGCCACACCCACAGCCGTAATGATGGGCACCGGCTTAGCCGCTAAAAATGGTATCCTCATAAAGAATGGCCGGGCCCTAGAGGTCGCCCACCATGTCAATATGATAGTTTTTGATAAAACTGGAACACTCACTCGGGGGGAACCCTACGTCACAGACATCATCAAAATAAAAGGGGGTATGGATGAAAAAAATATCTTAGAGATCGCGGCTTCAATCGAAAAAAACTCCGAACACCCTCTGGCCCAGGCGATCAGGACAAAAGCAGTAGAATTGACTGCTAAATTATCAGAAGTAAAAAATTTTCAGGCCATTCCCGGACAAGGAATTGTAGCCGATTGGAATAAAACAAAAGTACTATTAGGAACGCGGCGGTTGATGACCAACCACCAGATAGATTTTCTCGCATCAGAAAAAATTCTGACCAGTCTGGAAAATCAAGGAAAGACAGCAATGCTCCTGGCTAAAGATGGTGAGGTGGTTGGTATTCTGGCCGTGGCTGATATTCTTAAAGAACACTCTCTGGAAACCATTCAAATGCTCCAAAAGATGGGGACGATGGTCACAATCATTACCGGAGACAATTCCCGAGTCGGACAAGCTATTGCCAAACAATTGGGAGTTCAGCGAGTGTTGACTGAGGTGTTGCCGGAAGACAAATCCAAAGAAATAAAAAAAATGCAGGCTGAAGGAAATATCGTCGCCATGGTTGGCGATGGGATTAATGATGCACCGGCCCTAGCCCAGGCCAACCTGGGTATTGCTCTAAGTTCTGGCACAGATGTAGCCATGGAAACAGGAGAGATAATTTTGATTAAGAATAATCTATTTGATGTTGTGAGGGCCATCAACCTCAGTACCTATACCTTAAATAAAATCAAACAAAATCTCTTCTGGGCTTTCTTTTATAATGTTGTGGGTATCCCGATTGCTGCCGGGGCACTTTTTCCTCTTACCGGCCAACTTTTAAGTCCAACCATCGCCGCCGGGGCTATGGCCTTCTCTTCAATAAGTGTTGTCCTGAATTCCCTATCAATGAAACGATACCAACCTAAAATCAAGGTTGGATACAAATAATACCTCGTTGATAACCAAACAACCCCCTGAGGAAGGTCGAGCAAATTTCATGTGGTGGACTTGAGGGGAGTCGAACCCCTGACCTCGGCAATGCGAATGCCGCGCTCTAGCCAGCTGAGCTACAAGCCCGCGTGACCCCACCGGGAATCGAACCTGGATTTAGAACTTAGGAGGTTCTTGTTCTATCCATTGAACTATGGGGTCTAACAAATTGCTAAAATGGATATTCCAGGCGGTTTACGCAGACACAGGCTTTTCTGCTATAATACCGGACGAAAAACTGACCATTAACATACCATACCTTTGGCTAAAAATCAACTATGGATCTCCTTCTCTGGAAGACAATTACTATCTTAAGCTTTTTGGCTTTTCTGGTGACCATTATCTATGTTTTGTTCCGACGTTCCAGCCGCCGAGATGTTTCCGGTGACTCTATTCTCATGCTCCAAACCCAGATCCAAGACCTAAGCCGAACCATTGATCAAAAAATCAGTGAAACTAGTCGGATAATGACCGACACTCAAGTCAACCTGGATAGAACAATTCGGGACCAATACAGTCATAGCTCACGAATCATCACTGATGTCACGGAAAAACTGACTAAGCTGGATGAGACCAACCGACAAGTAATCGGTTTTGCCGACCAACTACAAACTTTGGAAGATACGCTTAAAAATCCTAAACATCGCGGCATTCTTGGGGAATATTACTTGGAAACCGTGCTCAAAAATGTCCTCCCCCCGAGCTCTTATCAAATGCAGTATCGTTTTTCTGATGGTATGATTGTTGACGCTGTAGTTTTTGTCAAAGAAAAAATCATCCCCATTGACTCCAAATTCAGTCTGGAAAATTACAACCGTATTTTAGAAGAAAAAAACCCGGCCGAGAGAGAAAACCTGGAAAAAGAATTTAAGGTAGATTTAAAAAAACGAATTGAAGAAACTAGTAAATATATCCGTCCCCAAGAAAATACTATGGACTTTGCCTTCATGTTCTTGCCAGCTGAAGGTGTCTACTATGATCTCCTGATTAACAAAGTCGGGGCAGTAAAAGTCAATACTCATGACTTAATTGAATACGCCTTCCGAGAAAAACATGTCATCATTGTTTCCCCCACCAGCTTCTTTGCCTATCTCCAAACGGTGTTGCAAGGACTACGGGCCTTGCAAATAGAGGAAAGTGCTAAGGAAATCCGCGAACAAGTAGAAAAACTCGGCCGCCATTTATTGACTTACGAAGAGTATCTCCGCAAATTGGGGACAAACCTAAGCACTTCAGTCAACTTTTACAACCGAGCTTACAAAGAATTTGGCAAAATAGACAAAGATGTACTAAAGATAACCGGCGAAGCCGGTTCGGTGGAAGTCCTCCAAATAGAAAACCCAACCCTAGACCAAGACTCTTGACTTTTTCCAGTGACCTAGATATAATGTACCTACTTTAATAAACCTATGCCCAACAAAGAAAACGCTAAAAAGGCTCTGCGCCAAGCTAAAAAACACGCTTTAGCCAATCAAGAAATCACCGCTGCTTACCGTAATACTGTAAAAAAGGTAAAAAAAGCAATTAGCACCAGCGCAGCTGATTTAGGAGAACAGCTCCGAGCGGCTCAAAAACGTTTGGATAAGGCGGCGAAAACCGGTGTCATTAAGAAGAACACGGCTCGACGTAAGATTTCCCGCTTGATGAAAAAGGCCAACAAACTTGCGAAAAAATAAAGAAGATGTAAAATAGACCCAGTTAATCACTGGGTTTTATAATATTCAAACTATGCAAAATGAAGGACGACGCGGAGACATACCGGTTATTTTTGAGGGGGAGGATATGACACTGGCCGAATTTATGCGTCAAGCCGAGAGCCGGCTACAAGACAAGGGGCTGACTACAGAGCAAAGCGCAGAATTGAAAGAACACTACAAAAATACACTACGGCGCTTTTATAAACGCAAACGTCACCAGGGAGAAGAGATCGGCCCGGAGATAATAACTGCCGCCTGTAACAATGCCCTCGGCCATTTGGAAGAACTGGCCCGCCAATTGATAGTTGACAAGGAAGAAAAAGCAGAAAGGCTCAACCCCACCTTGCTTTCTAAAGCGGGCATGCGCCGTGAATTTGAATCCGCTCGTACTAAACAAAAAAGTGACCAGATAACGGTCCTAGTTCTGATTAGTATGGACTTGGATGACTTCAAACAAGTTAATGACAACTTCAACCATGAAGAGGGCGACCGAATTCTCCGAGAAATGGGAAACGCTCTCGCGGCAGCAGTCAGACCAGATGACCTGGTGGCCCATTATAGTGGCGACGAATTTGGCTGTCTCTTGCCGGTGGCTGGTGATAAAATTGAACCGGAAAAACTCCAAGAAAAAATTGAAGAGGTCATCAGTCGTATAGTGGAAAAAACCCAGGGGGGAATACAAAGACCCGATGGCCAAAAACAAGAATTTAGCGTTGGCTATCGTCTGGTTACTTCCCAAGAAAGCGGCTCTTTTGAGGATTACCAAAAAGATGCGGATGCCGCGGCTAATTTTTCCAAAATCATCCGAGTGTTGGAAGAAAATCGTGGTACCCAGGTGGCCTCTGCGGATCGAGTAATCGATCATGGCCTCTTAGAAAAATACGCTGCTCAATATCAAACCGAAGAATTAAAGGTTGCCCAGGCTCTCCGCTCTTTCAAAAGAGCAGCAGATGGATTAGCCGAAGCCCTGCCCGGGATTTCCCCGGAAGATTTAAGAAAAAAAGTGGGCGACTTTTTTGCCTCTTTAGTAGCCGAGGGACGACAAAAGAAAACCTAAATTTTCAAAGCGCCCACAAACAAATCCAAACCCAGAGACTGGTTTAACTGACCAGTCTTTATTTTTATGTCTTCGGCTAATAGTTTCTGGTACAAATCCCGTAGTTTAACCAAGGGATATTTTTTTACAAAAGGCAGGGATTTTTTCACCACAAAAGGATGAAGGGAAAGCCGGGTGGCCAAAGTAGTACTGGAAATACTATCCTCTCGGTCAAACAAATCCCGCATTTCAAACAAAATCCGTACCTGACGCAAGAGCATAACATAGACAAAAGCCGCGTCTTCGCCTTGCCGGTACTGTTCTTGAATCATTTTAAAGGCGGTCTTTTTTTGACCAGAAATAATCGCGTCCACCAAATTAAAAATACTATCGTCTATTTTCTCTTCAATAAATAATTGAACGTCGGCTAATTCAATTTCCCGGCCCCGACAATAGGCCAATAACTGCCCCACCAAAGAATCAATCAACCAACCATCACCACCAGTATTATCAACTAAGTAAGAAATGGCTGGATTAGAAATTTTTCCACCCTTTTCCTGCAATTCAGCGGCCACCCAAGAACGCAAACGGGCGCCTGTTAACAAAGGGAATTCTTGAATAAATTTCTCTTTTTGTAAATGTTGAAAAATCTCCTTAGCACTCTTTAATTTGAAGTCACTAGTCCCTTCCCAAAAAATCACAATATTATTTTCTGGAATGCTTTTATTCTTTAGTCTGGCCAGAATCTCCTGACGAGAATCTTCCGCTTTGGCCGTTAATAAATTTCTCAAAATCACCAACCTCTTTTCGGCCAAAAAAGGCGTAGACAAAATCTGTTCCAAAATGTTCCCCACCGAAGCGGTCTGACAATCTAAATCCACCACGTTATAACCCTGAGGATCGCGCTCTCTTTTAAATTTTTCCACCAGTTTCCGTAACTGTTGACGACTGCGGAAGGTGTCCTGGCCAAACAAAAAAATCAGCATACAGCCAAATTGTAATATGAATCAGGATAAACTGCAAACTAGGGCTTTTCTCGGGTCCACAATTCATCAAAATACGTCTGTAAAGCCGAGGCCACCTCTGGCTGACTAAACCGGATTACTATTGGTGGATCAGAATAGAGAATAAAAAAAGTCTTATGCTGATAAAGATTAATCTGCATGGGAATTGGTGGGGCAGAAGAAAAAATCCGCAATTGGCTGATCTTTCCTTCCGGATCACCGCATTCCGCAAAACGACGAGAGATTCGGTCATAGGATTGCCGATACACCAACATCTTGGTAATGACCCCTTTTTCTACTCTTTTGCGGTGAAAATCATCATACATCTCCTGGACCCCAGAAGGATGCTCTCCAGCCGAGGCACCAAAGACACAATACTCTTCACCAGCGGCCAAACTCTCCAACATCTGATCAATCATCTTTTTTAAAGCTCCTAGGCCCGTCTCCACAACCACACTTTGTTCCCAAAAAACTTGAAAAAATTTACGAAACGCACCTGTCGCTTCCTGGCTGCGCAAACCAAAAGTCAGAGCCGGATTGCCCGGCACTCCAATCTCCAAATAATCACTAATAAAAGCAAACCAAACTGGAAAATCAATATCAAAAGGTAAATACTTGGCTTGACTAAGAGGTAAACGGTTACGCCATTCAATATCCGCTGGATCTACCCCTTGTTCATACATAATTTTCAATCCAATACCCCGAGATTCTCGTTGCTGGTGAAAACGTCGCCAATACTTTTCCATTTCTGGAGTAGAGGAGGCCTTGGAACCGATTACATATAAAGTTTCCCCTGGGTCAGAGCGGAGAGCGACACTCCGGCTCATCTTTATCCCCTCGTCACCCTCAAAAACCATTACTTCTCTTTTCCCGGCCACAGATATTTTTTTCAATTCTTCTACTGCCTGCTGAGCTTTATCAACCTGGGCTCTCGCCATTTCCAAAATCATCTCTGGTTTGTTAGCCAAAAACGTAGCTACGTTACCCGCCATCACTTTAGCGACCAGGCCCTTGGCCGCCAAACTCTCTAATGACTGGTATACCAAATTACGATGCAAGCCACTTTGGGTGATAATCTCTCCAGCTCTTACCTGACCAAGACTATGTAAGGTGGTATAAACTATAATTTCATTTTTATGGAATCCAAGAGATGTTAATAACTCATTAAGCATAATGTCATATTAATTATGACAAATAAATTATACTAAAATTAAACAAAAAAAGCAAATAACAGAGCCGCCTGTCATGGCCTAATACTGATTTATTATTGATATTTTAGCCAAAAAATATTGACTTAACACAATCTATATGATAATTTAGACAGTCAATTGACAATGCACCTTAACAACGGAGGAAAAACATGAACAAGAAAGCTGTGCTGGTGTGTCTGATGCTGTTGGCGATCCTGCCCTCTACCGCGTTCAGTCAAGACCGAATTAGTTTGGCCTTTGGTTGGCCAGTGGTCATGTCTGACACCACCTGGGACGACCTGGGAGCAACCATCCGCCTTGGCTATGGCCATGGCTGGAAACCCACCGAACAGATTGGCATCGGAGCTGATCTGGTCGTGGTCTCTCCCACCAACACCCCTCACCCGTCTCTGCAGGCAGTACTCTCTGGTGGGTACAGACTCATTCCCAAGCTTAGCTTGGGCGGTGGCGTTAGCTACCAGATCAACCCACCATATCAAGGACAATGGTCCAACTTTCTGGGGTTTGGCTTTGGTCCAACCATCAGTCTTCCCGCCGGAATGTCGTTCTCTCTGATTACCGGACCAGGGATCACCCTGGAAAAGGATCTCTGGACCTGGATATTCCAGCCCAAGTTTTCTTTCTCGTTCTAGCCTGCCCAGCGGCGTTTCAAATAGCTGGGTATCTAGTTTGGCGCTAAACCAAAAAACAAAACCCACATAAGTGGGTTTTGTTGTTTGTAATGTTTACACACCATCTGAAGTTTCCATCCCGACTTAGCAGAAAAAAATCTTGATTTCAAATAATGTTTAGTTCAATTATTTCTACTCAAACCTTCACCAAAGCTAGAGGATGAAAATTCGGGCGGAGAAAATTTTTCGCTTTTAAAAGCTCCACATTGCCACTTCTGGCAACACCTCGGTCTTATTGAATAAACTTTACACAGATTATTTTTGTCTAAAAATTTACATTGTTTACGAAGCATTAGGGTTTTTGTGCGCCACGAAATTGCTATTCGATCCGACCAGTATAATCTTTTACAACACTCACCACATTTGTAGCATGACATATGATGGTCACTTGATTAATAAAAAGATTTTGTTAAATTTCCGATAACCGGGGACACCATTTCCTATTTTATTTCCCCCCAACGTTTTCCAATTCCCACCTGTACGTCCACGGGCACACGCAACTTCACCGTATTCTCCATAATTTCTTTCACTCGAGTGGCCACTTCTTTCTCCAGCCCAGCAACCACCTCTATAACCAACTCATCATGGACTTGCAAAATCAGTCTAACTTTTTTTTCAGTCGTATTATACTTGGAAAGCTCAGTAGCAACAGCAATCATGGCCATCTTCATTATATCAGCGGCCGTTCCCTGAATGGGCATATTCACCGCCATTCTTTCTCCAGCGGCCCGTAATTGAAAATTACTAGACTTCAATTCTGGAATATACCGACGGCGGCCGAACAAAGTCTCCACATAGCCTGTCTTTCTGGCCAGCCTCAAAGTCTGGTCAATGTACTTCTTTACTCCAGAAAATTCAGAAAAATATTTTTTGATAAACTCATCTGCCTGCCATTTAGGGATCTTCGTCCGCCAGGCCAAGCCGTAAGCTCCCATGCCGTAAAGGACACCAAAATTAACCTCCTTAGCACTGTAACGCATTTCTTTAGTAACCGCTGACAAAGGCACCCCATGAATAGCCGCTGCGGTCGCTGTATGAATATCTTTACCCTGACTAAATATCTCCAACATTTTTTTGTCCTGGGCCAAAGAAGCCACCACCCTCAATTCAATTTGTGAGTAATCAGCCACTACCAGCTGATTTCCTTTTTCTGCAATAAAGGCCTTCCGAATCTCTCGCCCCAGTTCGGTCCGAATGGGAATATTCTGCAAATTAGGATCAGAGCTTGATAACCGACCAGTGGTAGCCACTGCTTGGTTAAAAGTAGTATGAATTCGACCGGTTTTTTTATTAATCAATCCGGGCAAAACATCAATATAGGTATTCTGTAGTTTAGCTAGTTCTCGATATTCTCGAATCAATGGGACAATCGGATGAATATCAATCAATTTGTCCAGCTCCGAATCAGCAGTGGAATATCCGGTCTTTCCTTTTTTGATATTATCTTTTGGCAAAGACATTTTTTCAAACAAGATTTCCCGCAGCTGAACAGAGGAGGCGACATTAAATTCTTCTCCCGCTTCTTTCCAAATTTTTCTAGTTATCCGCTCTAAATCCTCGGCTACTTTTCGAGAAAGAGAATGTAACAAACGTTCATCTACAGCCACACCTTCTTTTTCCATTTCGGCCAAAACCGGGATTAAACGCATTTCCACTTTTTCAAACAAGCCCAGGTCCTCTAAATCTTCCAGGTGTTTCCTCTGCTTCTCGGCCACGGACAGAGTAAACAACAATTCCTTGGCCACCACCTCTCGGCTCACCTCAAACAAGCTACCCTGGTCTTCTTTTGTCACTATATTCTCTCCCAGTTCCCTTAACACTACACTGCGCAAGTCATGCGAACGAGTGGAGGAATTAAGTAAATATGAGGCCACCATGGTGTCAAAAAGCTGGTTCTGCACGCTAATCCCTTGGGCTAACAGCATCTTCAACAAAGGCTTGAGATCGTGGCCCACTAAAATTTTCTTTTTATCAAAAAAGACCTTGGCCAGTTCTTCTATCTGCGTAACGGGAACGAAAAATAATTCTTCCCCAGTTAACAAAATCAGAGATGTCCCTTGTTCGTTATCAGAGACTGCCTGACAAGCAAACGTCTTCGACGCTTCCAATCTTTTCGCAGTCTCCTTTCCCCCCAGGTTATTCACTAAAATCTTTTTTTCTTTTTTGTTATCGTCTTTTTCTTCCCCTCGTAATCTTTTGAGGAGAGAATAAAATTCAAATTTCCGAAATAGGGCACTCAATTTTTCCACATCTAGATCCTTGACCTTGGCCAAGGGCAGGGAAACTTTTACCCCTGGAACAGCTGTGACAATCTTAGCTAATTCAAAACTCATTTCCGCATCCTTCTTTCCACTCTCTAATTTAGCCAAAACGCTTGGGCTGATCTCCGTCAGTTTCTTTTTCCCCAACAACTGATACATATTTTCTATACCCCCGTACTTTACCACTAAATCCAAGGCTGTTTTTTCACCCACGCCT
>DATDUP010000031.1:0-9536 GCA_035290345.1 Patescibacteria group bacterium
GTTGCCGTCTTCGCAGTCCACATCGATCTTGCAGCACCCACCAACCAGGAGGTTGGTGCACTCACCAGTCTGCGGGTTGCAGGAATCGGTGGTGCAGGGGTTGGAGTCGTTGCAGTCCTTGCCCTCACACGGGTCACGCTGCCTGGTGTCTCCAGGCACGTCAGCCGGGGTCAATTCCCCGACCACTCCTTCGCCGGTGATGATCTCCTCGGAGAGGACGTCATCAGACGTCCACTCGCCGTCCTGAGTCATTTGGCTCTCAAAAACGAGCCCTTCCGGCATTTCGGCGTCGAACGAAAAACAGCCAGCAACTGAAACAACGATGACAATCGACAGGGTCTTCTTCATGGCAGCACCCCCTTTTGGGTTAGATTGTAATGTCCACTCTTTGTTTTAGTATACCATAACTAGGTACACTGAAAACGGATAAGTATAACACAAAAAAAGCCAAAAGTCAATGGTTTAAGCCAAAAAATAGGTTATTTAAGCCAAAATATGTATTTTTCAACCACGAATAGTGTATTCAACCGAAAAATCTGTCCTAAGTACAGTCTAATGGCGATTTTTATCTTTAGCGGCTTTCATGAAGTCCAAGAATAAAGGATGGGGGCGAGTGGGCCGAGATTTAAATTCCGGGTGAAACTGTACACCCATAAAAAAAGGATGATTTTTAAGCTCGACTATTTCCACTAAATTTGATTCTGGATTGATACCAGAAACAATTAAGCCGTGCTTTTCCATCTCAGCCCGATATTCGTTGTTATATTCATAACGATGACGATGTCGTTCACTGATCAAAGATTGACCATAGGCACGAGCCGCTTTGGTACCAGGGATCAGACGACAAGGATGGGCGCCCAAACGCATGGTACCGCCATAGCGATTATTTTTGATGTTAAATTTCTGAAAAGGATTAGCAATGATAATCGGATCCTTTGTTTCTGGATTTACTTCTAAACTGTGGGCGCCTTTTTTGTCCATCACCTGACGAGCAAACTCCACACAAGCCAATTGCATACCATAACATAAACCTAAATATGGCAAACCATTCTCTCGGGCATAACGAATTGCCTGGATAATGCCTTCAATACCTCTTCCTCCAAATCCTCCGGGAACGATTAGTCCTTGAAAATTGGCTAATTTTTTGACACTCCCCGGTTTTTGTTCAAATTCCTCTGAATCAATCCATTCCAGACGGGCACTAACATTATTCACCAAGGCAGCGTGTTTGATCGCCTCGATTACCGAGATATAGGAATCAGCCAAAGTAAAATTACCCGTGCCAAAGTATTTACCCACCACCGCAATCTTAATTTCCTGTTTTACTGTTTTCATCTTTGCCACCAAGCGATGCCAATCGGTTTGTTTCAAAGCCGGTAGACGCAGTTTCAATCTCTTGGCAATATTTTCTGCAAACTTTTGTTTTTCTAACAATTCAGGAATGACATAAATACTATCCACATCTGGAGCGGAAATTATATCCTGCTCTCCACGCAAACCACACAAGATTGCTAATTTTTCCTTACGCGGCTTGTCCACTTCGTAACGTCCGCGGGCGACGATAAAATCGGCTTGGATACCGCTACTATTCAAAGTTCGAGCCGCATATTGGGTGGGCTTGGTCTTCATCTCACCTAAATGCCCGGGGACGGGAAGATAGCTGACCAGGATAAAAGCAACATCGTCGGGCTGGGACAACTTCATCATCCGAGCGGCCTCTAGGAATAAAATATTCTGGTACTCCCCTACTGTTCCCCCGACTTCGACAATCATGAGATCGGCCTTGGCCAACTTCGCTGCCTTCTTTATTCGCCTAATTACCTCTTGGGGAATATGAGGTACCACTTCCACGCATTTTCCCTTAAACTGCATGCTCCTTTCCGCCTGGATAACACTCAAATACACCCGCCCCGTTGTCATGTAATTGACCGAATAGATATTGGTGTCTAAAAACCGTTCATAATTGCCAATATCCTGATCGGTTTCGTCACCATCCTCAGTGACGAACACTTCTCCGTGTTCAATCGGATTCATGGTTCCGGCATCCACATTGATATATGGATCAATTTTGATCGCCGAAACATGCAGACCACGATTTTTAAATATCCGACCCACTGAAGCCGCGGTTACTCCTTTACCAACCCCGCTCAAGACCCCGCCGACAACGAAAATGTATTTAGTTTTTTTAGTCATAGATTTTTATTCTTCAAAATTATATCAGATTTTTTAAATTTAAAAAACCCTCCGGAGATGGAGGGGCGATTATTCAGCCGTGACATGAACACAGACACTCGCTTCTAGTCCATGTGGAAAACGCACAGACACTTCCCATTCACCACATTCTTTAATCGGTCTAGGGATTTCTATCTGACCAGGGGAAATAATCAAATTGGTCGCTTTCTTCACTTCGCGGGCGATCTCTTTGGCCCCAATAGCAGAATACAAGGTTCCACTTGCGCTGACTGTCGCGGTCAAAGAAATTTCCAAACCATCCAAACGACTGGCCTTTTTTTGATTCTCTTTCAGTTCCTTTTCCATGAGCCGGGACTGTCGTTCTTCTTGTTTCTGCCTAATCTCCAATGCTGCCGGAGTGGCCACTTTGGCCAATTGTCGAGGAAACAAATAATTGCGGGCAAATCCGTCCGTCACTTCTTTCACTTGGCCCTTTTCTCCAGTGCCGGCCACATCCACTAGTAAAATGACTTTCATACTTTTATATCTTACTCTACTCTTGAAAAACAGGCAAGACTGTGATATAGTACCGCCTAATCATATGAAAACTGGCCTAGTTGTCCTCATCGGTCGTTCCAATGTTGGTAAATCCACCCTGCTCAATACCCTCATTGGCACCAAAATTGCGGCCACGAGTAACAAGCCGCAAATGACCCGCCACACCATCCACGGTGTGCTTAACCGTCCCGAAGGACAGGCGGTTTTCGTAGATACGCCCGGTATCTTCAAAGATAAGGCTTCATTACTCGCCGGTCGGCTCCAAGAAAAAATAAAAAGCGCCCTGGCTGATGATATCAACGTTATCGTCTATGTAGCTGATCCGACTCGACCCATCGGCCAAGAAGAACGGGCTACACTGGGAATGATCCGCAAACTTCCTCAACCTAAAATCTTGGTGATCAACAAATCTGACCTGCCCGCTCAAGAAAAAACTTACGAATCTGATTATGAATCTCTGTCCCCGGATTTTAATTGTCTCTTCAAATTGTCCGCTCTGCGCGCTAGTCACATCGAACCTCTACGACAAAAAGTTTTTGAATTTTTACCAGAAAGTGAACCACTCTACTTTGACCAACAGTTGACTAACGTTGATGATTATTTCTGGGTGGGTGAAATCATCCGGGAAAAAATCTTTGATTGCTTTGATAAAGAAGTTCCCTATACGACGACAGTAGAAGTCGATGACGTAGAGGAAAAAACCGGGGTAACCGTCATCACTGCCCGTATTCTTACTTCTGCTGATCGCTACAAAAAAATAATCATCGGCCGAGGCGGAAGAAAGATAAAAGAAATTGGCCAAGCCGCCCGCCGAGAATTAGAACAGGCTTTGAATACAAAAATCTATCTTGATCTGGAGGTAGAAGTAGATCCGCATTGGCCAGAAAGAGTTTAATCCTATCAAAAAACTGGCTTAGGCCAGTTTTTTATTTATCTTTTAAAATCTCCACTGCTTTCTCCCGGCCCAAATCCAAATACCCATCGTCTCCCCCTTTTTCCTGGAACATCTCCGCCAATATCACATCCGGGGCAATCCCCTGTTTGTCAATTAATACCCCAAGCGGCGTAAACCAACGTGCCACCGTCAGCTTTAGAGCCGAACCATCGGGCAAAATCTCCAAATCTTGTACTGAACCTTTACCGTAACTTTGTTGGCCAACAAGCGTAGCCAGTCCATGATCTTGCAAAGCTCCGGCCACAATTTCTGCACCAGAAGCCGTGCCTCCATCAATCAGAACCACTGTGGGCAGACCGCGAAAGCGATGCTGACCAGTGGTGAGATAGGTGTTTTCTTGACCCGCAGCAGTTTTCTCTACCACAATCACCCCTTTATCCACCCATTCACTGGCCACCTCGATCGCCAAGTCCAGATAACCGCCAGGGTTGCTGCGTAAATCTAAGATTATGCCCCGCGGCGAAGATAAAATGATTTCTTTCACCGCTTTTTCAAATTCTTTGCCTGTGCTTTCATTGAAATAACTGATCCGAAGATAGGCCAGACCATTTGGTTCTGTCTCCACTAGTACGGTCGGAACAGAAATTTTTTCCCGCACCACAATTATTTCTTTAAAATCCTCCCAAGATTCGCGACCGACTAAAAGAACAACATTCGTACCTTCGGGGCCACGAATTTTAGCTACGGCTTCATCCAAAGACAATCCATAAGTTTCTTCCTCATTGATTTTGATAATTTTGTCCCCCGGAAGTAATCCCGCTTTCTCCGCCGGTGATCCAGACAAGGGAGCAATAACGGTCACCCAATCATCCCGCAAACCGATTTCCGCCCCAATACCCTCAAACTCGCCTGACAAATCTTCCACAAACTCCTTCGCTTTCTGAGGTGGAAAAAAAATCGAATAAGGATCATGCAATCCAGCAACAATGCCGCCCAAAGCTCCATAATATAAATCCACATCCGAAACCGGCTGATCAACATATTTGTTCTTCACTTTGTTCCACAAATCCCAAAAAGCCTCAAAACTCACGCTGTCACTTTGAGATTGACTATATAATTTTAAAACCTTAGAAATTTGTACACGATCTCCGCCCTCGGTCAACCAATCCCGTACCTGCCAAATCCGGCCAATGGCTAAACCGGACAGAAAAGACAATAAAATTGCCAATAATACCAAGGAATATATTTTTCTTTTAGAATTCATAAAAAACAGGGATATTATACACCCTGTTTCTTATTTTGCCAAAAGCTTGTCTTTAAACCTTGTCCCGAGTAAAAGTTTTGTCAAATTCAGCCCCCGCTAAGATGCAGAGTATCCAAAAAAGGGCGAAACTAACATACAAGGTCCAATCCGAGTAATAGGCGGAATAAGATTTGATAAAAGCGGGAATGGTAAAAACTAAATCCAAAATCGTCCCTATGACCAAACCATATAAGCCCAACCAGAAACCTTTTTTGGCTGAGGGCGGATCACCACGAAAATACCACTTAGCCGCAAGCAAAGCCAAAGGGATCAGACTGATCCAAAAAATAACAGTCTGCAACCATTCCCGGCCTTGCAAGCCGGGCAGGAACATCAGAACCGAAAAAATAGCAAAGATCCAGACCCAAACCATGACTCCGAAAGCCATAGCCCGTTTATGATTCATAGCGTTGAGGTTAATAATTATTTTTTTTAATCTGACGGCAAACACCGGCCCCCGCATCTAATTCCACCCAGTCTCCGCTGTGAAAAACCCGGCTCCCATTTTTCGTGCCCACTAAACAGGGAATATTTTTTTCTCTGGCCACAATCGCGGCATGAGAAGTAAGTCCCCCCTCATCTGTTACCAGACCAATTACTTTTTTCAACCACGGACCATAATCCACAGTAATCATCGGGCTAATGACAATCACCTGTCCAGTTTCAACCGCCAGATCTTTCGCCGCAAAAGTCACTACGGCCTGTCCCCGTACGCAACCGGGACAAACTGTTTTTCCACGAACAATCTCACTTCGAACCTGATTAGCCCGAGGAGTGAGCTGCTTAGCTGCTATTCCTAACCGGATATCAACTTCCCCCTGACTATTGATCACCAACACACAGTGCCGAGTCCGTTCCGATAATTCGCGATGAGTAACCGTCAGCCTTCCTTTCAACAAACTTTCAATTTCTCGGCCAGTCAAAAAACGCAAATCTTTTTCCGCCCAAGGCGTAACCAAACTCAAAAAATGGAAAAAACGGGACAGAATTTTCCGATCCAATTCGGACAGTAAACTACCAATCTCGTCTTTGGCTCGCGCACAATCCAGTAGCACTTTTTCTGTGACCAAATCTGCGGCGAGGACATCAACCATGGAAGGAAAACGATAAACAGCGTAAATCCGAGAATAACCAACAGTCATTTTTTTCAACCAAATAAGCAAATCCTCTATATTGGGCCCGGAATGGGCGACTAAATCCAATATCTTCTGTTGATCCTGGCAAATTTCCTTGATAATCTTCCGGTTGCGCGCCAAAATACTGGCCGGGGCCACGCGTTGGATAAAGCGACGAAAACTTTTTCGATCAGTTTCGGAGTAATAAGAAGTGGTCATTCCTTGTTGGACAATAAAACGCTGGCTAGTATAACCCCAGCCCAGACGTTTTTTCATGTCGCGAACATAAGCACGTCCAGCCAAATCTAAAATATATACTGGAAAACCACTACGAGTAAAAAGCGAGTGCCATTGTTCTTTTTCTTTTTTCCTCATAAAGTACAAAGCCAAGAAAAAGCAGGACCCATTAAATCTTGAGGGGTCAAACCCAGATCTTCCCTGGCTTCTTTGGGCACATAACTATTATAAATATCCGGTAGGGCGGGAGCAATCAGCTCCTTCATTGGCATATCCAATAAATTAGAGAGATACTGATGAGACAGACCACCGGCAAAAATCGTATCAAAAGCATATTGCTCTTTGATCACCCCCTGCTGACACTGATAAGTAACAATTTCGCCCCCGACCAGAGATTCCGTATCAATCGCCTTTAAACGTTTACCCACTTCTGTCTCCTGGCCCAACAAATGCAGCCAAGCCTGCTTCATTTTAGTAATATAAGTACTGGAACCATAACCGCCCAAAGGTTTCACTCCACTGCTAAAAACCAAAAAAGTATAAATGACAAACATACTGGGAATGATGCGCCTTTCTTTCAGACCCGTCGTAATCGCCGTCGGCGTAAACGCTAATCTCCCCGTACCAGAAGCACTGACCAATTCTTCTCCAGCCAATTCTAAACGCTCTGGTCGATTTTTCTCATCTCGCCACCAAAAAAAATGCGTGCCTTTTTCTCCTCCCCAACAACCGACAATACCCTTAAATTCTGCCAAAACCTGTTTACAATATTCACCATCCACAAAAAGTTTTCCCAACAAAGACTGGGGATCGGCTAATTCTGCGGGCAGAAGCGTACGCAAGATATCTTCACTAGCCACTTGAAACAATGACGGTAAATCCGGACGCACTTCTGGAGCGAATAGCCATTGCCAAATTTCATGATTGATCAAACTGACTTGATCAATATAATTTTCCGCCGCACTGTAGTCTAAATCTAAAAACTTAGATTCAATTTCTTGGAGAAATGACCGCTGTTCTGGAGTAAATTCTGTCCACCGCTTGTTCTGCTGTAGACGGTCACAAAAATTCATTTTTCTTTTTTCCATGAAATAACTGGCCTGATGAATTTCTTTGTCCGCAAAAAGAGAGATCTGCTTACCTCCCAAATGAAATCCTTTTTTATTCAGATAATTGTTGACCGGCACAATGGCGCTGGAAAAAGCCACGGCCGGAGTCTTGGGGCCAGTGGCTAACAATTGGTGGGCCTGGGCAATAATATTCGTACCCGTCAAAATCGGATGAGTCATGACCGCATGATGGTCAACAATATTGATCGCTAATGATGAAGGCAGATTAATTTTTTGACTAAACAACTGTTCAATCTTTTGGGTCACAAAAGTGGCGATCCTTTTTTGGGCCGGTCCATATTCGGGAGCTGACTGATAGTCTGAAAGGCGACGGGAATAAACGGCCAAAGTTTCCTCATCATCCAATAACTGCGCCACGACTGGCGCATATTTTTCCACTCCTTGCCGCAATTTCCGCCAAACTCCTGTCTTTTCCATATTTTGACTAGGCCTTTTCCTTAGCTTTCAAAGTTGTAATTGGCCGACTCTGGGTGATATGGATATCCCCTTTCTCAATCGCCCATTCAATATCACAGGGAAAACCATAATGATCCTCAATTTTCCGACAAATTTCCGCCACAGCGATTATCTGCCGACCAGGTAATTTTTGCCGACCACCATCCTCCTCTGACAGTTCTATCCATTCATTATTCCCTCCTTGATTCTTAACCAACTTCTTTCCTTGTTGGCCAATACTGATATCCGTAATCAGCCAATCGCGCTTGTGGATGACATAACTGTCTGGAGTTACCTGACCGCTGACAATGGCCTCGCCCAGCCCATAACCCGCCTCAATAATCATTTGATCCGGATCCTCAGTCACGGGATGAACCGTAAAAGCAATACCTGAAATTTCCGACTGCACCATTTTTTGCACCACCACCGCCACCGAAACATAACTGTCCAACAACTTCTTTTCATGACGATAGAATATTGCTCGAGGAGTAAACAAAGATGACCAACAGCGTTTAACCCGTTCCACCACATTGTCCCGGGTAGTATTGAGATAACTTTCCAATTCTCCGGCCCAACTCGCCACTTCACTATCTTCCGCCGTAGCTGAGGAACGCACAGCGACAAACTCAGCTCCCAATTCGTCATACGCTGACAAAATTTGCGTGGTCAAATCTTCCGGCATCGGGGTATCAGCAATTACATCCCGAATTACATTACTAGCCTTGTCAACAGTATTGATATCATTCGGATTTACTTCAGCCAAACGTGCTTCAATTTCAGTCTTTAAATCAGTCTCAGCGATAAAACGATCAAAGGCATCAGCTAAAACTACAAAACCGGGAGGAACCGGAATTCCGGCTTTAGTCATTTCACCCAATGATGCCCCCTTGCCTCCGGCCAGACTTACGCTGTTTTTATCAATGTCCTTAAAAAAAGCTAAATGTTTCATATTTTTACTCAATTACTTTTACCAATCCAAGATCGCCATCCACTATAACCACCTTCGCCTGTTCCAAACCAACCAAATCCTCTTTCTGCAACCCAACTACGGCTGGTTTACCATTCTCTCGGGCCACAATAGCGGCATGAGAAGTAATGCCCCCATGAATGGCCACAATCCCCACACAACGCCGTACTGAAGACAAATCCGGCTTTATACCTACCAAAACCAAGACATCGCCTGGTTCACATCTAACCAAATCCCCCTGTTCTTTTACCAGACAAATCCGCCCCTGCACCTTTCCTCCTTGAGCGGCTACCCCTTTATATTCCATATTTAGCTAAAATTAGATGAAAAAACACTCAACATCTCCAATTTTACCTGAATACCTTGACAAAAGCAAGAAAAGGTGGTATAATTCTCTGTCATTTGTGATGCTGGAATAGGCCAAACCCTGGCCTTTCCTGCTCCAAATGCAGGAATGAAGTTTTTTACAATTTATAGGAGCTACAGCCTCACAGGTTTGCTTTTTCTCAAGGCAGGCCCGTGAGACTGTAGCTAATCCGGAGGGGTTCCGGAGAGGCTCTGTCCCGCAAGGAGGAAGCGATGAAAACGATTCTGTTCATGCGTCACATGAAGCACATCAACAATGTCGTTGGCGAGGAGCAGCTCGCGGCGAGTCGGCGAATTGGCACGGCTGTGGAGGCATACCTCGCCGAACTCGCGGTTCCGGAGTTCGGAACCGCATTCT
>DATDUP010000032.1:0-9404 GCA_035290345.1 Patescibacteria group bacterium
TCTTCGTCTTCCTCCGCCAAAACCAAATCGGCCTTCTCTCCATAAAGCTCAACCAAGTCCGCTTTTCCTCCTTCAAACAACAGGCCAAAATAGCGAGCAAACTCTTTCCGAATTTGAGCAAAGCCGCGTTTGCGTTTTTTCCGCATCACTTCATCCAATTCTTCGGTTAACTGCTCCAAATCACCCAAGGCAGCCTTCAAATCGGTTAACTGATCGGTTAAAATATCATGTTTACTTTTTGTCTCTTCATATTCTTTAACCACCTCTTCATCAATCCCGCCGATCAAACTCAATTGATACTTTAATTTTTGCACTTTCTCTTGCGTGGCCCCAATTTCTGCCTCTGGCAATATCTCCACTCCTTTTTCTCTGATTAACTCTAAGGAGGTGCCGGTTTCTTGATAGGCTTCATGAGCAAGATTCTCCAATTTCGTCTCCACTCGCACCGCCTCCATCTGTTTCAGATTGCGTTCCTCTACTATCTTATTCAATTCCCCCTGTAATGACTGCATGTTTTCCTGTAAAGAAAAAATTCTTTTCTTTTTTTGTTCTTGGGCATCATTAAATTCTTCCAATCTCCCTGCCGCCGTCCGCAAATTTTTCTCTAACTGCTCAATCTCTGCATCCAATTGTTTTTTCTTTTCCGCCAGAATTGTCTTTTGGGCGTCAAACTGTTCTGGAGCGAGATTAGAAAAGGACATTTCTTGTTCCAAACCGGAAAGTTCCCGTTCGCTATTTTGTTTCTGAACGCCCAAAATACTTACCTGATTAGTCACTATCTGAGTGCGGGACAATAATTCCCGCAATTCTTCTTGCGCCCTTTCATAGGCGATTTCTCCTTCATCCGCCCGTCGGCGCGCTTCTTCTAAATCTTCTTGGTCCTTAGCCACCCCAGACTGCAAACGATAGGGTGAATCCCCATGAGCGAAGCTCAGGCGACGTTTTTTTTCTGTATCCCGATATCCCCCTTTCATACTGCCACTAGTTTCCAAAACATCACCAGCTAAAGTGACCATCCGCACTCGCCCAATACCAATCTCCCGCGCAACATTTAAATCCCGCACCACAAGAGTGTTGCCTAAGACATAGGAAAAAATATCAAGAAAACGGCGATCAAATTTGGCTAAGTCCACAGCCAGACCAACCACCCCGGGAAACAGCTTTAATTTCTCAATATCCTGAGCAACTAACCGAGGCCGAATTTTATTTAAAGGTAAAAAGGTGGCTACTCCCATCTGATTCTGACGCAGATATTCAATACAGGTCTGAGCCGTTCGATCATTATCCACCACTACTGAAGAAAGATACGCCCCGGCGGCCACATCCAACGCCAAACAATGTTCTTCCTTCACCTCGGCTAATTGGGCCACCGTGCCATATACTTGCCCCAGACGATGCCGCTCCTCCAATACTGCTTGTACAGCTTCTAAACCAGAATACCGCCAATATGATTGCTCACCTTTTTCAGACAACAGACGTTGCTCCAATTGACCAACCCGAGCGCGACTTTCGGTTCGTTCCTGTAACAATTGATTGACCTGCTGTTTTTTTTCTAAAACTCCCTTGGCCAAAATCCGGGCATTTTCCTCGGCCGCTTCCAGTTCTGCCCGCAAACGAGCGTTCTCGGCGCGCAAAGTCGTTAATCGACTTTCCAACCAGGCTAAATTCTGCTGCCCGGACTTGGCGTATTCTGTCTGCATCCGACCCAACAAGATCGCCCGTTCGGTTTCTCGATTATTTTTTTGCTGGGATAAATCCTCATATTCTTTCTGCCATTTTTCAAACACAGTCTGGGCCGATTCTTCTCTGGCCAAATTGGCCAGTTCGGTTTGGACGGCGATCAACTGCTCTTGCACGATAGAAAAACCGTCGCCGATCTTCGCTAACTCTGTCTGGCAAGTAGCCAACTGTTCGCGATTATATTTTTCCAAAGAACCATAGTATTGTTCCTGCGCTTCGCGTAATTCTAAAGCCACCGCATTCCGCTGTTCCAATTTTCGTACCTGTCGAGAAAGAGAACGGAGACGGGGCGACACCTCATTCAACAAAAGCTCGGCTTGAGAAATATTTTCTCGCGTCCGAGCTAATTTCAAAACTGCCTGATGTCTTTTGATCTGGAATTCTTTGATACCCACTGCTTCATCAAAAAAATCTTTGCGCTCAACCGGAGTCTGCAACAACAGTCGGTCAATCATCCCTTGGCCGATGACACTGTAGGCCCCCTGCCCGAATTGCGCCCTAGCCAAAAGCAATTGCAAATCTAAGAGCCGAACACTATTGTTGTTAATCACATATTCGCTTTCCCCGGAACGATACAAACGCCGCGTAATCACCAGCTCTTCATAATCTAAAGGAGCCCGGCCGTCCTGATTGTCCAAAACCATGGTCACGCTGGCCATGCCCATTTGTCCTTTGTGTTCTGATCCGGAAAAAATAATGTCAGAACTCTTTTTCCCACGCAAACTCTTTAGACTTTGTTCACCCATTACCCAACGGATAGCATCGGCTACATTACTCTTGCCACTACCATTGGGTCCGACCACTGCTGTCACGCTATATCTCCCACTTTGAGGAGGAAGAAATTCTAAAACCGTCTTTTGGGAAAAAGACTTAAAGCCATGGAGTTCAAGGCTTTTCAAATGCATAAAAGTTATGCCCATTATACAAGAAACTTGGATACCTTGACAAATCCTCCGCCTCTGGATATAATGAACGACTTTATCAATATGCCTCAGAGAACTGCCAAACAAATCATGGCCCACCTGGATACTGCTAACCAGGTATTGATCATCCCCCACCAAAATCCGGATGGGGATGCCTTAGGTTCGGCCTCGGCTCTAGCACATTTTTTACGTCTCCGGGACAAAATGTTTCACACCTTTTGTGCGTCCGCGCCCGTTGCCAAGTATCAAAAGCATCCCCATCTGGTCACAATAAACACTGATGTGCAAGTCTGGGAACAAGAATTTGATACCATCATTGTCGTGGATTCGGGCGATCTTAAATACGCCGGCATCAAAGAACACCTGGAAAACCTTCCTTACCAACCCGTGATTATCAACTTTGATCACCACCAGACTAATAACCAATTCGGACATTATAACCTTGTCATTCCTTCCGCTTCCTCTACTGCAGAAATCCTTTATTGGTTTTTCCGAGTCAACGGCCAAAACATCACTAAGGAAATGGCCACTGCTCTCTTGACTGGTTTAATCACGGACACTGAAAATTTCACTAACCCGGGCACTACGGCCAAATCCCTTAAAGTAGCCGGAGATCTAATTCGACGCGGTGCTAATTATAATTTCTTGCGTAAATGGTTTTTGAAAGACAAACCGCTTAATTCTTTACGCCTTTGGGGAGTGGCTCTTTCTCGTTTAGTAGCCAACCCTGACTATGGCTTAGTCTATACTTCTTTGTCCCTGACCGATTTTTCGGAACACGGGGCCGAAGAGACAGAGGCGGAAGGAATTGCCAATTTCTTAAACAACACCGGCGATGGCAAAGCCACCCTTGTCTTGCGTGAAATGACCAACGGCCTGGTCAAGGGCAGTCTCCGTACTACCCGGGCGGATATTGATGTCTCCAGCCTAGCCAAAGCTTTGGGTGGCGGTGGCCACCGCAAAGCAGCCGGATTTACTTCCTCGGCTTCTCTGTCAGAAGTATTAGCCCAAATTTGGGTCATCCTTGAAAAACTTGGCTGGAAAGAATAAAATACCCGCATATGACAAAACCAACTTCCCAATTTCTCATCCCCACAGTAATTGAAAAAACTAATTATGGGGAAAGAGCCTACGATATTTATTCCCGCTTGCTCAAGGATCGAATAATCTTCTTGGGTAGCGCCATTGATGACAATGTGGCTAACACGGTCATTGCTCAGTTACTTTTCTTAGCTAACCAAGATCAAGAAAAAGATATTAAGTTATATATCAATTGCCCCGGAGGGGCAGTCACCGCTGGTCTGGCGATTTATGATACCATGCAATATATAAAACCCGATGTTTCCACGATTTGTATTGGTATCGCTGCTTCCATGGCTTCCTTACTCTTAGCTGCCGGGGCCAAGGGAAAACGTTTCTGTCTACCTAATAGCGAAGTAATGATTCACCAGGTGATGGGTGGCACCCAAGGACAAGCCAGTGACATCAAAATCCATGCGGAAAGAATACTCAAAATCAAAGATCAGCTCAATCATATTCTGGTTAGTCACACCGGACGCTCTCTACCAGATATAGAAAAGGATACTGACCGCGACTATTTCCTGACAGCAACCGAAGCGGTCAAATATGGTCTAATTGACAAAGTAATTGAGAAATAACTGTCTCCATTGTCAGTAAGACAAAACCGGCCAAAGGGTCGGTTTTGTGTATTTTAAGCCAAAAAATGCTACCTTTCCACACCCGGCCATTGACAATAAACCCCAAATATGGTATTCTGCGAAGTCCGTTTAAAATCGTTTGTTGGGTCCGGAGCAATTTTGGTTAGTGTCTCTAGCCAGAACAGCTCTGTATCCAGACAAGCATGGGGAGAGGTGTAGTAGGGGACAACTGGCTCCGGCTCGTTCTCCAAGACTTCTAGTCTTTTCCTACCGCACCTCCCTTGGATACAGCATAGGAGGGGCTACTGCCCCTCGATAGATGCTAATCCCCGCCTTTTAGGCGGGGTTTTTATTTTCAACCAATGGTTCTGCAGATTCAGTATCGGCCTGTTCAACCACGATCTCACTACACTCCTCTGCGTTTTCATTACTACAATCACCAGCCGCATCCTCTTTCGCCTCCACGCCGACTAAACAAATCTGAGGCAGTGGTCGGTAATGACTTTCATAAACTATTTCTTTCTTTTCTCCATTGGCCAGGACTTTAGTATAAGTAAAACGCGCGTCTGCTCCCCGAAAAGCATTTTGGCATTTTTCTTCCCCCGGAGCCAAATCCGTAGTTTCTACCACCTTTCTTTCTCCATAAGGCAACCAACGAATGATCTGGGGATGGTCATACCAAGCTTTTCGGCCATCGCTCGTTCCCCAAAGAGTAAACACCAATTCTTCTGAATCTTTATCCATCAAAGTCTCAACTAAAATATAGTCATTAGTATCATTACGAAAACGAAAATCCGGGGCCGGATCATAAACGGTTGCGTCAGTACCAGGATTTCCATTCACCGGATCATTATAATGAAAAACAACTAAGGCATGATTGCGGCGCTGGGTAATTTCCATGCCGCTATTCATAGCCATCCGAAACAAGGTGGTGGCAATCTGGCACAACCCGCCCCCGATTTCTGGTTTCAGTTCGTCACCCTTTATCACCAGTTCAGGCAAGTACCCGCCCTCGAGAGTAAATGGGGCGGTATATTTTAAAGTGGAAAATTCTTCCCCCGGCTTAATCAGAACCCCGTTTAGTTTTTTTACAGCATTGGCAATATTTTTTTGCCGATTCAACGGACTCCGGGAATAATCCGAAATCCCCACCCCCAATATCTCCGTAATCCCCAGATTATTTACGTCCCCAGTCTTGATATTTGGTTCGCTCTTAGTCGCCAAAACCGTCACGGTTTTTTTCAATCCTTCGTCATGCCAGGTCCGATCTTGTATAGCCTCATTAATCAATTCGTAGGAAGCTGGCACATCCAATTTTAAACCGGGACGCGATCCCTGAAACTCCGTCACCCGACCATCATCGCCCATTTTGAATTTAGCATCGCGGGCCGGGACATTAATCCAGGGAGCGACTTTTTCCTCCAAATAAGCGACTACCTCTTTTTCTTTCAAACCAAACACAAACTTCTCTTCGTCGGTCGGTTGGACCTCTAACCAAGCCTGGATCTGTTCCACTTTTAACTTCCAATCATACACTTGTTGGGTGTGAGGATCCTGGTAACTTAAGCCTAAATTCCCAGGGGTAAAAACTGCTTCCAGACGAGGGATTAGACCCTGAACATCTTCTTCCTTCACTACCGGCCACACTTCCTGAGCCGTCAACAAGATTGGAGCAGAGGTTAAACGGGACCAATTTTCTCGAACCTGATTCAAAGCTGATTGGTAATCAAAAACATACCCCACCGAAGAACTCACAACCTCAAACTTTAATGGCGCCACGGCTTTGACAACCACATTAGCCTGTCGTGGCTCTATCTCGTATTGTCCCAATTCTTGTTTCAACAATTTTCCCAATTTCTCTCCTTCTATTTGCACGCTTGGTAAAGCGATGTCACCGTCCGCAAAGTGCATCCTTATCGCCTGCCATCCCTGTTTCCACCAGCTTAAATTCTTACCCAAACCAAGAAGATACTCGGCATCCTGGGATGCATTGTCCGTAATCAATTCAAAAGAACTGCCCTCATATACTTGCAACGGCTGAATGATTGTTGTCTTTTGCTCTCCATTAACTGGATAAACAAAAACCAGACCTTCTCCGGTCAATTTGTCCTCCAGCGAATTCAAAAGAGAGACTACTTCTTCTTTAGTGAGTCCACCAACCGGAATATCCCCCACTCGGATACCAGGGAAAACCCGATCATCATAATAACGACCATAAGCGAATAAACTTCCACTCAATACCCCTGTCATTACCAATAATCCAACCAAAATTATTATCCCTTTACGCCCTGGGACCAATAGTTTTATCTTCCCAATTATCTCCTGCACATTCATATCATTCCTCAACTACGATTACCGGAATCTTAGCCTCGTTTTTTTTCTTTGGTATGCGCACGACCAAAACACCGCTCCGGTATTCCGCCCGGGCCATCTCCCCCTTGACATCCACTGGCAAGACAATGGTCCGAGAAAACTTCCCCCAATAACACTCTTGATGAAAATGTTCCAAGTTCTTTTCTTTTTCCAAAGGAGAAAACCGTACCCCGCGAATAGTTAATAAATCATTATGTAAATATATTTCCAATTTATCCCCCACGGCCCCGGCCATAGTAGACACTACGATTACCTCTTTTTCTGTCTGGGCCACGTCCACTGCCAACTCCCCTTCCTGATGTTCAGCTTGCCAATTACTCGGTAACCGAAAATCTTCACCATCTTTCCAGACGCGGCTATCAACTTCGTTATTTTGTTTGATGATCATCTCCAAAACCGAATCACCCATACTTTCATATTATACTAAATTACCCCTTGCAGGTAAATACAGACAATTATAAAACAACAGCGGCGGCCCGGACAAAACCAGACCGCCGCACTTCCCATCTCAATTCCACATTCATCCACTGTTCTGCGGATGATCCCACACCAGGTACCTCCTGATCCTCCTCTGCATGAGTGGGTCGGCCTCCAACAAATCGTCAATCCCTGAGCGCCCTTCCGGATACCGGGCCAGAGCTCGACCGATCTTGTTGACCTCCCACATCCGCAGGGGCCAGAAGATCAGTTTGAAGACCAGCCGACTGGTCAAGTAGATCAGAATGAGACCAACCAGGCCGGCCCCCATGATCTGAACGGGGCTGTAGCGACCATCAAATACTCCCTGTCCGCAGGCCAGAAGAAACGCCATGACGACCACCACCAGAGACAGCCGACTAGGAGCCGTGGTCAACACTTCGACTGTGTCCAGATTGGGCTGAAACAGCCTCACCTTTTTCTGTCTTTCCGGCGACAGGGTTGCGATTCTCGCTTCTACTCCAGCACTGTAGGCTATGGAAAACATTGGTCCCCCCCTAAGAAAGTTCGGGCCAGATCCCCTGTCTGGCTTCAAGAGAAAAATAATCCAAAAAGAATAAAAGGTCAAGTAGCCCAGGTAAACAAAAAAAAAGGGAAACACGATCATCCTTTATCGTAATGGTTAACATAAATAAAATAACTGGCCTTATTCTGACCAATTATTCCACGAGCGGTGACGATGTCCGGAACTTTGAACCGGTATTCGCCTTAAAGACCTTATCTTATGGTCGTATTGATAAAATTATACGCCAATTACGGTTATTTTACAAGGAAAATCCAGCCTCTTTTGAGGTTCCGGCATTCGCTGTTAAGGTCTACTAATCTTAAATTGCTTAATTTAGCTAAAATTCATCACCTCTCGTTAGGGCTTCCTCAATCAGTTTCCTTTCTTTCAGGTATCGGGTTATGGCGTACCACGCCGAGTTTATAATCGGGATAAGTAATGCCCAGCGAGGGTCATTCTGTACATAAGCTAAAAGGATCGGCAGGATGGATGAGACTCCGGAATACAGAAAAACGATTGCAAGGTGTTTTAAAGCTTCTTTATGTGCTTGTGTCATAGTATTTGTTTTAATTTATCAATTGCTTGTTCTAAATGATTCATGACCTGTTCGGCAATCGTGGACCGGTCAATTTCGTCTTTTTGTCCTCTAAAATTGGATACCCATTTCTGGAGATTATCTCCCGGGCAAGCCGTCGAAGCTCCGACAACCTCACGATGTCCGAGAACATTCTCTTTTGGAATGCCATACTTCGACATTAGTTTTTTGAGTAATTCCAATAATGAAGACAATTGCTCAACGGTTGGTACTTCCGTCATGAAGTTTCCGGGCAGACAAATTCCAAGTGATTTGAAATTCATACTATCAGCCACGCAATGTGCCCCGATCGTATTTTCGGATCGTCCAGCCATCACTTTACCGCTGGCTGTTATAAAAAAGTGATATCCGATGTCGCCCCAGCCTTTTGAGATGTGATATTTTTTTACCGCATCGAATGTTGTGGTGTCTCTGGCGGTCGCAGAATGATGGATAATCAAATATTTGATTTTGTCAGGTTTAAGTTCCATAGTGTTTTGCTAATGAGATTAGTAAATTAATTAATGCGGTTATAAGTCCGCCGACTGATGCAGTGGCAATTAGCCAGAAAAACTTCTTGATCCAAGCCATGTCATTTTTAACCGACCCCATTTCCTCGTTAATAATGACAATATGCTTTTCGATACTATCAAGCCGTTTATCCTGCATGTTGTTTTGATAAGATTCGTCATTCATATTTTTATTTTGGTATATATGCTCTTTCAAATTGTCTAATTAGACCTCTACTTTCCAATGCTTGTTCAAGTCGATCTTGCAGTTCTTGATCTCGCCAATACTTTTCTTTTTCTATATCCACTGATTTCGCCTTTGAGCCGAGTAATCCATACAGAAACTTAACCGCACCGGATGTTTTGTCGTCAGTTAATTTTCCGGCCGTGGTATAAAACCTCCCCAATGCGGTATTCAAAAAATGAAGCTTGTAGGCATTGGCTGTGTAGCTTACTGAACCGTTCTTATTTTCTTTTTCTCTAACTTCCAGCCATTCTCTTAATCCCGGTACTTTGTTTATAAACGGATATACTCGGTTTGATTCGGCTATTGGCTCTCCAGTGAATAGATTTTGTCCAGTACCCACTTCGATTGGGTATTTTAGAAGCGGAGATAATTCGCCAACCATACTGGCCACAGTTCTT
>DATDUP010000033.1:0-5486 GCA_035290345.1 Patescibacteria group bacterium
ATATCCCGGTCTGCCGCCTGGTCCGATTTGTAATCCCAGTTTAGACGCGATCAAAGCAGTCCTTGAACCGACAAAAAATAGTTATGTTTATTTTATGGCCGGGGATGATGGAGTGATGAGATATGCGAAGACTCTTGAAGAGCATAATTTGAATGTGGCGAAGTATTTGAAATGAGGGCTTACAAGGCTTACAATGCCGACAAGGCTCACAAGGCTTTTGATATGCAAGATTATCACAATTTGTTAGCATGGAAAAAGGCATTAGAATTTGTAAAATTAGTTTATAGATTGACAAAATTGTTTCCGGCTGATGAATTATATGGTTTAGTCAGTCAGTTACGTCGAGCGTCGGTGTCTGTGTTGGCAAATCTTGTTGAAGGACGTGGTAAACCAACTGATAAAGATTTCGTTCGTTTCTTGTATATCACAACCGGTTCTTTAAATGAGTGTCAGTGCTATTTTGAATTAGCTTTAGAATTGGGTTATATAGACAAAAAACAGTTTGATTTCATATATAATAAAAGTAAAGAAGTGGGATATTTAGTATTTCAATTAATTAAATCAATTAAATAGCCTTGTAAGCATTGTAAGCCTTGCAGGCCTTGTAAGCCTTTATGCAAACATCTGATTTCGACTACAATCTACCTTCCGAACTAATTGCTCAATTTCCTACAAACCCGCGCGATTCTTCGCGTCTGATGGTGGTTGATAGAGCAAAGAATATGACGAAGCACTGTCATTTTTATGATATTGTTGATTATCTCAAACCTGGCGACTTAATTGTCTGGAACAATTCAAAGGTTTTCAAAGCGCGGTTGTTTGGAAAACTGACTGACTTAAATGACGATGAATTATTTGAGCACAAAAAACTCGTTGAGATTTTTCTTGTGCGTCCAATGGAGAACGAAGGGGTGTGGAAAGTTTTGGCCAAGCCGGGTCGGCATTTGCGAGAGGGGATGCGTGTCCACTTTGCTCCAGACTTTTATTGTGATGCCATGCTCAAAGAATCAGATGGCACGATTTTGGTGCAGTTTCCCCATTCGGCAAGCTCAGGGCAGGCTTCTGACGCGGAGACAGTTCGTCAGAAGGCCAATAAATATGGCCATATCCCTGTTCCGCCGTATGTAAAAGACGAACCACACGAGTTAGAAAGTTATCAAACGGTCTATGCCAAGCATGAGGGATCAGTGGCGGCGCCGACTGCTGGTTTTCATTTTACTCCGGAATTAATTGAGAAATTAAAGAAAAAGGGCGTTGAATTTGCCGAAGTTACTTTGCATGTTGGCCTTGGAACTTTTTTGCCAGTCAAATCAGAGCGTGTAGAAGACCACACTATGCATAGTGAGTGGGTGGAGTTAAGCGAGGAAAATGCGGAGAAAATAAATTTGGCAAAGAAAGAAGGACGGAGAGTGATTGCAGTTGGCACCACCACTGTCCGCACGCTTGAAGGCGTAGCTCAATTTCTCCCCCTATCAGGGGGAGTTTCAGAGGGGGTCTTTAGTAAATCTAGCGCCTGTATTGCAAACAGACCCCTCCGCCCTTTGGGCACCTCCCCTGGTAGGGGAGGAATTGTTCGGTCCTACACCGGCGATATCAACATCTTCATCAAACCCGGCTTTGAATTTAGAGTCGTGGATGCTATGATCACCAATTTTCACTTGCCAAAGTCAACGCTTTTGATGTTAGTTTCAGCATTTGCAGGTGATATGACGTTTATGTTACAATGTTATCAAGACGCAGTTGACCAAAAGTATAGATTTTATTCTTTTGGCGATGCGATGTTTATTCATTAATTTTTATTTATGTCAAGAGAATTTCCAGGAGGGTTTACTAGATGTCATCCTTCGGCAGAGTCCGATATGATGCGTAAAAATAACAGTGAGAGAGTGGAAGGTGGGAAAGGCGATGTAAGAAAAATTATAAAGGTGGTAGAAAATGCAAGGAAAGAACTGCGGACGGTTGATGTCGCGTCTTTGACTGGTAGAAAAGATAGGGTGGAAAGAATACTTGGTAACACAGAAAAAGGCGCAGAATTGGATACAATACCGAATGCTTTGCCAATGGATGATGTGGCTGATGAAAGTCGATTTTTATCTAGGCCGCAAAAGCGCGGAGAATCAAAACAAGCGGGTGGCACAAGCACAACGCGCGGGATGGGTCCAATGAGAAAGAATCGACAGAATACAAATCGTCGTTTGGGGGAATTGGTGGGTTAGAAGATAAATTTAAAACCGCCTCGATGATTACATCGGGGCGTTTTTTGATCCGTTAAAATCAGTTAAATCCGTTAAATCAGTGTTCTATTCACTCATTTTGGTTGGATTGAAGTTGGTGTCAGTGTCAAAATAATCCATCTCTTCTTTTTTCTTCAAATAAGCTACGATTCTGTAAGTTACTGGCAGTAAAATCACTTCCACTAAAATTTTGAAAATATAGTTTGACACCCAAATTATCCAGATCAAGTTCCACGGCAAGACGCCGGCAAAGGCAATGAGTAGAAAAACAGTAGTATCGGCGAATTGGCCAACAACAGTAGAGCCAAGCGCGCGGAGCCAAAGATACTTGCCTTGCGTTTTTACTTTTATTTTCGCCAAAACATAACTATTCAAAAACTCGCCAACCAAATAAGCGCACAAACTTCCCAGTACAATGCGTGGTACCACACCAAGGATTGATTCAAAAGCGGCTTGATTGCCCCAGTCCATGGCTGGCGGAAGTTTCTGCACGACCCAGAA
Organism: Patescibacteria group bacterium; assembly: GCA_035290345.1. Classification (GTDB taxonomy): domain Bacteria; phylum Patescibacteriota; class Patescibacteriia; order Magasanikbacterales; family UBA922; genus DATDUP01. Next base: position 2,736 of record DATDUP010000033.1, read on the forward strand.
AGTTACAACCATCAGCAAGTTCATTGCAAATCCAATCCAGATTACTCGTCTCGCCCGCGCATAGCCATAAACCTCTGTTAAAATATCGCCAAAAATATACGCCAAGGGAAATAAAATTGTCCCACCATCAAAACTAAACCAGCCAAGCGACAATATTTTCGTGCTGGTGATGTTGGAGAGAATTAGTACCACGGCGAATGCGGTGGTGATGAGGTCGAGATATTTGAAGTGTTTCATATTGTTAAACTGTTAAATTGTTAAACTGTTAAATTGTTACGTGGATTATAGCATCCGTGTGAATCTGTGTCAAAGATCCGTGGTTATTGACAAAAGTCAATAAATGTGGTATAATAAATAGTCAGTTTTTGTTCCTTTCATTCGGCAAGCTCATGACAAGCAAAATTTGGCCTATGCCTATTTGTGCGTTATCACTTAGCGCTTAAATAGGCTAAAGGCCAAGTAGAACCAACAAAGTCCCCACCGGAGGCGGATGGGGCAAGAAAGGTTCAATGTACAAGTGGAATTTTGTCGTCCTCATTCTCATCGTCGTACTGTTCTCCTCCGGTGCATCCATTGCCAAGGAAAACGACGACCACAGCAAGTACCAGATCGGAAGTGAGGTGGGAATGTCTTGGGGGGCTCAGGCCCCCATCTATGGCTCCGACCTCTACGCACAACCGCTATTCGGAGGAAAGATCTATCTGGACCGAGAAGTCTTTCCTTGGATGACGGTGGGCCTGGGGGGCTCATTCTACCTGAACTACAGCACAGAGCAGAAGACAGATTGGTGGGGCAGTTACGAAAAAGGAGAGGTCGTGGAAACAGTCGACCGCCTATGGACCATCTACGTCCACGTACTCCTCCATACACCGGATGACAAGGGAAATGGTTTGAGTTTCGAAGTGCACAATGGGATGGTTGGAGCCTATTTCGGCAACAACTATCTGCCTGCTCCACCTGAAGTCGGAGTAACTGAGGTTCTTGTCGGTGTCTACGGCAGGTTTTTCCTGCCGGTCGCTCTCTCGATCGGAACACTAGTAAACCAGGAAGACGGTGAGATGTACTTCATCGTCAATACCGGCCTCAACATGACGATGGAGGTAGAGGTCAACTAGTGTGAGAAAGGCCCGCAAGGCAAGCTGCCACAATGGCAGACGCGGGAAGAACGAATGATCTTTAAACTGGGATGAACTTGCCTCATCCCCCCAACCCAAAAAACCCGACACAAGTCGGATTTTTTGTTTTTCAAAATCACTCAATCAAAACAAAAACACCCCGACTTTCGTCAGGGTGTTTTATTTTTATCAAGACCCAATCTTAATTAATAATTATCTTACTAACTAAGATTGGCTGGGGTCTCGACTTCGGCCTCCAACCTTGGGGGTGGGAAGACCGAGGAAAAAAGAGACGGAAATGTAGAGAGGGGGTGGTCTGCTAATCTCTGGGTATGCGCTTGAGGCCCCAAACACCAAACTCCTCAAGACCTCCGAGGCCCTTCTGCCGCCTTTCCTTGCGTTTTCTCGCGCGGATTGCCTCCGCCTTCCTAATGAACTCATCAAGAGACATCTTATCAATAGCAGACCTACACTCTTCACAGTCACACTCATCCGGATGTGGCGTCTTATTCTCCTCTCCCATTTAACCTTGCTTACCCCATCCGCCTCCGGTGGGGATTTGCAGTTAACTGCTCCAATATAATAATATTTCAAAAGCGAGATATAGTCAAGCCCCTCTTTCTATGCCCACAGAGCGCAGTCGCGCTGAAGCCATTGACAAAAGGGCAAAAATTATGGTATAATGTATGTATAATTTAATAGTTTTTTTTACTATGTCTTACGATGGAAGATCAGAGGGTGAAAATTTAGAAAGATTATGGAAGAGAGGCGTACCAATTGCGCATCCTGGCGAGTCAGAAGAAGATAAATTAGAGAGATCAGAGCCACATCAAATGGAGCCAGATGTTAAGAGAATACCGCTTAGAGACCAGGGGAAGTGGGTTGCGGAAAGAATAGGGGGGAAAGGAACCCAGCCAAAAGTTTTTCAACGCTTTGATGCCATTCCTTCCTCAGTCCCGATAATTGACGAAGGTGTGAGCGAGGAAGGTCCAGAGGAAGTGTTAGTCAAACCAAAGGCAGACGATGAAGCCGGCGATTGGTTGCCGGGAATAAAAGCAACAACAGAAGAAATTGGAAACGCGCAAGTAGAAAAAGCTAAATTGCAATTAGAAAAGGAGAGGCAAGATAGAAGAAACGCAGAAAAAAAGAAAGGTTGGTGGCCGTGGTCAAAGAAATCAAAAGATAGTTTAAATTGAAAAATAATACCGCCAAAACGGCGGTATTTAGTTTGAATTGGGACGTGGGGGTACGAGACAGAGATTCTTCGCAAGCGAAGCAGTCTCGTACCCCCATCGGCTTTCACCGTCTAGTTCACCACAGCACATCCCCTCCTTTTTCGAGAGATATTCACCGAAACATGCTGGGCCAGAAGGTGGCCTCCTTGTCTCAAGTGGTGGTGTGCCACTTAACGAGACAATTAATTATATCACATTTTAGGTGTTTTGTCAAGGGGCATGTGGCAATTTTGGCTTAAAATAAGCAAAAAACCGCATTTTAAGCGGTTTGTGTGTCGTTCATTAGATGGTTATACCCACTGTTTCTTTAATTCTAAAAATTTATCTTCTTTAATCGCTTGCCGAATTTCTTGCATTAAATTAAGAAAGAAGTGGACATTGTGAATTGTCGCCAAACGATA
>DATDUP010000034.1:0-24467 GCA_035290345.1 Patescibacteria group bacterium
AAGTACCGGTTGGAGTTTTTTCTTTAGAAATGAGCAAGGAACAACTGGTTGACCGTATGCTTTGTTCAGAAGCGGGCGTAGATCTATGGAAAATGCGTACTGGCAATCTTTCTGATCGTCCTGATTCCACTGACTTCCAACGTATCGGCCATGCCATGGGCGTTTTGTCCGAAGCTCCGATTTATATTGATGACAGCCCGGGAAACAACGTCATGCAAATTCGAGCTAAGGCCCGACGTTTACAAGCTGAATACGGACTCGGTTTAATTGTTGTTGACTATCTTCAATTGATGGAATCACATAACCGCCGATATGCGGATAATCGAGTGCAAGAAGTGGCCGAAATCAGTCGCAACCTCAAAGGTATTGCCCGAGAACTTAATGTGCCAGTATTAGCTCTCTCCCAATTATCCCGTTTAGTGGAACAACGAAAACCAGCCATTCCTAAATTGTCCGACCTCCGGGAATCCGGCTCCATTGAACAAGACGCTGATGTGGTTATGTTCATTTATCGTAAGGCAGCTGATCGTAGTTATCGTCTGGAAGATGTGCCACCAGATGAGCGCCACTTAGCAGAAATCCATGTAGCCAAACACCGTAACGGCCCCACCGGTATGGTCAAACTATATTTTGACGAACCGCGCGCCAGTTTCCGCAATCTAGAAAATGATTTCATTGACAAAAAAACCCCGTCACCAACTACGGAAATGCCAAACTTTTAATCCCACAATGATGGCTCTTATTTTTGAAACACCCAATTTTCTGGTTGAAGCCGTAGACAGACCTCACATAGACAGGCTCGATGGCGGCCATATTAAAATAACGCCTAAAACAAGGTACCGAGACCGATTAGAACTCCCCCCCCGTTGGCCATTGAACTTATGCGCCTCAGTCTGGTGGTTGGCCAGGCCATGACTGTAGCTTTGCCAAAACAAGGCATCAATATCGGCCGGATTAATTATCAAGATAATGGCAATTGGAGTGTATTCAAACCAGAGGGCCCTTACCTGCACTTGCATCTATACGGTCGAGCTCGCAACGCCCAACAACAAAAATTCGGTCAAGCTCTATATCTGCCACATCGGGAAGAACAACCTAAATTCTACGAATCTCTCCAGCCTCTAAACCAAAAGGATTGCCAAGCCATTACCCAAGAAATTTTAACCCTCATGTCCCAAGAAAAATTTTCTAATAAAAACTGGGGTCTGAATAAACAAGATAATAACTAAACATATGTTCAACAAACTCAAACAATTCAAAGATTTACGCAGTCAAGCGAAAACTCTGCAATCGCAATTAGCTGAAGAAAGCACCACTGTAGATAGTACCGGAGGAAAAATTTCCTTGACTATGGATGGTAATCTAAAAATCCGCCACTTAGAAATTGCCGAAGAATTACTTTCCCCCACTCAAAAAGAGCGTCTGACTTCCGGCCTGATTTCGGCGCACGAGGAAGCCTTAAAAAAAATGCAAAGAATCATGGCCACCAAAATCAAAGATATGGGCGGTCTGCCTAATATTCCCGGAATAAATTAACCATGTATCCCCGGCCCATCCGACAATTGATTGAAGCCTTTTCCCTTCTGCCGTCGGTTGGAGAACGAACAGCCGAACGTTTTGTTTTTTTTCTTTTAAAAAGCGGAAAAAAAGAGGTAGCTGAACTTAGTTCGGCCCTTAACCAATTGGTAAAAGAGATAAAAAGCTGTGAAACTTGCTGGGATTTTTCCCTCTCTTCTCCCTGTCCGCTTTGTGCCGACTCTCGTCGCGACCGTTCTTTACTTTGCGTTGTCGCCACTCCGCCCGATGTCCAGGCCCTAGAAAAAACCGGGCAATACAAAGGTCTGTACCATGTTCTGCGTGGTACCCTGTCTCCTGAAAATCAAGAATCACTCAATGAATTAAAAATCAAGGAATTGATCCACCGCGCCCGCCAACCTGAATTGCGAGAAGTCATTCTTGCTTTGAATCCAGATTTGGCCGGAGAGACTACAATGATGTATTTACAAAACCAATTGAACAGCGCCAACCACCAACTGCGAATCACCCGTCTGGCCCGCGGCCTTCCCATGGGTTCAGATTTGCAATACGCCGATGAAATTACTTTGGAAAGTGCTTTAAAAAATCGTCTACCTACTGGCCCCTGACTTGACTTTTCCTCCTAAAAAGGGCATACTCGCTTCGCACTTTCTACAGGAGGAATCCAAATGGATAGAGCAACAGTAGAGATGCTGATGGAGATCAGCGGCCCGTTGTTTGTCTGTGCCTTGGCGTGCCTGATTTTCTTCGTCTTTTTTACCTACTGCCTCCGGCGGTCTCGCCAATACGAAGACCTCCCCAAGTTCACCTACCTCTGGACCGTGACCACGGTCTGCCTGGGCTGTGACCATCTGTTCCTCTATCTCGCCAGTCTCCCCTCTTAGCCTGACAATCTTCAATCCGTCGGGCTCCAAGCAAAAACCACCATTTCTGGTGGTCTTTGTTTTTTTCTCAGTACTGGTTAGCTCAGGTGAGCAGAAACCAATTTAGTCATTTCAAACATATCTACCTTGCCCTTGCCGCCAAAAACGACTTTGAGCTTCTCATCGGCATTAATCATTCTTTTGTTGGTCGCATCTTGTAAACCATTGGCCTTAATATACTCCCAGAGTTTTTTTACTACCTGGGCGCGTGGCAAAGGGCCTTTTCCCACGACAGCTTCCAGCTCAGCACTCAAAGTCATTGGCTTGAGCAGGGCGGGGTTCGCTTTTCTTGGCATAATGTCCATGATTAAAAGTTAGCTTATGAACCTTAATTAAGTTATCCACATTATAGCATATAATCTCAGCCAGGGCAACTCTATCCACCATTCGGACGGAAAATGCCCAATTTTTCATTGGCCAAACTAAATCACCTAGTGTATAATGACTGCGTCTTATATGGCTCTATATCATAAACATCGTCCTCAAACTTTTGGCCAAGTAATTGGTCAAGAACATATTACTCAGACCTTGGTAAACCAGGTCCTAGGAGACAAGGTTGCCCACGCCTATCTGTTCTCTGGCCCCCGAGGAGTGGGTAAGACAACTTTGGCCCGTATTTTGGCCAAATCTTTGAATTGCCCTAACCGGAAAACCAAAGAATCTGAACCTTGCAATCACTGTTCTTCTTGCCAAGAAATCGCCGCTTCTCGCTCTATTGATGTGATTGAAATCGATGCTGCCAGTCATACTGGCGTAGACAATGTCCGAGAAAACATCATTGAAAATTCGCAATTCAAGCCCACAACCTCTAAATACAAGGTTTTCATCATTGACGAAGTGCACATGCTATCAACCAGCGCCTTCAACGCCCTGTTGAAAACTTTGGAAGAACCTCCGACCCATGTTATTTTCATTCTCGCCACTACCGAGGCGCATAAACTTCTCCCGACAATTGTTTCCCGTTGCCAGCGTTTTCAATTCCAACGTGTCCCTTACGCCATCTTGAAAAAGCATTTGGAAGCAGTGGCCAAAGTCGAAGGCGTGAAGATTGATAAGAAAGTTTTAGAACGGATCATTGGCAAAAGCGAGGGTTGTGTTCGCGATGCAATCAGTCTTTTAGATCAAATCTTTGCCGCCGGTGAAAAAGAAATCACTTTAGAAAAAGCGGCCTTTCTCTTGCCCACGACTGACGCTGAAACCACCTTGAAATTCCTCACGGCTTTTGTGGAGCGCCAACCACTGGCAGCTATCCAGACTATCAACCAGCTGGTGGCCGACGGAGTCAACCTTTCTCAGTTCATGATAGAAATAATCGAACTGCTACGAACCTTGTTAGTGGAATCAATTTCTGGAGAAACAGAGCTGGTCGCTCCTGACTTGAGTGAAGAAGCCCGCGGACAGGTCCGTCAACTAAGCAAAAAAATTAGCCAGTCTGAAATTGTTAAGCTCACTGATTTACTATTGCGTCGGAGCGGAGAGATCAAAAAATCTCCTCTCCCTCAATTACCCTTAGAAATGGCCGCCGTAGAATGGGCTGGAAACTCAATTTCTCCTGAACCCGAACAAAGTAACCACGAAGACAACAATCCACCCAATCTCCCATGGGCCGAAGAAAAAAAAACAAAGAAAGAAGATAAAAAGGAAGAAATTACTTTAGAAATCGAAACCACTAAGACCAAATTTACTGACAAGGTGAGACAATTGGTGAGCAAACGACAAATCACTGAAGAAGAGGGACAAGAAAAGTGGCCTAGTTTTCTGGATTTAGTAGAAAAAAATTTCCCCTCTCTTTCTTTCATCCTAAGAATGGCGGAAATCAAAGAGATCAAAGACAATGTCATCACCGTCAGTGTCGGATTCAGTTTTCATCGGGACAAACTGATGGAAAAAAACTGTCAAAAAAATCTCAATAATCTACTTCAGCAGATATTTTCCGAAAATGTCTTGGTAACCGCAATTGTGGAAAGCAAGGAAAAAGAGACGGACACCGGCCGACCAGTAGAAACTGACGAATTACAAAAAATAGTCTCCCACTTAGGCGGTGGAATTACTAGTTAAACCGGATGCGATCCATTATTTTTTTTATTATCTTAATCTGCCTCTTCTGCCCCCTGGAAAGTAGAGCGCAAAAAATACCTGTGCCCTACACTCCCCAGGCGCCTTATGGTTATTGGCAACAGCCCTGGAAGGACGCCTGCGAAGAAGCCTCCATTGCCATGGTTGAAGCTTTCTATCTCCCCCTCCCAACCGCTTCACTATCTGGCCGTCTGGAACGTACCTTGGCTAAAAAACGAATCCAGTATATCCTGGACATCAAAAATCAATTCTACGGCCCAAGCTTAGATGAAAATGCGACTCTCATGGCTGATTTAATAAACAAATACCTGGCTTTTGAAGCTACGATCGTGGATAATCCCAGTCAAGAACAAATAAAAAACGAACTTGATCACAATCGTCCGGTAATTGTGCCTTTGTCTGGTCCGGATTTAAAAAACCCGTACTTTCGTTATCCTCCTCCCCGCTACCACGTCCTTGTCATTACTGGCTATGACGAGGAAAAAACTGAGTATATCACCAATGAACCAGGTCTAAATTCCGGCCTTGACTTTCGCTATCATTATGATAGAATCAGTTCGGCTCTTCATGATTATGTACCAACCGGTGACATAAAAAATGGACTGCCCCGGGCGATTTTTACTTCGGCTCAGATTATTTCTTCCGCTGACACTGACGGGGACAATGACGGCCTGACTAAAGCGGAAGAAATAAGTTATCAAACTAGTCTACTTGACACTGACACCGATGATGACAACTTTCTGGACGGCCAAGAAGTAGCCGATGGCTATGATCCACTCACTAATGAGACTCAAATTAAGGATCAGGATCTTGTCAAGTTAAAAGATGAAGCCCGGGTCTACCTAATAGAAAAAAACGTAATTCGCCATATTTTGAATGAAGAAGTATTCAACCGCCATAATTTCTCTTGGTCCAGTATCAAGACAGTTGGCCCCAGTTATTTCTCTCGGTTGAAAATCGGTCTTTCCTTAATTGAATAATATTCGGAGATCGTCTAAAGGTAGGACGGCAGGTTCTGGCCCTGCTGATCTTGGTTCGATTCCAAGTCTCCGAGCCAAATTGCCATGTATGAAAAAAAGTAGAATATTTTTTTCCATTCTCGCCATCTTGTTCGGCGTATTTCTTTTTGTATACGGCGGATATGATGACAGTCCCGGAGCACAAATGCTGGGATTACTAATAACTATCATCGGCATTGTTGGTTTGGTAAAAAGAAAGAAGAAATCAGCCGGACCACTCTAAGACTCTGAGACTGTCTCGCCCGTTAGTTAACCCAATCAGGTTATGGATCTCGACCACATTAAACTAGCTTTACAAGGAGAGCCGAAATTCCGTTTTGCCCAGGCTTGGCAGGCTATTTTTCAAGATTTAATCCATAGCTGGCAGGATAACACCACCCTACCCAAAGCCTTGAGAGAAAAACTGGAAAAAGAAGCACCGTTAGAAATTCAAGCGGAAATCTTTGGTTCTCAAAAAAGTCCAACCGTTAAGGCGGTTCTTACCTTAATAGACAAAAATAAAATTGAAACCGTATTATTGCGCCATCAAGACGGTCGTCAGACAGTCTGTCTTTCCTCTCAAGTCGGCTGTCCCCTGAACTGTGCTTTTTGCGCTACTGGAAAAATGGGTTTCAAACGCAATTTAACTGTTTCTGAAATCATTTCCCAACTTTTATTCTTCGCCCGGTATCTGAAACAAAAGGGACCAGAGGAAAAAATAAATAACGTGGTTTTCATGGGTATGGGCGAACCATTTCTAAACTATGACAATGTCCTTGCCGCGATTAAAATCATCAATGATCCAACCAGCTTTAACATCGGCGCTCGCCATATCTCCATTTCCACCAGCGGTATTGTCGAAGGTATAAAAAAATTCACCAAAGAAGACCTCCAACTCAACCTCGCCATTTCCTTGCACGCTCCTAATGATAAATTACGCAATCAATTGATGCCAATCAATATTCGTTATCCCTTAAAAGAAGTCCTGGTCGCGGTAGAAAAATATGTGGAAAAAAAATCCCGCCAGGTCATGTTTGAATATCTCTTGCTAGACCAAATAAATGACAGCGAAAAAGAAGCAAAAGAACTGGCTGACCTACTCTCCCACCCCCTTTATCTAGTTAACCTCCTGACTTATAACCCCACTGGTTCCTTTCTTCCTTCCCCGCCGGCCAGGGTCAGAAAATTCAAAAACATCCTGCTTCGGGCTGGCCTCAATGTCACCCAACGCCACAGTTTTGGCTCTGATATCAAAGCCGCCTGCGGACAGTTGGCTGGAAAATAAAATTCACAACAAAAAAACACCTTTTCCAAAGTGTTTTTTTGCTTTCCCCGATCAGAGAACCTGATCAGGGATTTAGGAAGAGAACCTCCCAGAAAGGTACGGCGGGAAGGAACGAATCAGGATACTGGATCGGCCTCAGATGCCAGTGGTCTGTTGAGGTAGTCTTTATGACTCTCCCTCATCATGAAACCGAAGTACTTCGCCACCCTGTGAGCTTTCCAGAAATCCTCCTTGGCTTCCTGGATGCCTTTGGCCTGTTCCTCTTCGGCTTTCAACAATCCGGCATAGTCCCTAGCCTCGATGTTCTTCAGATGCGCCCCACTCTCCTGAAGCATACAGAGATTGTGGAACTTGTTAGCTCGGAGGGCCAGAACTTCATTCACTGCCTCTTGAATATGAGGCTTTTGGCGGTGATATGAGAACCACGGCTCCAGGCCAAAAAACTTCTTGAAGACTTGGCCATAGCCTGAAAGGGAAAAAGCCCAGATGAGAGCCATTGCTGATCCCACAAAAGGACAAATGTAGTTCACTACGTAGCGAAAGATGAACTCGTGCCAGCACTGGGCAGTTTCAGGACTATCCGCATTCAGATAGCTGGCGCAGTAATACAACACATCTCCAGCCCAGACGGCCGGAACCAGACTACCGAAGCAGCAGAACACTCCCCAGTACCACCGGCCGAGACCGCCCGGCTGACCATTCCGGGACACTTCCACTGCGTACACCCCAGTGGCGATCAAGGCCAACCAGATACAGAAGACAACTAGACTTCCCCATTCTGCCAAGCTTGCATGTTCAATCATAACACCACCTCCCAGATGCGGGGCTTTCTTTAGCCCCTAGTTTTGAAAGCGCAGCCGGCTGAGGCCGCTTCTGTTACTTACCTGTCCGGGGCTTACCGGAAAGGATTGGCAACAGCTGTCTTACCAAACTGATAGGGAAAACAGCTAATGCCAATACCCGAAACTCAACGGGTGAGTATACTACTGACAACTGTAATTGTCAAATATCTAATACCTTCCTTGACTTTTTCCTTTTGCTCCGTTATCATCCCATTCATAACTTACCACTGGATAATTATTATCAGTGGTCCAACGAGGAGGGTGTCATGCTTGGAATCGGAGGTATGATTGAGCTGAAGCCTGGCTGCAGATTCGAAGTGGACTTCGATCCGAAAGACGCTTACCAGCGGGTCGATCATCGCAAGCCGCGGGAAGGCGAGGTGGCCGAAACACCGTTGGTCTTCCGCCTCATCCTTGGCAGCAAGGGACTCTACGAAGTCAAGGAGCGGCACGCCCATGGCCGGGGCAAGGCCCTGTTCGTCCCGGCGGACCTCAAGCGCGGAGACTCGCTGGAAATCCAGTGGGTTGATGCGCGATGCACGCGAGCCGTCCGCTGCGAGTCCACCCCCTGCCTCAAGTAGTTCCTTCTCTCACCCCCACCCAGATTAGTTCTTTCCCATCCTTCGGTCACACTTCGTGACCACCCCCGCCTTATTCGACAACTCGCTTGCCGACTAACCAGGACCGCTGTGCGCAGCGGTTTTTTGTTTTACCTGGACAGACCGACAAAAATCCGCTAAACTACGGGCATATGCAAATGGGAAAAATCATTGATGGAAAGAAAATCGCCGCCAATATCTTGAAAGAAGTGGCAGAAGAGATAAAAAACCGGAAACTAAAGATAACTTTAGCCGTGGTTTTGGTTGGCGAACACACTCCCTCACTCACCTATGTTCGAAAAAAAGCCGAAGCCGCAAAAAAAGTCGGAATCAATTTTCAGCTCCATCATTTACCAGCCAATATCAGCAAGAAGATTTTAGTACAAAAAATCCATAACATCCAAAAGGATAATCACCTGGGTGGTCTGATTGTCCAGCTCCCCCTTCCTGAACCTTTATATACTACGGAAGTTTTGAACGCTATCAATCCCAAATTCGATGTGGATTGCCTGACTGATACTAATTTAGGAAAACTAGTGATGAAAACCGGATTAATCCTTCCTCCTACCCCGGGAGCGGTTAAGGCGATCCTTAAAATTTTAAACATCAAGCTCAAAGGAAAACGGGTGGTCATCATTGGCGCTGGCGCCTTGGTCGGCAAACCTCTAGCCATTATCTTGCTCAATAAGGAAGCCACTGTTACTGTGGCCAATCGTTACACCAAAAATCTCAAAGAAATTTGCCGGCAAGCTGACATCATTGTGACAGCCGTCGGCAAAAAAAACTTGTTAACAGCTGATCTGGTCAAACGAGGAGTAGTTGTTATTGATACTGGCATTTGTTTTGTCCGAGGAAAAATGTACGGGGATGTAGATTTCCCTTCTGTCAGTAAAAAAGCCCGCTATATCACTCCTGTGCCGGGTGGCGTCGGGCCGATCACAGTTTCATTGCTTTTAAAAAATACCCTCAAACTAACCAAGCATCGGTTAGGCCTGATATGAAGACGGTTATCGTCATTCCTACTTACAACGAACAAGAAAACATCGGCCGGTTACTGAACCGAATTTTTTCTTTGGGAATAGCAGACCTAGAAGTAATCGTGGTGGATGATTCTTCACCAGACGGTACGGCCAATCTGGTCCGGCAAAGTTCCCCGCAAGAAAAAATCCACCTTCTGGAAAGATCCACTAAATCAGGGTTAGGTTCAGCCTACATCGCCGGTTTCAAAAAAGCTTTGGAAATTGGAGCCGACTATATTTTTGAAATGGACGCGGACCTTTCCCATGACCCTGATGATATTCCTCGTCTGTTATCGGCCGCTTCTAACGCGGACCTGGCCATCGGCTCTCGTCGGATATCCGGCGGACAAATAATCGGCTGGGGCTGGAACCGAAAAATGATGAGCCGAGGGGCCATGTGGCTCTCTCGTTTGGCCTTAGGTCTAAAAACTCAAGATGTCACCTCCGGCTTCCGCTGCTATCGGCGTTCTGTCCTTTCTTCTTTAAATTTAGAAGCGATCAAAAGCAACGGTTACGCCTTTCAAGAAGAACTCTTGTTTTTAATTGAAAAAGGTGGTTATAATGTCAAAGAAGTTCCAGTGACTTTCGTGGATCGTCGGGTCGGACAATCCAAACTTTCTCCACAAGACATTCTCGAATTTTTCTTTATTATTTATAAATTGAAAAAATATGGACACTAAACCTTGGCGCGGGCCAGAATTACCTTTTAGACAAAAAAAGGATGCGGCAACGCCAGAATCATCAAAACCAGAAGATGATTCCCTCCCCCCAAATGAGGCTGCCGAAGAAAAAAAAGAAACAAGACAAGACAAGATTAATCGATTAAGTGCTTTGTTTGCTCGCCGAGAAAACAACGGATCAGTTACTGTTTCCACTCGTTCTCTTGATTTTGGCAATCCCGATAAGGTCGGTGAATCTTATTACGTCCCTCCAGCGGATTTTTACCGGATTAAAAGCATTACTTCTTTAGAAGGGGAAGGCGAAGACAATGAGACTGGACCGGTTTTGGTGGAACTCCATGATGGGACTAAACTATTTTCAGAATCTTTTCCTGGTTTTCAATCCAAAGTTTATATCTTAACTACGGATTTAAGCCCAGAAGAAATCAGACAACAGTACTGGGGTAGTCACTAACTTTCTCTAATCGTTGAAAGTACCGCTTTTAGGTCGGCCAAGGTATTCGTCTTAGCTAAACCAGAGCGGACTTTTTTTATCCCTGGAAATCCAGAAAAATAGAATAACAAATGTCGGCGGAAAGAAGCGAGACCAAAATTCTGGCCATAATAATCTAAGTGATATTGGGCATGCTGGAAAACGATGTCTTTTATCTCAGCCAAAGTTGGTAATTGGTTTTTCCCTTGAACCAGCTCCCGCAATAACCAAGGATTACCTAAGACCGCCCGCCCAACCATTACCCCGGTGGCGCCGGTCTGATCAAGACATTCTCTCATTGTCGCTAAACTAGTGATATCACCATTAGCTAAAACCGGAATTTTTACCCGGGATACGGCTGCGGCAATAGCGGACCAATCCGCCTGGCCAGTGTAACCAGCCGACTTTGTTCGTCCATGGATGGTCAACAGATCTGCCCCGGCTTGCTCTAGTTGAGGCGCAAAATCAATTATTTCTTTCGGATCAGACCAACCCAACCTAGTCTTGACCGAAATAGTCACACCTAGATCGGCTTTTTTTAAAGCTGACACAATCTGGATCGCTCGTTGTGGATCACGCAACAAAGAAGCACCAGCCTGGGCCTTACCAGCAATCTTCGGCACTGGACAACCCATATTAATGTCAATACCCTCTGGTTTCTGTTGAGCCACTATTTGTTGAGCCGCCCCAACCATTGCTTGTGGTTCTCCGCCAAAAATTTGGATAATGACCGGTCTTTCTTCTTCTAGAAAATCAGCTCTTTGTAAGGTTTTTTTGCTTTCTCGAATAATGGCTTCAGCGCTCACCATTTCCTTGAAAATAACAAAATCAGCGTCAGCTACTAACCGACAAATTCGGCTAAACGGCGTATCAGTCAAATCCGACATCGGTGCCAAAGCGACGAGATTTTCTTTCTTCCACCACATATGAAGAAAGGATATCCACTTTTCCTCTAAAAATCAAGTTTGACAGGAAAAATGGCGGTTGCTAGAATGCAGACATAACAAAAAAACTATTCTTTTGTGGAAGTGAGGTGTGATTCCTCCACTGTGCCGCAACGGTGATGCCTGTTGGCTAGTCCGGTCTTCAAAAGAATAAGTATCCCGCGCAGGAAAAACGTTTGACCAACGTTATTAACATCTGCCGGGTAAAGCAGATTTTTATGTCTTTAACCATTTTTTTCCGCCGCCATCTTCTGGCCTTGATACTTTGGATAATCACCATTATTCTGGCATTAATTTCCGGTTATTACGCTTTCTACCAACCTCAGGCTAGTGAATTTTCTTCACCTGATTCTATATCTCTGGCCAGTTCAACATTAAATATTACCAAGACAACGGAGACTACCTCTCTCGTCAACCCTCAGCCAGACATAGAAAAGACCACAGAAAAAAAAGAGTTGGCCGGAGAATCCTCATCAACCCCACTAGTTGTTCTGGATAAAACAGCTACTCTCAAGATCGCTAATCAAGAATATTTACTCTCAATCTCCGCCACTAGTACCTTATATGAACAAATGCAGACTTTGGCGACGAATGATCCCCATTTCTCTTTTTCTGGCACTGATTACGGCGCTTTAGGATTCTTTGTTGAACAGATTAACAAACAAAAAAACAATACCCAGACTCAGGAATATTGGCTTTATTACCTCAATGGTCAACCGGCCAATATTGGCATATCTTCCTATGTCCCCCAATCTGGTGATCTAATCGAATGGCGCTATGAAAAAATTTAATCTCCTGTTACTTGGAGCAATGCTTTGCTTGGTGGCGCCCTGGCCGGTTCGAGCTGAAGATCGGCCGACCGAAGAACCCACTAACACAGAAGAACCAGCCGTGTTTGAGACCACGATTCCGGAAACAGATCCTACCCCCGACAATACCTCAGCTATTCCGATCAATGCCGAAGTGACAGAAACAACAGAAAATACAGAAGAACCTACTGCTCCCGAAACGGAAACCCTGACCGAAGAAATTACAGAGTCAAAAACAACAACTGTCTTTGATACTCCTAAAGAACTAGAAACAGCAACAGAGCCGGGGTCTTTGCCTCCTACCGAGGGAATCACAGCCAGTGAACCACCATCAGAACTGTCCACGGAAGCAGACCTGTTTGAGACGTCCGCCTCTACCAGTAGCACTACCATGATAGCTGAGCCAGAGATTATCCCGACAGTAAATGTTTCCCTAAAAATTTTTGCTTTAGATCAGTATCTGATTCAATCGGATTGGGAAGTATCCGCCTGCCCCATCATCCCGGGCGCCACGACTACGGCCCTCACCGCCTGGTGCGCCCTGGATCAAATTTCTCAAGCCTCTGGCTGGAAAATGGAACACTCAATTTTTGGCGAGGCTTTATTCATCTCCCGAATCAACGATTTCAATGGTTCGGACGGAAATTGGTGGGCATTCTTTTTTAATCAAGAATTTTCCAACCTGGCTCTGAACCAAACCCTTCTGAATCCTAATGATCAAATTTTACTTACTTATGGTGCCTTTCCATTACGCATTACCCCCTCTGACCCTGCCCCGCTATTAGACACAACCACCACGATCCAAATAGAAGAATTTGGCTTCTCCCCTCTGACCTGGGAACCGACCTGGCTAACCAGCAGCAGTACAACAATGGTGACAAACAATGTGCCAATGGGTACAGTCTCGGGAGAAGTCCAAATCAGAATCAATACTACTTCCACCCAAGAAATCACTTTTTCCAAAACCGGCTTCATCCCTGCTTCCATTCTCCTGTCCCCCATTTTACCCACCTCTACTTCTGCTTCCAACACCGAGACTAAAGAAAATAATAATGAGGGCCAAACCCCAATTCCCAATGAAGAACCTAACCCTTTGCCTCCTCCCCCTAATTTGATCTCAGTAAATGAACTCTATAACACGGCTAACCGAATTTTGACTTTTCTTTCTTCCCAACAAGACGCTACTGGTAAAATCAACGAGGCGGGCATCAGTGATTGGTCAGCCATGTCTTTTGGGGCCAAGCAAATCTATGCGTCCACGATCAAACAAAACAGTCAATCCTTGACTGACTACCTAACTGACTACAAATTTGACTCAGCTACTGATCTTAATCTTTGTGCTGCTTATCCGCGCCACCTTTTGGCGTTCCAAGCCGCTGGCGTGCCTTCCAATCATCCTGCTTTCGTGTCGACTACAGTAAAAATGCAAGGTTGTTTCAAGGCTGACTCCTACGGGGAAGCGGGAATAAACGATGATGTCTTTGCCTTACTAGCTACATTGAGTCTGGATAGTACTAATGAAGATCAAATCTCTTTACTGGAACAAACCATTTTACAAGATCAACAAATTGACGGCTCGTTTACTTGGAACGGTTGGCCTGGACCAGATATCACGGGAGCGGCTTTGGCGGCTCTCAAATATGCAAAAGACAAAGGGCGGGTGATTGATCACACCCACCTTGAACGAGCTAAACAGTATTTGAAAACCAGCCAATTAACCGAAGGTGGCTGGGGGATGAACACAGCCGACGCTCTATCCACTAGCTGGGCAATGATGGGACTCATTGCTTTAGGTGAAAACCAGGAAGACTGGGTAACCACTAACAATCACAATCCTTGGGAATACTTAGACAACCAAGTGACAGACTATGGTTACATCATCTCTCCCTGGACTAATGACATTGATTGGTTTGCTACTAAACACGCCGTACCTGCGCTCCTCTCCCAGCCCTGGCCCATACTAATGAATGAGGATAGGGCATTAACCACTTTTATCGACAAACAAATCTCTTCCTCACTTAGTTTAGAACCAGTGGCCAGCACTTCTCCTATCATAGTTGTCACGACCTCCACCCCGGAAATCATTTTAGAGACGGTGTCTACCACTCCTTCAACCACGACTACGGTGATGAAATCAGAAATTTTGGAAATGACAGAAGAAGAAATGCCGGCCAAACTTTTACCTGGGCCACCCCTCCCGCCCCAAAAACAATTATCAGACATTGTTAATGCGGAAAAACAACCTCTAAAAAATAACCAGATAATGAATTCTATTTCCTTTTCAGCAATTTCTAATCAGTCTGATTCTTTACCAACCATCTTGAATGCGGCCAGTTCCACCCTACCTCAAACTTCGCCCCGCGCCCTAGCGACCAATGTTTTTGAAGGTGCGGTGACTGTAGCCACCGGACTCGGAGCTTACTTAGTTTGGCGTCTAATCTCATCTCTGGTATAATGACTCCGACCTATGAAAAAAATCTCTCTCCTTATCGTTCTCTTCCCCCTCTTACTCCTCAATACAGGCTGTGGTTGGAATAATTCCAATCCGGAAATACCACCCACTTCTTTAGTGGATTTTACCTTGTCTATTCAGAAATCTGCTGATAATGAGCGTCTAATAAACGTCCAGGCTGAATCACCGACTACGTTGGGAGAATTATTGAAAAAATCACAATTGGACTATGGTTTTGGTTCAAAAAAAGGGTGGCAAACTCTAACCCATTGTGACCAAGTGATTTCTACCGCCAGTAAACAATGGCATATTTATATTAATGATCAATTAGCTTCCGTACCCGACCTGGACCAATTAGTCATTTCCAACCAGGATGAAATAAAAATAACATATGAAGAAAAACAATAACTCACTCCTCATTGTCCTTCTGATCATCTTGGGGATTTTTTCCCGCCTCCTCCCCCACCCGGCTAATTTCACCCCCTTAGCGGCGATTGCTCTCTTTTCCGGCTTATATCTCCCTCATAAACGCTTTATTTTTCTTCCCCTGATCGCTATGCTGATCAGCGACCTGTTCATTGGTTTGTATCATCCCGCAATCATGGCTAGCGTATATCTTGGTTTTTTATTCTCTGGCTTGATTGGCTACCACCTAAGAACTCGCAAAACTATATTGAATATTGGCCTAGGGACAATCACCGGATCTCTCTCTTTCTTTTTTCTGACTAATCTAGCGGTTTGGTTCTGGGGTAATTTATACCCCCTTTCCTTCGCTGGCCTAAGCCAATGTTTTGTCTTAGCCGTGCCTTTCTTCCGCCACACCTTGGCTGGTGATCTTTTTTATACAACCATCCTAGTTGGTGGTTTTGAATTCTTCCTGGCCTATCAACAAAAAAAGAAGCTGGCCGTCAACCAATCTTCTTTCTCCTCCTGATCTCTTATTTCAACAAGAAGGAGACAATTTCCAAAATCTCTTCTTTCTTGGCCGGAGGTAAAACTTTTTTTAATCCTTCGCCCATCTGAAACATTCTTTCTTTGTCTGCCAAAAGCTCTCTAATGGTCCGCGCCAACAGATTACCATCCGCCGTGCGTTCATCCAACACTTCTACCACTCCGGCTTGGGCTAAAAATTTGACGTTTTCTTCTTGGTGCCCGGGCTTGGGGATGAGGATGGCCGGCTTTCCCAACGCGGCCAATTCCGAGAGAGTCCCAAAACCGCCTCGAGCGATAACCAAATCCGCAACCGCATAAGCTAAAGGCATTTCTTTTCCTAAAAACTGATGAACTTGATAATAGGGAAAATGCTTGACTGCCCGCTCCACTAAATCTTGTGGCCGTTCTCGGCCCGACAAATGCACAACCTGACAAAAACCGACTAAGTGTTGAACAGCTTGAATCATCAATAAATTGACGCGCATTGATCCCGTGCCTCCCCCCAAAGCCAAAACCACTGGCTCTTTTTCCGGCAAACGAAAAGCTTTCAAACCAGCTGTCCTTTCTCCCTGTAACACCAGAGAACGAACTGGATTGCCAAGCCAAAAGGTCTTTTTTGCGGAAAACAATTTTACGCTCGGTTTCAGAGCCGTGGTAATTACTCGAGCCAAAGGAGCCATCATCTGGTTGGCTAAACCCACTACCACATCCTGTTGATGAACCCAAGTAGGGATACCAAACAACCATGCTGCCCAATGTACAGGGACAGAAACAAAACCGCCGGCTGATACGCAAAAATCAGGGGTCTGGCGATAGATAATAAATAGAGATTGAAAAAAACCGAAAATTATTTTGAATATGTCGGTCACATTCCAAAAGGAAAGATAACGGCGTAATTTTCCTGAGGCAATAGTCAAAAACGCAATTCCAGCATCGGTAATCAGGGACTTTTCTGGACCGTTCTTTGTCCCTACCCAAATAAACTCTGCTTCTGGATATTCCTCTTTCAAATATTCGTGAACGGCTAAAAGCGGAGTCACTGGACCAAGAGTACCACCGCCAGAAAACAATACTTTAATTTTTCTCTTCGACATATTTACTAATATTGATCAAAATGCCCACTGCTGCCATCCCCAACATCAACGCCGTGCCACCATGACTGACAAAAGGCAGAGGTACGCCAGTTAACGGCATTATACCGACCATGGCGCCAATATTCAAGAAGGATTGAAGAACCAGCCAGACAATCAAGCCTCCCGCCAACAGTCGAGAAAATTGATCCGGAGCATTTTTTACCAATCGCAAACCACGCTGGACAATAAGGACCAAAAGAATAATCAAACCGACCGCAAAGATCAAACCCATCTCTTCGGCAATAATAGCATAGATGCTGTCAGCGGAAACTTCCGGTAAATATTGAAACTTCTGCATGGATCGGCCCAAACCTCGACCGAAAACACCACCAGAGCCAATCGCTAAAAGGGCTTGATTGATATGATATCCAACGCCCTGAGGATCCAACTCTGGATGGAGAAAAGTCATGAACCGAGCGGCTCGATACGGAGCGCTGGCGATCATGGCTGCTAAACCCGCAATACCTACTGCTGCTAGGCCAAACAAATGGGCCAAACGAGCACCGCCAATAAACAACAGACTGAATAAAATAGCAAACAAGATGGAAACTGTTCCGATATCTGGCTGTAAAATCACTAAAATAATTGGAATTAATCCCAAACCCAAAGGCCAAAGAAACCCTTTTTTCAAATCCCAAATCTCGCGGCCTTTTTCCGACAATTGAGCGGCGATAAACACCACCAGAGCTAGTTTGGCGAATTCCGCGGGCTGGAAAGAAAAACCCCAAATATTCAGCCAACTCCTGGCCTGAGTACCATAATCCGAACCAAATCCAGGGATGAAAACTGCTAACAAAAGCAGGAGAGAGAAGATAAAAAAAGGCAAAGCGACACGTTTCAACCAATAATAATGAACCTTCGCAAAGATATAGAATAAACACAAACCCGGCAAAACCCCCAACAACAACTGGCGTTTGATAAAGAAAAACTTATCACCAAAATTTTCATGCGCCACGGCCACACTGGCCGAGGTTAACATAATTAATCCAAATCCTAGCCAGACCGCAAAACAACCAAGCAAAAAATAGTCGGCTGACTGAGACGCTTCTTTTCTCATCTTAAACGTTTAAAAATATTAACAAGGAAGCGATAATCGCCAAAAAGACATGACCAAGCAGAGTGGTCCCGTTCAAGACATAAGCGGAAAATCGATCCCGACGAAAAAGCCACCAGCCGAGAAAACCATTGATTAATAAAATTCCTATCCCCCCTAATGGCAGATAAATGATCTTCCACCATTCGCCCACGTAGTCAACACCAAACAAAATATTATAATGCAAAAAAATTAACTCTTCCTGCGGTCGAATTTCCCAAAAAAGCCAAACGAATAAAAACAAATCTATCAACAATGAAAGAACCAGGGAAACTAAATTCGGCCAGGCCCGAAAATATAATTTTAAAGGATAGAATTTACTAGACATAAAAACTAATCATTGGAAGCGATTACTTCTTTGACTTCAGGCAGGCCATTCAATAATTGATGTTTTACCAAATCGGCAAAGGTCAAATCAGCTAATGGGCAACCCGCGCAAGTGCCGGTTAATTTTAACTCCACCCGGCCATTCCCTTCTGCCACCCCCACCACGTCTATACCTCCGCCGTGTGCCTCCAAACTAGGCCTAATTTCCTGGTCAATAAATTTTTCTACTTTCTCTTTAAAACTCATATTAGCCTAATTATACCCGACTAAACCTGGCTTGACAAGAAAAAATACCAGCGCTATAATACGCCCACTAATTAAAGGAAATGGTTAGCGACGGGCCTGGCGAGGAGGCAGGAACGGACAGCTTTAAAGCAATACTGTAAAGTATGGCTCATAAAAAGGCGGGTGGCTCGACTAGGCTTGGCCGAGACTCTCAACCGCAATACCTCGGCACCAAAATCGCCGACGGTCAACCAGTCAAAGCCGGCGGCATCATTGTCCGCCAACGTGGTACTAAAATCCATCCGGGAAAAAATGTAAAACGCGGCACCGATGACACTCTCTTCGCTATCTGCGCTGGTACGGTCAAATTCACGAAGAAAAAACGTATCCGCTTTGATCGCACGCTGAGACCAGCGACTTACGCTAATGTCATTCCAGTAAAGAAATAAAAAAAAGACCCCCAACCAGGGGGTTTTCTTTATTCATAATATTGTGTTGGTTGCCCGCCCGGTCTTTTCCGAGCGGGCAACCAGACTACCAGAGTCCCCTTTCTAGCAGGGGATGACATGCACCTCGTCCCCTTCCAGCGCGGGGATCGCGGCCAGACTCCCGGCACAACGGATCTCCAAGGATCCGTCAGCACACGGCACGGTGACCAACCGCAAATCCGTATCCGGGAAATACCCGGCCGGCGGGGTGACACACACTTCCCCAGCTGCCGAGATGCCTTCCACCAGCCATCCCTCCCGAGCCCTGTCCACCAGGACATCGCCAGTCTTCAGTTCCCTCCAAACTTTTTCCGTAATCATGTTTTCCCTCCAAAAAGTTGGGGATAATAAACCATATTTTTTGAATTTTGTCAATAACTCGAGCAATGCTATAATTAAACATATGTCTTTTTTAATTACATTTTTAATCTTAATCAGCAAACAAATCATCGGCCTGTTTGGCATTTTTTTTATTTTTGGCGCCCTCCTCGCCTATTTCCAAAATAAAACTAATCAAGAATACCAAAAAATCTTTGGCTGGAAAGGTATTCTCTGGACGGCTTGGCTGGGTACCCCTGTCCATGAATTAAGCCACTGGTTGATGGCTAAAATTTTTCATCACCGGATTATCCGTCTCTCTCTTTTTTCCCCCAATCCTCATACCGGTGGATTAGGAGAAGTCCAGCATGCTTATGACCGACATAGTTTTTATCAACGCTTAGGAAATATCTTTATTGGTCTTTCTCCTTTATTCATTGGCCTCGCCGGTCTCTATTTTCTTTTGTATTTTCTTGTCCCCAATGGTCCGGAAATTATTCATCTAATCCGGGCAACAAAAATTGATCCCTCTGAGATAGTCCACATCCTCGGTAACTTTTTTTCTGCTACCAACCTTACCACTTGGCATTTCTGGCTCTTTCTTTATCTTTCTGTCTGTCTGGCTTCTCACCTCTCGCCCAGCTGGGAGGATATAAAAAATACCCTTAGTAGTTGGCTCTGGTTATTATTTTTTTTATTAATCTTGGACACGGGTCTCTTGTTTTTCCACTTAGATCCTCTTTGGCTGTCGTTAAAGTTCAATACCTGGATTCGTCCTCTGTTTTTTCTCTGCGGCTACGCCCTAGGGCTTTCCTTCTTCCATTATCTTGCGGTTTTGATCTTCCTCAGGCCTTTATCTTGGCTACGAAGAAAATCGTTTACTTCACATTCTTAACTTGATTAAGCTTCATTAGCAGACATTCTTTCCTTGACTTTCTCGATCAACTCGCTTCTTTGGGCCTTGTCCCCTTTAACAATAACAAATGTACTTGGTGAAAGTTCTTTGCTTTCTTCAAATCTTACTTCCAAACCCATCTGAGTAGCGATCTCTTGGATTAGCTCCTGCTGATTCGGGCCAGATTCGAAACCTAATTCCTCATTTTTTAAACCATAGAGATTACTCCACTCCTGATCTTGGCCCATCCTCCCTGGTTCTCTTCCTACTACCATATATTTTGTGTGTTTATAAATAATTTTAATTCTAAAACTTGGCGATGGGAGTGGGATTCGAACCCACGGTACGTTGCCGTACACAGCCTCTCCAAGGCTGCGCCATAAACCGCTCGGCCATCCCACCAAGTGCGGATATATTATCAACCCTATCTTGGCTTGTCAACGCTAACCCGCCCCTTTGATTATCTTCATTACCGCTTCTTCATCATCAACGATTTGGTATAATTCATCGTCCTCATTACTCACCGTCTCCAACTGATGTACCATCATCGTTTTGATGAATTTATGCAAAGGTGTCCAAAATTCATGATTATATAATATCACCGGCATCTTTTTTATCTTTTTCGTTTGAATCAAAGTCAGAACTTCAAACAGCTGGTGCAAAGTACCGAAGCCGCCAGGATAGAAGACAAAGGCTTTTGAAGGGGCAGTAATGACCAATTTTCGAGTATACGGAAACTGGAAACCAATCGAACGGCGGACATAGGGATTGACCCGCTCTTTATGTCCATAACGCATGTTAATGCCAATTGACTCACCCCCAGCTTCGAAAGCGCCTTTATTTACCGCCTCCATAATCCCTGGCCCGCCGCCCGTGATCGCGGCATAGCCAGCCTGAGCCAAACTCCGTCCTAAGTTATAAGCCGAAGCATAAATTGGAGAATCTGATTTTACGCTTTTAGTTCCCAAAACCGTGACATCATCAGATAAACCAGTAAGAAAATCAAAACCCTCCACTAATTCGGCCATAATGCGAAAAATCTTCCAATCCATTTTATCTTTACCACTAAAGGTTTGAGGTGAAAGTTCACAAAGATTCGCCCGATCCTTAGTATCTTTTATCAGTTCCCAAGCTTCTTCCGCTGTATCCACTACCGACCAATGATCAATCAGGGCTGGCGAAACTGAACCCAGGGGACAAGAGTGTTGACGAAGAAAATCCAATAATGGATTCCAAAAATCCTTGCCCACCAGCACCACGGGAGTTTTCTGCATCTTATTTAACTCCATCAGATCCACAATTTCAAAAAACTCGTCTAAAGTACCAAAGCCACCGGGGAAATAAGCAAAAGCATTAGCCGGTGAGGTCAACATTACCTTGCGGGTAAAAAAATAATAAAAAGCAATTGATTTTTTCACATAAGGGTTGACTCGCTGTTCAAACGGCAATTGAATATTCAAACCGATTGACTCACCCCCAGCCTCAAAAGCACCTCGATTCGCCGCTTCCATAATCCCTGGCCCGCCACCTGTGATCACGGTGAATCCGGATTTCCCCAATAACTCACCTAGTTTTCTAGCGGTTTGATAATAGGAGGTTTTTTCAGATAAACGGGCAGATCCCAAGATCGTTACTTCATTCTTTAATTGAGACAAAAATTGATAACCTTCCACAAATTCCGCCATAATCCGAAAAATCCGCCAAGATTCCCGATAGTCTCCTACCGTATTCGCCAGATTATAACTAAAATCTTTTTCTGCCAAGGCCATGGCCCGTTTAATTTCTAATTCTTGCATAGGTTCAAAATGATATTTTATCTGCCACACAAAATACTTTTCCCTCAGCTAGACGTGGCCCAATTATCTGCAAACCAACTGGTAGGCCAGATTTGGTAAAGCCGGCGGGGACAGAAATGGCCGGTACTCCGGCCACGGCCGGAGGGGAAACCAAGACGTCGGCCAAATACATGGCCAAAACATCGTCTTTTTTTTCACCGATCTTGAAAGCAGGAAAAGGCGAAGTCGCTGTTACTAAAACATCTACTTGAGAAAAGACCTCAGTAAAATCTTGGATAATCAATGTCCGGACCTTTTGAGCCTGACGGTAGTAGGCGTCATAATAACCAGCGGACAAGGCATAAGTACCAATCATAATTCTTCGCTTCACTTCTTCAGGAAAACCTTTAGCCCGGGATCGAGCGTAGACAGAA
Organism: Patescibacteria group bacterium; assembly: GCA_035290345.1. Lineage (GTDB taxonomy): Bacteria > Patescibacteriota > Patescibacteriia > Magasanikbacterales > UBA922 > DATDUP01. Next base: position 22,257 of record DATDUP010000034.1, read on the forward strand.
AACAAATCTTTTCCTTCTTCCTGAACACCATAGCGCTGACCATCCAAACGCGCCAAATTAGAACTATCCTCGCTAGGGACGACAATATAATATACGGGGATGGCATACTTGGTGTGCGGCAAAGAAACACTCTTTATTTTTACCCCCCGGGCTTCCAGATTGGCTATCTGTCCTCGGATGATTTTCTCAGTTTCTTCATCTAAACCGGCTACGGAAAAATATTCTTCTGGAACGCCGATAATTTTACCTTTTAAACTCTTTTGTGCTTCTTTCTGATAATCCGGAACCTTTTCCTTCACAGTGGTCGCATCCAAATCATCATGACCAGCCATGATTGTTTGCAACAGGGCCGCATCAGCTACGGTCTTGGCTAAGGGACCAACCGTATCCAAAGAACTCGCCATGGGCATGATACCAAAACGGGAATTACGACCATAGCTGGGCCGCAAACCGACTAAACCACAAAAACTGGCTGGCTGACGAATGGAGCCGCCTGTATCTTCACCAATAGCGAACAAACATTGATGGTCTGCAACCGCTGCTGCTGAACCACCAGAAGAACCGCCCGCGACGCGCTGATGATCAAAAGGATTGCGTACTGGTCCATACATTGAATGTTCATTAGAAGCTCCGTGACCGAAAGCATCGCAATTGTTCTTTCCCACTAGAATCGCCCCTTCTTTACGTAAACGAGAAATAACTGTGGCTTCATACGGTGATTGATAATTGTCTAAAATCTTGGCCCCACCCGTTGCTCGCCCATCTTGAGTGTTGATCGCGTCTTTCACGGCAAAAGGAATACCAGTCAACTTTTTTTGTTTACCAGCTTTAATTTTTTTATCTGCTTCTTTAGCCTCAGCCAAAGATTCGGACGCAAAAACAGAAATAAAAGCATTTATCTCTTGATTACGCGTTTCTATTCTTTCTAAACAAGCTCGCACCAATTCTTCGGCGGAGAATTCTTTTTTATCCAAACCCGAACGAGCAGCAACAATAGTCAATTCATTAAGCTTCATACTCAGATTCATTAACAAATACTCCTTTGACTTTTAACAACCGGCCCAAACGAGTGGGAAAATGCTGTAATAATCGTTCCTGTTCAGCTGCCGATAATGTCTTGGCCTCATCCTCTCGGACCACATTGGTCAATCCTGTCACCTGTGAGGTCTCCTCTACCCCTTCGGTATTTACTTCACGAAGTTCAGAAACAAAATTCAACACCGCTGTCAGTTCTTTCGCGTATTGTTTTTTTTCTTCCTCGGTCAGCTCTAGACGAGCCAGGGCCGCGATTTGTTCCACTTCTTTTTTTTCTAATTGCATATCCGTATTCTAAATGAACTACTCCTATTTTACAAGCTTCAAAAATTCTCTTTCCGTCAATACTGGAACAGCCAACTTCTGGGCCTTGGCCAGCTTACTCCCCGGGCTCTCGCCGGCCACCACATAACTGGTTTGCTGACTAACACTTTCTGAGACCAAACCGCCGATCCGGCGAACCAAATCTTTGGCCTGTTCGCGAGACAATTCGGTCAAAGTGCCGGTAAACACAAAAGTCTTTCCGGAAAGCCGCCCATTCGTCTTAATTGCCTTTTCAATGACCACACCTCGAGCTAACAAAGCGGTCAAAAATTTCTGAGTCTGATTCTGTCCAAGGAAATTTATAATTTCCTTAGCCACTTTTTCTCCCACGTCTGGAACTTCGGTCAAGGCTTCCCAATCAGCTTCTTGAAATTTAGTCAAAGTGGAAAAATGTTCAGCCAATCGGGTCGCGGTTTCCTCGCCTACCTGAGGGATGCCCAAAGCATAAATAAATCTGGCTAAAGAAATTTTCTTGGCTTGCCCAATGGCCGCGATTAAATTTTCCGCTGATTTGTCGGCGAATCTTTCCAAAGGCAAAAGATCTCCTTGAGTCAAACTAAATAAATCAGCGGCGTCCTTGATCAAACCTTCGTTAAGCAATTGGGCCACTACTTTTTCGCCCAGACCTTCAATATCAAACGCTTTCCGAGAAACAAAATGCGCAATTTTTTCCAATTCTTGCGCATAACAGCTACGATTGGAGCAAAAGAGGGCTACGGAATCTTCCTGGCTCTTACCTAAAATTTTCTTTCTGGTCACGGGCGCTCGGCAGATGGGACAAACCCGAGGGGCGATCACGGCCCGTTCCTTTCCTTGGCGCATTTTTTCTAATACTCGGACGATCTTGGGGAT
>DATDUP010000035.1:0-8349 GCA_035290345.1 Patescibacteria group bacterium
GTACAAAATCCTCGACTGGCTCCAGGCGGGAGTGGAAGGTGAAGGTTGGGGCGATTTCAAAGATGCGCCCTGGAGCAACGGTGGGGGGCCCAATCTGCTACTACGGCTCAACCACATCGGAGCAGATTTCTCCCTCCATACCCGCGAGCTGAGGGGTGTCATCAAGCCCGAGTTCTTTTTGCGGGTCCATGTCTTTCTCTGACCCGCGCCTGTCTTGCCCCGTGCCGACCGTTTTTCTTGGTTGGCACGGGGTCGCTGTTTTTATATGACAAAAAAACGTCCCAACCGAGACGCTTTTTATTTATTCTGAATTCTAACGCACCTTTTGTTTTTGACCGGCAAAATCTTGATAATGATCATGATCAAATTCCCAATCATTGGTGGGCACTGGAATTTTACCAGAACCGTGGGGAGTATCAATCACATACATCGGACAGGCCAGTCCACTGAGCCGATGACGAAGTTCGGTAAAAATCTTCACTTCCGTTTTGAAATCAACCAAAAAATGCTCCGCCCCTTTGACTAGGTCACAACGGAAAATATAATATGGCTTAACGCCGACTTCTAATAAACGGCTGAAAAGTTCATAAAGAACATTGGCTGAATCATTTACTCCTTTGAGGAAAATAGATTGGGAGAACAATCCGGCCGCAACTTTTTGTAATTTGGCTACTGCTTTGACTGTCTCCGGAGTGATTTCCCGCGGATGTTCAAAATTAAGCATGATGTACAGCGGTTTATTTTTTACCCCTTTCAAAGCATTGATTACCGCTGTATTCACCTTTTTGGGATCAGACACTGGCAAACGGGAACCAACCCGGACAATTTTAATCTGGGGCAACGCGGCGATTTTCTTTATTGCTTTTTTCAAAATTACTGGCACAGTCAAAGGATCACCTCCGGAAAAAATGACTTCCCTTACTTCCGGATGCTTTTTGATATAGGCCGCCATGGCTCCTAAATCCTTGTCAGTCAAAAAACCCTTCTCAATGTCTGATACTTTGCGCCGGCGCGTACAAAAACGACAATAGGCGGCACAATTCATAGTCAGCAAAACTAGAACACGATTGGGGTATTTATGAACCAAACCCCTCACCACGGTATGTTGTTCTTCAAGAAGAGGGTCAGCCGAAGCTTGCCCTTCCTCCTTTTCTTCGCAACTCGAAGGTACAAACTGACGATGGATCGCTGGACAGGTTTTGGTGAGCTTAAGTAGATGGGGAGATAGCCTAGTGGCTAACATATTTTTATATTATATTTTTTCTAAAGAATGTCTGGTAATCGCCGCATTAATGATTTCGCGCAACAAATCGCCATACTCCAACCCAGCGACCTTAGCTGAAGTAGGAAAATATGAGCGAGAGATTTCTGGAGGAATTAAACCAGAAGGGGAATTCACTTCTAAAAAGTAGGGCTGACCCTGCGCATCACAGCGAATGTCCACTCGACAAAAATCAGCTAGCTCCAATACCCGCCATGCCTCTAGACAAATTTTATTAATCTTTTCTTCTAATTCCTTAGGCACATTGGCTGGGCACTTCAGATTCTCCGCTTTATCACCCTCTTCTTCAAAAATCCACTTCACTTCTAAAGAATCAAGATGATTCAATCCACCCGGAAGGACTGAATGATCAGATTCAATAAACGGAAGAATCCGGGGGGGGTTACCCAGCATAGGTACGGAAAATTCCCGGCCAGTCAAAAACGGTTCAACCAAGGCTTCCTGTTTGAAATTGGAGATAACATAGTTTACTTGATTTTCTAATTCCAACTGATTATGAACTACGCTGGCGTTGGTAATACCGGCCGAAGAACCTTGGGCTATTGGTTTGACAATCAAGGGGAACTTTAACTCGTCTACTAATTTTTCCCTGCCGGTCCGAAAAACTTGATGAGGCAAGACTGGGATACCGTGATAGGCTAAAATTTCTTTTGTCCTGGCCTTGTTCAATACCAAAGCTTGGGTCAAGGGAGAAGGGCCAGTATAAGGCAGTCCCAGCATCTCCAACATGGCCGGTAAATGGCACTCCCTGTCTCGTCCGCGCAGTCCTTCAGAATAGTTAAAGACTAAATCTATTTGATTACGTTTTTCGTACAATTCCAGATAAGCTCTATCATCCATCTCAATCGGGATCACATTTATACCCAGTTCCTTCAAATACCGCAACATATGCTCAATTGTTTCCGGATCATCAAAATCAGTCTCCAATTGGGCCTGGGGATCGTCTGGATCTGGATAAACATGCCTGACATTGTATAAAAAGGCTAGGTTGAGCATAATTTAGACAACAAAAAAACCAAACGAGAGTGTCGCTTGGAACTTTCCAGTTGTTCGTTTAGGATAAGGGTCCTCCTTGTCAGACCTCTCAAGGTCCATAAATAAATTTTGGGCTCTGTCGCCCTCGACGCGAGGAAATGGTCTTCGCGTAAAGAAACCTTATGTTTCGCTATTCAGTATACCAGATTGATAACCAAAAGTCAAACTCGGTGTGTATATTTCGTTTTCTCTAAAAATCTGGTAAAATTAGCTTAGTATTATTAACACTATGAAAAACAACAACGCTAGTTTTGACAAAGTCCGTTCTGTTTTCTTTTTCTCTCTATTAATTCTCCTAGGCCTGGGGGTCATCTATCTGATCCGACCTTTTCTCTACCCAATTTTCTGGGCCGCCATTGTGGCCATACTCTTTACACCAGCCTACATTTTTTTTACTAGACACCTCAAAAATAAAAACATTAGCGCTATCCTGACAGTCATCTTAGTCATTGCCATTCTTTTCCTGCCTCTTACTGGACTCGGTCTCGCTGTTTTTAACGAATCAATCGACCTATATTACTCCGCTTCTAACACTGATTGGGGTGCCCAGGTAGAAGGTTTAGCCAAACGACTAGATAATACCCGATTAGAACCCTTGATTATCAAAATTCAAAATGACTGGCCTCAATATGCCACGACGATAGCCAGGGGCGTTAGTGCTTTTTTGTTCAACAGCTTAAAAAGTTTTACCCAAAATTCCCTACGCTTCTTTTTATTATTCTTTTTAATGCTTTATTCCCTCTTTTATTTTCTACGCGATGGTCAGGAAATTATAAAACGACTGATCCGCCTCTCGCCTTTGGGGGATAAATATGAAAAAATGCTTTCCGAAAAATTTACTTCCACTGCTCGAGCCACCATCAAAGGCAACCTCTTCGTGGGGGTCATCCAGGGTGTTTTGGGTGGCTTAGTATTCTGGATAACGGGAATTAACGGGGCACTGATCTGGGCCATTATCATGATTTTCCTTTCTCTCATTCCGGCCGTTGGTTCTTTCCTCATCTGGTTACCGGCCGGAGTAATCATGTTGGCCACTGGCCACACTTGGGAAGGAGCGACCATCCTCATCGTCGGAACATTATTGATCAGTACAATTGATAATCTGCTTCGCCCGCTTCTCGTGGGCAAAGACATTCAACTACACCCATTAGTAATTCTTTTTACCACCTTAGGTGGTCTGATGATGTTTGGCATATCTGGTTTTGTCATTGGTCCAGTCCTGGCTTCACTTTTTTTCGCGGTCATGTCCATTTACGAACACCACTATCAACACCAGTTAGATCATAACTAGAGATAAGACAGGCAAAAATAAAACTACCCTCCCGGGGTAGTTTTTACTCTCTTATTTTCATCAACATATCTTCTACCAAAGCCGTCGCCTTCCCTTCCAATTCAGCAGTAGACAGGCCAACCCCCACCCCATTCTTTAATTCTGCCATTTGTTCCTGGATCAAATCACCTTTCATTTTTTCCACTTCTTCCAGATAACCAGAAATTTTTTGCCGCAACTCTCCAAACCTTTTCTGATCTTCAACCACGGACGCAACCTCTTTTGTCTGTTCTTTAAGTCCTAGCTGCTGCCGCAATTCTTTAACTAATTGCATCACTTGCTGGATATGCAACACAATGTTCTGCATTTGTTGTCGACTACTTTTTACCTCATGCCACAAAACATCTACCCGTTCCCTGGCAGCGGCCTTTTTTAATTCTGCGTCTTCTTGTCCTTCTCTCTGTTCTTGGGTGTTTTCCCTATTCTCCAAATGACGCTGGTATCGAGATTCCTTTTCTAAAGACATAAATTATTTTATTCCTATTAACAAACCTCGGTCGGCAATTGATAAGAGTTAAAAGCAAATTAGCAATTGCACTTCCCACACTACTGAGACAGAACAACAAAACCAATTGATGTATAAAAACGTGGGTGTCTTCATTTTATTCCTCTCAATTTCAGCTGTCAATTAATCTCTTTCAACTGTAAATAAACCCACAAAAAGAAAACAAAATCCGCCCCTGAGGGAACGGACCATATTTTCTGGTGCCCAGGGCGGGAATCGAACCCGCACGGCCTTGCGACCAAGAGATTTTAAGTCTCTCGTGTATACCGGTTTCACCACCTGGGCAAATCAAGGCGATTATAACAGATAATTGTCTCTTCGGCAAGACCCCATCTCAGAAAAATATTGACGGCCGGCTTGGATTCTGTCAAGGAAGAGGTATATAATACAATTAAACAAGGGAGAGAGACGGGGGTGAAAATATGTTAGTCAAAGACGTAATGACAACTGACGTGGTTTGTCTAAATCCTCAAATGACTTTTTTAGAAGCCGCTCATATTTTGTTTGATCATAAATTCAGCGGTGCTCCTGTGGTGGAGAATGGTAAACTAGTGGGAATCCTCTCAGAAAAAGATTTATTCCGTGCCCTTTATCCATCCTACAAAAATTTCTACGCCAACCCCACTTCCTATTTACGCGAAACCGAGTTGGAAGACACGGCATTAGAAGCTAAGGATAAAAAAATTGAAGAGGTCATGTCGCGCCGCGTTATTTCTACCACTCCTGATACTCATATATTAAAAATCGGTGGGCTCATGGTGGCCACCGGTATTCATCGCGTTCCAGTCATGGATGGGGGTGTGGTCGTAGGCATGGTATCGCGCGGCTCCATCTATCGCGCTATTATGAGTCTCACCTTCTCCCACCTTAAGTAGAATCACCCGGCCAAATTTTTTCTGGTTGGTTTTCTTGCTGGTTCAAAAAACGGGCGAGAACAAAAAAATAGTCACTCAAACGATTTAAGTACTGGCCAATCTCGGCTGGTAATTCATACTTCCGTGATAATTGGACGACCTGTCTTTCAGCTCGTCGACAAACTGCCCTAACCACAAAACATTGACTAGCGGCCATCACTCCACCAGGGAGAATAAAATGATGCAATTCTGGTAATAATTTCTGATAATGATCAATGGCTTCCTCCAAAAACTTTACCACTTCAACGGAGAGCCGAGGATGGGGATTCAAAGGAGTCTGTACTGCCGCTAGCTGAGCCCCAATAACAAACAAATTATTCTGGATATCCTCCAGTTCTTTTTTTACTAGATCAGTCTTCACCAGAGCCAATAAAAAACCCACCTGGGTATTTAATTCATCAATCTCGCCCAAAGCCTGCATTTCTTGACAGTCTTTATCTACTCGTTGTCCCCCGGACAGACTGGTCTGGCCACAATCTCCAGTTTTAGTATAGATCTTCATATAGACTGATTAAATCATGAAAAGAAAAAGAGAGCAATAAAATATGGCCAGCTGGCCATATTTTATGAGTTCCCCTTAACTACACCCCAATGAATCACCGCAATTCAGACATTTATAGCAGCTCCCATTGCGTACGGTCACATGGCCACAGGTAGGACAGGCCGGTGCATCTCCCATCATATCTTCCAAAACCCTATCCATCGAATCCACTGCCCCACCTTTCTTTTCTTCCTCAAAGTTTGGCAGGGTGGCCTGATCCTCAGCCGGAGCTTGAATTTCAATTTCTGTTACTGGCGCTAAATCAATGGTATTTTGATTGAGATGGCCTTCGGCTAATTTTGCCAAGTTCTCAAATTTCTTTTTTTGGATACCTTTAGGCGGCACTTGCACAAAATCCATTCGGCCCAAATATTCCATCCCCAATACTCGGAAGACAAAATCGATCACTGAAGTACAATTCTTGATATTGGGATGGTCAGTAAAACCGGCCGGTTCAAAACGGGTAAAAGTAAAATTCTCTACATATTTTTCCAAAGGCACACCATATTGCAAGCCCATGGACACCGCAATCGCAAACATATTAAGTAGGCTGCGAACCGTGGCTCCTTCCTTATACATGTCGACAAACACTTCTGCCAAACGACCGTCCGGATATTCACCAGTCCGCAGCCACAATTGTTGCTGGCCGACTTTCGCTGAAACCGTAATACCGCCACGTTTGGCTGGTACTGCCCGCTTCTCCCCATGCAAATACACCCGCCGTTCCCGCACCTGACCATCCTTGCCATATGATTCCATGGGAGTGTGTACTCCACTTTTTTGACTCACGTGCTGGCTCAAAATTTGACTGGCCTGCCTAATGGCTTCAGACATGTCATCGCTTTCTACCATTTTGGCCAATTGTTTAATTTGTTCCTCTTTCACCATAACCACCTTCTCCTCTTCTCTATTTTCTTTCTCTTCAGCTTTTTTTTCTTCGCTCTTGTTTTTACTTGAACTAGTAGAAAGGGGCTGACTCAATTTGCAACCATCCCGATATAAAGCAACTGCCTTGAGGCCAAGACGCCAAGATTCTTCATAAGCAAACTTCACATCCTCAAGTGTAGCCTCATGTGGCATGTTGATTGTCTTAGAAATCGCCCCGGAAAGAAAAGGCTGCACAGCGGCCATCATCTTGACATGACCGAGATAGTGAATAAAGCGCTGCCCCTTTTTACCATTACGGTTGGCAGTATCGAAAACCGGATAATGTTCTGGCCGCAAATGAGGGGCACCCTCAATTGTCATTACTCCACAAACATATTCATTTGCTTTGTCAATCTGTTCATCGGTAAAACCCAGGGCTGATAATAAATTGAAATTCGGATCATTATATCTTTCGCTGGTAAAACCTAAACGCTTTAAACAATCCTCTCCCAAGGTCCAGACATTGAAGACAAACTTCAACTCAAAAGCTCCGGCCAAAGCTTTATTGATTGCCGACAAATCTGTTGGAGAAAAACCTTTAGCTCCCAATGTTTTGGCATTGATCCCTGGCGCATTAGTAATATCCGCGGTACCACGCAAATAATTCAAGATATCCGTAATCTCATTAGCCTTATAACCTAAATTCTCTAATGCTACCGGAACAGATTCATTTACAATACGGAAATACCCGCCTCCTGCTAATTTCTTGAATTTGACCAAGGCAAAATCTGGCTCGACTCCGGTAGTGGCGCAGTCCATTAATAATCCAATCGTGCCGGTTGGCGCTAATAAGGTGGTTTGGGCGTTGCGATAGCCGTGCTGTTCCCCCCAGGCTAAGGCCTCATTCCAGCTTTCTCGAGCTGCGGCCAGAAGATAAGCTGGGGCATAATTAGGATCAATACTCTTAGGTACAACCGTCAATTTCTCATATTCTGAATCATCTGCATGAAAAGCGGCCCGCCGATGATTGCGGATCACCCGCAACATATCGCTGCGGTTATACTCAAATTTAGGAAAGGGGCCGAGATGCTTGGCCATCTCAGCACTGGCTTTGTAAGATTCCGCGGTCATCAGAGCTGATACTGTCCCAGCAAAAGAAGTCGCTTCCGGAGACTCATAGGGAACACCCATCATCATCATTACTGAACCAATATTGGCGTAACCAAGACCAAGAGTTCTGAAATCATAACTATTCTGAGCAATTTCTTTACTGGGAAACTGGGCCATCAAAACACTGATTTCCAGGATCACCGTCCAAATCCGGACTGCCTGTTTAAACTCTTCAATCAAAAAGGTCTGAGATCTGGCATCAAAAAACTTTACCAAATTCAAAGAAGCTAAGTTACAAGCCGTATTGTCCACGAACATGTATTCTGAGCAAGGATTAGAAGCATTTATACGCCCGGATTGCGGACAAGTATGCCAATCATTTATTGTCCCGTCATACTGGACTCCAGGGTCAGCACAGGCCCAGGCCGCAAAAGCAATCTGATTCCAAAGCTCTTTAGCTTTCAAGGTCCGACAAATCGATCCATCTGTTCTCCAGGTCAAATTCCAAGATCCGTCCTCTTGGACAGCTTGCATGAAACGATGGGGGACACGTACTGAATTATTAGAATTCTGTCCAGAAACTGTCTGATAGGCTTCACTTTCATAATCAGAAGAATAACCAGCAGCAATCAGGGCAGCAACTTTTTTTTCTTCGTTCACCTTCCAGTTCACAAAGGTTTCAATGTCTGGATGATCCAAATCTAAGACCACCATCTTGGCCGCTCGACGAGTTGTGCCCCCAGATTTTATCGCCCCCGCAGCGCG
>DATDUP010000036.1:0-21459 GCA_035290345.1 Patescibacteria group bacterium
AAAGTATTTGAAGGCAAAAAGCAACCCAAAACCTAAAGACAAACCTGAAAACAACACAAGACGCTTCATCTTTATCTCCGTTGTACGTTGAATAAAAATGGCGGTAAAGTAACTGACGAGAGTATAAAAAAACAACAAAATACCATGACGAGGCTCCCATGACATGTAAAAAATATAACTCACCACCAAAAGAAGCACCCATCGCCAACGAACAGGTACCAAAAAATACAACCCAACGACAATAGGAAAAAAGAATAAATAACCAAGAGAATTAAACAGCATATTTACCATTAGATACAAAACACCGGACCCCCCTCATTTAACTCCCAAAACTGCCAAAATTATACAAGAAAAAAACATAAAAGTCCAGCCCTAACCAGCCTTGTTTTTTTTCTTCTGTTTTGCTAATATTACCCCAAGTCCTCGTCGTTTAATGGATAAGACGCTAGCCTCCGGAGCTGGAAATCCAGGTTCGATTCCTGGCGAGGGCACAACTATAACCTCTGACTATGACTAAATGGGTGGAACTGGCGCATGACAAAAAAACTTACATTTACCCCACCGCTATCTACTGGTTAGGGGCGCAATTAGTCTGTCGAGAAATAGGCGCACCAGGAAGCATCATTGCTACTTGGTACAAACACCATAATTTTAGTTACCTGGTCTCTGAAGGTAATTTTATTCGTGCCGGACAACTGATTCTCGATCGACTGGAAAAGGATCCGGCCTTCTTAGAAAAAATTATCACCACCAATGAACAAATGATTCCGGCTATGCTGGCGGCAGCAGAAAAATTACATGGAGACTTAACCCAAATTAGTGGCCACGAACTTTATCAACGTTGGCAAAATTGGTTACACACGTTCCTTGCTCTTATGACCTACAGTGCGATGGGTACAGTTATGGAAATGGAAGAGCCGCTACTTTCTAATCGCTTAGAGCAAATTATTAAAGATAGACTCGGAGAAAATCAACAGGATCTGGGAAAATGTTTTCAGATTCTGACGACTTCTACCACCCGTACTGTAGCCGGAGAAGAAGAACAGGAGCTTCTGCGTCTTCGTCAGCGCCAATTAACCACTGGCTTATCGCCAGAAGAGATCTCGGTTCATCAAAAAAGATATTCTTGGATCGGCTTCGGCTACACCGGACCCGGCTGGAATTGTCAGGACATCGAGGACCGTCTTTCTGCCCTACCTGATACTGAGAATGGTCTTAAGCAGTTTGAGGAAGAAAAAAATAAGACCCTGTCCCAAACGCTTGCTGAACAGACAAACTGGGAAACAAGGCTGGGATTAACGGAAAAAGAAAAATATCTTTTTCAAACCTTACGAACGCTTGGTTTTTGGAAATTTGAAAGAAAATTCCAAAATCAAAAAGCACACGAACTCATGGAAGACTTCATCCGAGAAATCGCTCGCCGGAACAACCTGTCAATCCTCCAGGCCAAAATGATCGGACCGAATGAGATGGAAGATGTCCTAATTCATAATCGCGTTAATCCTGACCAATTAAATGAGCGACTGAATGAATCAGTTGTGGTTTTTTCCGGCTCCAAATGTGAAGTCTGGGAAGGGTCGAGGGGCAAAGAAATCTTAACGGAAATCCACCAATCACTGGCAGTTAATTTAGACCAAACAATTATCAAAGGGAGTACCGCCTATCCGGGCATCGCTCAAGGAACGGCCCGACAGGTGAATACAGTTGAGGACATGCAAAAACTGCAACCAGGCGATATCCTCATTTCCACCTCCACCAGTCCCCAAATCTTACCAGCGATGAAAAAGGCGGCGGCGATTGTCACTGATTCTGGTGGTATTACTTGTCACGCTGCCATTGTGGCTCGAGAAATAAAAATTCCGACCGTTATTGGAACAAAAATCGCCACTAAAATAATTAAAGACGGAGACCAGATAAGAGTCGATGCCGACCAGGCAATTATCACTATTATAAAATAGTTGGTTCACCAATTTTTAATTCAATAAAAAAAAGAAATGACAAAAAATAGGAACGAGGTGAATAACAAAAATACGAAAAAAATATTTTATAAAGTCTATCTGTTTTCTCCAAAGTGAATTGGCGAATAATAAAAAAATAAATTTTTAATAATTTTCATTTTTTTCTACCAAAAAGTTATGCACAGGTGTTTTTGACAAAAATCTATTCAAAAAAAAATCAAATCAGGATATAATAATCATAGGTCGATAGAAAAATTATAATTTTTCTCAACAAGTCCTTTACGCACATGCTTGTCGTGTAAAGAACTTCGTGTGTTGTGATCTGTTGGTGTGTGCCATGGTCACATCAAAAAAATAACACGTATCACAAAAATGAGAGGGGGTGTCTCTATGAAAAAAGTTAAAAAAGCCAAGAAGACAAAAAAGGTGAAGAAAGTAAAGAAGGTTAAGAAAACCAAGAAAGTAAAGAAGGTTAAGAAAGCGAAAAAGGCTCGCAAATAATTTTTGCGCTTAAAAACAACCTGGAATTTCCAGGTTGTTTTTTATTCCAGCTCCAGAGCAATCTGTTTCTTCCGGGTGCGCTCCCCCTCCTGGGCATATACTTTTACTATCCCAAACTCCCCATCATATCCTGGCCGCACGAAAATCTTTCCCGCTCGCACCCGCTCAATGGCTTGCGCCACATCCTCGCCTCCGAACTGGGCGATATCTCTCAAAGAAGAGTACAGGAGAATCTTGAACTCGTTCCCCAAATTCTGCAATAAATCAGTATATACTTGTTTAACTCGTTTAGTATTTACCCCTACTTGAAAAACATCCGCCAAAATCTCTGGCAAGGGCACTAAACTTTTAAAAGGCACTCGCGCCAAATTTTCTGCTTCTTTTTCTGATCGATCCGCCAATTGCGAAACTCGATTACACACCCCGATGACCAAAGGCCGGTGGCACCGAGGACAAAGACCTTTTAATTTTCGCGTCTCTTCCGGCGAACAGACGAACTGACAGTCGCGATGGCCATCATAATGATATTTACCTTCTTCCGGATAAAACTCAATTGTATAAAGAAATTTATTCCGATCACCTTCCTGAATGATTCGCATTATTTCCGCATAGGACATATCCGCTTCATTGGCAAAAGAAAAAATATTCGCCTCCCGTCCCAACTTAGCACAACTATGCGCATCCGAATTAGAGATTAAAGTAATATTATCCAACTTAGACCAACGCCAATTCATTAACGGATCAGAAGACAAACCAGTTTCAATAGCGCGCACCCGGGGTGTTAACTCTTCAAACGCCTCTTCCAAAGAATCATAACCGCCCTTAGAACCAAAAATCCCAAACCAAGGTGTCCAAGCATGGGCCGGAATCAAAACCATTCTCTCATCTGTTTCCAAAATTAGCTGTAATAATTCCTTAGCGGTCAGACCTAATATGGGCCGGCCGTCAGATTTTAGATTGAATCCTCTACCTTCTAATTTTTGATTAAAACGAACGACTGTAGCTAAATCTGGAGCAAAAACACATAAATGCAAACGGCGAGTCTGTCCTTTGTGTTTTTTTATCACGGCCAATTCTGTACCCAACAAAAAGCGGGTCGGCGTGGAATTATTCTTCAACTTATATAACCCCGACTGGTCCTCAATCAAATTCTCCTGAAGATGGGCCAACCAGGCCGGGTGGGTAAAATCACCTGTGGCCACCACTTCAATCCCCCGCTGTTCACAAGCCTGGGCAATCTGAGGTAAATTTAAATCCCGAGAACAGGCTCGGGAATAGCGAGAATGGATGTGAAGATCCAAGACTTTTTCCATAATTAATTACAGGTCCAAACGAAATTCTAAGCCATAATTGGAGAAACCTAATTTCTGATAAAACTCATGGACTGTCTCCCGACTATGTCGGCTAGTGCCTATTACCTTATAACAACCACGATCTTTAGCCACCGCCACCGCCTCTTTTACTAATTGACTCCCCAAACCTTTATTCCGCTGGCTTTCTGCAACGAAAAGGTCCTCCAAAAGGGCATAGGGACGGTCATGAAGATCATTGGTGATAAAAAAAACATGGATACGGCCGACCTCTTGGCCAGCCTCTTGAACTGAAATGCGAACCGCTGATCCTGTTTTTTCCTCTCGGATGTAATTCATAGTTGAAACTTAGATGATAATTTCTCGAAAAATGTCAGCCAGCCGATCATAGTCAAATAAACCCACCGGCTTTTCATACTCCCGACTCCAGACTTCATACTCAGGAATTTTTTCCTTGTCCGCTGGAAAAACCACCCATTCCCGCTTCTTATATTTTTCTTTTTCTTCTTTGTTGAGCGGATGGACGTTATGAACAACCAAATCAATTTTTCGAGGCAAATAAGCCTGAAGAGTCAAAACAAACTCGGAAAGTGTGGTCGGACCAGTTTCCCCATCTGCCGCATAAATACTCCCAGGAATAAAAACGATTTTTGCTGTGGAACGAGCAATCGCCTCTTGAATCCCATTGGGCAAAAGCGTGGCGATAATACTGGTGTGAAGACTACCGGGCCCGAGAAAAATATAATCCGCTCTCTCCAAAACCTTAACTGCCTCATGGTAGGCCAAAGGCGATGGTTCCTGCCAGACTTTTCTTATCCTCCTCTTTCGATCATATTCCGGCCGATCAATTTTCTCTTCTGTTCGAACTATCTCCCCATTATCTAATTCCGCCACCAGGTCATTCAATTCTAAAGTAGACGGGTAAACATGGCCAACCGCTTCCACCGCTTGTTCCAAGGCCCGGACAGCCGCCAAGTAATCACCATCATACTGCGCGGAAAGGACCAAAAAAAGATTCCCCAAATTGTGGCGGTTCAGACGTCCGGCTGCCGAAAAACGATTTTTGTAAAAAATCTGTTTCAGGGTGACAAAATCATAAGGAGACAAAGATAAAATTGCCCGCATAATATCACCAGGGGGCAAGGTCTTGAATTCTCGTCGCAATTCCCCAGATGAACCACCGGAATCACTCATGCTGACCACTGCCGACAATTCCACTTGGCCCCCAAACTTTTTAAGGGCATTCAGGGTAGTAGCCGGGCCATTACCGCCACCGATGGCGACAACTTTTTTTTTCTTTTTCATATTCTTTTCTTATTCTACGGTCACACTTTTAGCTAAATTGCGTGGTCGATCTACGTCCCTTCCTAAAGCCACCGCAATATGATAGGCAAAAAGCTGAAGCGGAAGCGTATTCAATAGTGGTTCTAACAATTCCATAGTGGCTGGCACGTAAATCACGTCTGCAGACAAATTGCGGACGTCTTCATCTCCTTCTGTGGCCAAAGCAATAATCGGACTATGCCGGGCCCGCACCTCTTCAACATTGCTCCGCATCTTTTCATACAATTGGTTTTTGGTAAGAATGGCCAAGGTCGGAAATTCCGAACAAAGTAGGGCGATGGGGCCATGTTTCATTTCTCCACCCGGGTAAGCTTCGCTGTGGATATAAGTAATCTCTTTCAATTTCAACGAACCTTCCAAAGCTACTGGGTAATTGACCCCCCGACCTAAAAACATCAAATTCTTGTAATCTTTGTACTTCAAGGCGATCTTCTTAATCTCTTCATTTTTAGCTAACACCTGGTTCATCTTTTCGGGTATTTCTAACAAGGCGCTCACTAACCTTTGCCCAGTAGCGATGGTCACCCGACGTAAACGCCCAAATTGCAAAGCATACAAAATTAAGATAGCCACCATATTTGTATAGGCTTTCGTCGAAGCCACGGCTAATTCTGGACCGGCATGAATGTAGGTGCCGCCGTCGTTTTCTCGGGCAATAGTTGACCCAACCACATTAACGATTCCTCGAACAAAAGCCCCTTTGCGTTTAGCTTCACGCAGGGCGGCCAAGGTATCGGCTGTTTCTCCAGACTGGGTAATACCAAATACTAATGTATCTTCATCAATAATCGGATCCCGATAACGAAATTCGCTGGCCACATCCACTTCTGTAGGGATGCCAGCCAATCTTTCAAATGCATACTTGCCAATCATGGCCGCATAAGAAGCCGTACCACAGGCGATCAGGACAATCCGTTTGACGCGGCGCATTTCCTCATTAGTCATATTCAAACCGCCCAAATGGGCTGTCCCTTCTTCCAAATGTAAACGACCACGAATCGCATCTTCGTAAACAGTGGGCTGATCGAAAATCTCTTTTAACATAAAGTGGTCAAACCCTTGTTTTTGCGCCTGTTCATCGTCCCATTCAATCCGTTCCACGCATTTGACCACAGTCTCATCTTTCAGATTAAAAGTCTTAAGACCATTGGCCAATGACAATTCCGCCACTTCTCCATCATCCAAAAAAACTACTTGCTTAGTATACGCCAGCATGGGAGTAGCATCTGAGGCCAGATACAATTCATTATCGCCAATACCAACGACCAAAGGACTGCCTAGACGAGCGGCCACAATCTTGTCTTGCTCATCAGCGTGCATAACGGCCAGACCATAAGTACCTCGCACATGCGACAAGGCTTGTTCCACAGCCGGACGCAGATCCCCTTGGTAATGTTCCTCAATCAAGTGTGCCAAAACTTCGGTGTCTGTTTCTGAGACAAACTTATGTCGGGCCGCCAACCGCTCTTTTAATTCCCGATAATTTTCAATAATGCCATTATGGGCAATAACCAGTTTGTCTGTACAGGCAAAATGCGGATGAGCATTGGCTTCCGTCACCCCACCATGTGTAGCCCAACGGGTATGAGCAATACCAATGGTCCCGGCCAATTTCACCCCGGACAACCGTTCGGCTAAATTATCTATTTTCCCCACGGCTCGTAAACGCGTTATCCGACCGTCGTCTAGAATAGCCAAACCAGCGCTGTCATATCCCCGGTATTCCAGTCGCCGCAAACCTTGTAAAAGAATGGGGGCGGCTGGTTTCTGGCCAATGTAACCAACAATTCCACACATATATTAGAGTTTAAAATTATAATCACATCCAGCCTGAAAGGCTTGCTGATTTTCAACCCAGCCTGGTTTAGATGCCAATTTCTCTTGGATGAATCCCTTCAATTCCTCTAATTTTATCATCCCCTTAGATTCTAAGATCTGGCTAATTAAACCCAGAAAAAAAAGATTCATACCTAAAGCTGGAATTTTTTTTGCTTGAAGCTCAGCCTGATATTCCTGATAATCTATTAATCCTGTCCCAGCAACCTGAAAAGCACGCGTCCGTTGGCGAGCCTGCTCAGACATTAGCAAAAGTAAGTCTGGTACAGAAAATTTGGGATAGGAAATCTTTTCATCCGCAATTTTTATAAAAGCTAGAGAGGATCCACCCCGCTGTTCCAGGCCATAATTCGGCAAATGAGAAATCTCCCAACCAGCGGACCAGGCGCTCCGACAAATTAATTCAGAAAGAAGCTGAATTCCCTGGCCACCGTCCCCAGCTAATAAGATTTTATATTCCATAGATTAAAGCTCACCAAGATTAAATACTGCCTTAAGTCGTTCATTCAAAAACACATTGGTATCTGCCCCCCGTGTCCGCCAATTGGTCGGACAAAAAGATAAAACTTCCACCAGAGAAAACCGTCCTTCTTTTTGAGCGACCAGGGCCTTACCTAAATATTCCTTTAATTTACCCACCTCATTAACTGCGGTCCTGGCCAAATACGCCTTTTTGTTCATCTGTCTGATTAATTCTGGACCAAAGACTGGCGTTTGTTCATTCCCAGCAGGTGAAGTATCAGTTTTTAACCCCACTACAGTTGTCGGAGCAGTCTGGCCACCAGTCATTCCATAGACAGAATTGTTGACCACGATTACGGTCACCGGATCATTACGTAATGCAGCCCAAAAAAGACTTTGCATACCAATGGCGTAGGCCCCGCCATCACCGGTACAAGCAATACTCAAGGAATCTGGCTGAGAACGTTTGTATCCCACCATAGTGCAGGTGACGCGGCCATGATGAGTCTGGAAGGTATTAATCGGCAAGAAATCCCAAGCTAACAAAGCACAGCCAATATCTAATCCTAAAACAGCTTGCTTTTCCCAACCATTTTCTTTAAGGACCGTATGTAAAAAACGAAGGATTACGGGGTAGCCGCAACCAGGACAAAATCCTGCAGGTTTATAATCCATATACTTAAACATTTAACCGCTTAATAATCTCTTCCGGTTCAATACCTAAAGCCGGACGCAGAATCGTCTCCACTTCCCTTCCGACTCGGAGACTGTTTTTTATCAGGGCCGTCAACTGGCCAAGGCTGGATTCCACCACTACTATCTTTTGATGTTTCTCTGCTGCCACGTTCAAACTATCAGCCGGAAAAGGACTGAGAGTAATCGGCCGCCAAACACTAATTTTTTTACCTTGGGAGCGAAGCATTTGCGCTGCCACCAAAGCGGCTTGTGCTACCAAACCATGAGCAACCAATAAAATATCAGCCCCCACTTCAGAATTTTCTTCTGCTTCCTGAATTTTTTTACCCATGAGTTCAAAATCTTTTTGGTTTTTTTCAATTTCCGCGTTTAATTCCTCTTCAAAAGTATAGATATTACGAATATTTTTTTGCGTATCCGGAGAAATCAAAGGCGTAGGCGAAACGTTTTCTTCTGACCAATACCAATCCACTAATTGTCTAGTCTTCATAACAAAACCATCAGACAAGACAATGGCCGGAAAACGATATTGCCAGGCGTAATTAAAGGCCAGACGAGTATGCTTGTATAACTCTGACAGATTACCCGGGGAATAAACAATTCTCTGCCCCTCCCCATTACCCCCATGAATCGCCAAATTAACCTCCTGCTGAGAATAAATCACCGTACCGGAACTAGGGCCGCCCCGTTGCACATCAATAACCACCACGGGCAGACGCATACCTTCAGCCATACTTAAACTATCTTGCATCAGAACCGTACCTGGGCCAGCCGTGGCTGTGAAGGCTTTCACCCCGGCAATGACTGCCCCACAAACTGCAAAACCAGCCGCAATTTCATCCTCGGTTTGTAAGTACTGTAAACCCTTTTCTCCTTGGGCACGTCGAATCCAGCCGGATAAAATTTCTGTACCCGGAGTGATGGGGTAACCATACATACTAGTCGCTCCGGCATCTCGACAGGCTTGAACCACCACTTCGGCCCCGGTTAAAAATTGTTTTGTTTCTTCCATATTTTATTCTTTACGTTTTTGCGCGATTACTAGCTCCTCTTTAGTATTTATCCCCCACCACTCTTCTGGTTTGGCCAATGCCTGAGCAACAACTTTCTCCCCCTGACTCTGAGCTAGTTTGATGGCCGCTGGCAGACCATATTCATTCAGTCCATTAATGGGGACTATTTGGGAAAAATTATTTTCAAACCAAGATCTTTGCAAACAGTATGTCCCAGTGCTGATCTCTTTGATCGTCTCTTCTTCTTTGGTCAATTCTTCTTTTTCTTTTACCCCGACAAAGTTCCCCTGTCCATCTCTAATCACTCGACCCAACCCAGCAGGTTGATCGCGAATACTGGTTAACAGGGACAACACGGCCCGATTGTTTTGATGAAAGGCGATAAAAGTTGATAAAGTTTCAGCCGAATAAAAAGCGCTATCATCACCACCCAAAACCATGACCTGGGTAATATCAGCCGGTAAGGCCTTAAGACCAACATAAGCGGCCTGGGCCGTACCTTCTTGGATCTCTTGTACCGCATAGCTGACTTTGTCGCGGAAATAATCCTTTACTTTTTCTTTTTGATAACCAATGACCAAACAAATGTCTGAAGGCCCGAAGCCTAATTCATTCAAAGTGGAAACAATATAAGAAACAATTGGCCGGCCACCAAGAGGCAACATCACCTTGGGTAGGTCACGACAATTCAAGCGAGTACCTTTACCGGCAGCCAAAACAACCGCCCCCCAATTAACGCCGTTCACCATCATATTTTTCTGGGTTTAATAACGCCAACATTTCCGTTTTCAGTACAGACAAATCATCAGACCAAACTAATCGACCGTCCATTTTTTCCTGTAAGCGCACAAAATCTTCTTCTTTATAACGAGTGTCCCGCTCTTCCCGACGTAAAAACACGCGTAAACCTGGAAAAGCCCCCATCAACCTCTCTGTCTCCTCAGGCTTGTCATTAAACAACAATGTCCTCTCGCCTTGATAATTCTGCCCCCATAGCTCTTGTAAAACTTCGATCTTACCCTTTTCTGTATCACGAGTAAAAATTGTTTCTCCAGTCGAAAAATATTTATCCAAACCAGCCAAACGAATCTTCCATTCCTGCCATTCCTGCACACCTAAACTGAGAAGCTGTTTAGATAATCGCCGTTCATCGCAAGCTCTGACCAATTCCTCTGCCCCAGGAATCAATAATCCTTCTTTACTTCGTTCTTCAAAGTATTTCATGGCCGCTCCCCGGTTTACCTCCTGACCTACTGTCTTTTCTATCGCCCCCAAGAATGAATCCAGGTCAGCCGCAATTTTTTTTCCCTCCTGATTCTCGGTTCGGGCAGATCGGTAGACTTTCCTGACCTCTTGCGGATCAGTAATACCATACTGAGCTGCGATCTCAGCAAAAATCACTTTTATTTTTTCAGTATCCAAAAGCGTGCTATCTAAATCAAAAATCACTTGCTCCACCGGGGTATTGGTCATATTAAATCCCACAAATTATCAAAAATTATTTTTTGAGTCTGATATAAACTATCATTCGCCACTACTATACCCATTGGTTCACCCTTGGTATTGAGAGAAACATAGGCGGTCTTGCCCGGGTAAATTATGATATAAGAGTTTGTCCTTTGTTTCTTTGGCTCTGGCAACCACTTTCTTTCATCCAAACCACGCAATTCTCCACCTTGGCCAATAGCTAACACCTTGACGGCAATACTTTTGCCGATTCGCACATCTGAAAAAGTGGAAAAGTTTTCATAAAGATATTCCC
The DNA here is from genome assembly GCA_035290345.1 of Patescibacteria group bacterium. Classification (GTDB taxonomy): domain Bacteria; phylum Patescibacteriota; class Patescibacteriia; order Magasanikbacterales; family UBA922; genus DATDUP01. The sequence continues at coordinate 10,883 of DATDUP010000036.1, forward strand.
GTAAACCAGAAGCGGAATAAATACGATATTCCCGTTCCTCGGCTTGTTCACAACTTGTCAAAACATCTTCCAATATCTTAGGCAAATCCTTTTGTTCATAATAACGAGCTGTGGGTTGACCAGATTGATTATACAAAGCCTGAAGTTCGGCAACAGTAGTTGGTAATTGAGTCTCGACTCGAACCAGTTCCGCTTTTCTCGTTTGCAACAAACTGTCCAATTTTTCTGGATTCTCAGCCACGAATCTTTGTTTGGTCTCAGTATTATAAAAATTAACCAATCCTAAAGATTGTAATTCTTTCAATAATTCATAGATTACACCCCGATTCAAACCAGTATGTTTGGCCAAAACTCGCACCGAACTTGGCCCCAAACTAAGCAATTCTAGATATAATTTGGCTGATTTGTCAGAAAATCCAAGTTTTTTTAAATTAGCTACATCCATATTTTTGGCTAAGATATATGATATCACAGCCTATAAAACTGTCAATTTTCTGTAGACAGATATGTTGATATCTAACAAAAAACGGCTAATTAGAGCCGTTTTCATGTCAATAAGAAGCCTTACCCCTTCCCTAAACTAGCCTGGCTAGCCATTTTACAACGTCTCAAAAAGACTTTTTGAGCTGAAACTCTATTTGCCTGTTTACCTTTCCAAGTCACAATTGCTGAATTCTGTAAGGCCCGACCAAAAGAATAGCTCAAGTTACAATGAATGGCCCTTCCTTTTAATCGGACAATAGCCGCTAAATTCTTGCAAGCCCGATCTTCGCTCTGCCCCCCAGACAGAAATACTATCCCGCCCAAATCTGTAGGGATGGTTTCGGCTAAACAGCGAGCAGTATATAAAGCCACTCCTTCCGCTATCTCGGGCCGTGGGTTTTTCTCACCAGCCAAAACCATGTTTGGTTTCAAAAGCATGCCGGAAAATTGGACCTTGGCTTTTTTTAACTCCCTAAAAACCGCTTGCAAAACTTTCTTAGTAATCCGATAGTTAGTTTTGATATCATGAGCGCCGGACATCAAAACTTCTGGTTCCACAATTGGCACTAGGCCAACCTTTTGGACTAACTTCGCGTATTCAGCCAAAGCCTGAGCATTAACTTTGATGCATTCAGAAGATGGGGTGAGAGCAGAAATCGTAAACACCGCTCGCCATTTGGTAAAAACCGCGCCCATCTTCTTGTATTCTAAAAGACGAGTCTCTAAACCAGCCAAACCTTGGGTTATCTGCTCAAGAGAAGAAGGCGCTAGAGGTATCAATCCTTGGTCAACTTTTATACCCGGTAAAATTCTATTCTTTTTTAAATATTTTACAAAAGGAATTTTTTTAGTCGTTACCTGTCGGATGGTCTCATCATACATAATTACTCCGCTGATATACTTACTCATCCCCGGTGTAGTAAACAACAATTCCCGATACTGTCGGCGCTTCTCAACCGTAGACACAATCCGGACGCCTGCGAATTTTTTACTGATCGATTTTGTGCTCTCGTCAGCCGCCAAAATACCTTTGCCTGGCCGCATTAACTGAGCAGCAATTTTCGCTAAATTATTTTTCATAACATCATGAGATTAATTCTTTTTTCCCCAGTCATGCCAATAACCCTCAAACATATAACCGGCTAACTTTTTTTGGGCGATAATCCGCGGCAAGACTTCTTTTTCCAAACTCTTGTCCCCTCTTTTGATTTGATCAAAAATTGTTGGTTCTAAAATATAAACCCCGGCATTGACCACACAAGAACCCTGATAACATTTTCCTGGTTTCTCCTGTAACCCCACGATATTAGAACCGCGCAAATCTACCGCCCCCCAACCGCCGGGTTCTCGGACTGTAGTTAGGGCCATGGTGGCAATTTTCCCTTCTTTCAAATGGCAAGCACTCAAATCATCCAGATCTATCTCTGCCTGCACATCACCATACCACAGCAGAAATGGTTGTTGAGAAAAAAACTGTCGCGCTTCAAAAATCGCCCGAGCCGTTCCTTCACCTGGATTTTTCTGACGAAGATAAATCAACTTTAATCCTAGATCGCCCACTTCATCCATCATTGTTTCGACCTCTGTTTCTTTCTGACCATGGATAATTACCACCTCTTTTATCCCTGACCCCGCCATCTTTTTCAACACTGGCCAAAGAACTGGCTGGCTGGCCGCATCTTTGGGCCAATCACTTTGATTGGTGCCAGCAGACAAAATCAGAGCTCGGCTGGCCCGCGACTGTAAACTGGTGTTGAGGATATACTCAATGGCGTGTGAACGATTGCGAATTTTTTTTCGATCGACAATCGTATCCAATAAACGCAAAACGCCTGGTTCTAAGGTAATAGTGAGACGGATACGAGACATAGTAATCAACAAATTCGATCATACTATATCATAAAAAATACACCCTGCAAACAGGATGTATTTTTTATTTTTCTATAGTTCTTCCTCTCGGTCATCACTTTCTTCTTCCTCTTTCTTATTACTCGGTTCCACATACCCGTCGCCACCCTCATCATCTTTGGTATAACTGTCATAATCTAAATCGCCGCCCAAAGCCTGATCCCAAAGCTCTTCTGCTTCGTAGTCTAATTTCAACTCATCAGAATGATCCGCGTACCAGCGATCAAAGGCTACCCGCAATTCATCTTCATCCGTCGCATTTTCAAACATGTCTTCCAACAAAGTATATTTTTCTTGGTGCGACAAAACCATTTCTTCTTCCATTTCTTCAAACAACTGCTGAATATGCTTTAAAACCGCTTCCTTGGTTTTAAGATAACTGTCCTCTGACATATTTTATCTTTTGTTTATGTTTATTTGAAACAAAATATACCATATTGGCGTCTCTTGGCAATACCCCCGGATGTGGATAGAATGTGAGGACAGATTTCATTGATATTTACCCCTGACTCGGGTATCATAATGATAAGCAAAATATGTCAAAAAATCTCAAAATCATGTCCTGGAATGTCAACGGCATCCGAGCGGTTTTACGCAAAGGGTTCCTGGATATTTTGACTGCGGAAAAACCAGATATCTTGTGTTTACAGGAAATAAAAATCAGCCAGGCCGACCAACTCAAAGCCCAATTTGATTTCCCAGAATACCGAGAAGTTTGGTTCTCTGCCCAAAAACGCGGCTATTCAGGCACGGCCACATTAATTCACAACTCTCTGACTCCTCGTCTCTTTGGCTTTACCAATGGCTTAAAACAAAAAAAAATTGATATTGAAGGACGGTTACAGACTTTAGAATTTGATCGCTTCTACCTGGTCAACAGTTATTTCCCTAACAGTCGCCACGATCTATCCCGACTTGATTACAAACAAGAATATAACCAGGCAGTTCGTCATCTTTTGACAAAATTGGTCAAAAAAAAGCCTGTAATCCTCACCGGCGACTTAAATGTCGCTCCTGAGGCGATTGATTTGGCTAATCCCAAAGAAAATGAAGGCAATCCCGGATTCCACCCTCGAGAAAGAGAAGACTTCGCCCGATTGTTAAAGGCCGGTTTTATTGACACTTTCCGCTATCTACATCCGGAAACCAAAAAATATTCCTGGTGGTCCTACAAATTTCATGCCCGCCAACGAAACATCGGCTGGCGTATTGATCATTTTTGCGTCAGTCAGGATTTAAAAAATAAACTAGTCAAAGCCGAAATAAACGATAAAATAATGGGCTCGGATCATTGTCCGATCACCCTTAGTCTAAAAATATAATTATGATCATACTTTGGACACTGGCCAGTGTCAGCCTCGTCAGCCTAGTCTCATTGATTGCTATCTTTTTTTTCAGTCTACGGGAAGATTTGTTGAAAAAACTACTACTCTACATGGTCAGTTTTTCCACTGGCGGCTTATTCGGTGGTGCCTTACTCCATCTGCTTCCAGAAATTGTTAAAGAAATCGGCTGGACAGCCCGAGTTTCCGCTGGCGTAATCGCTGGCATTCTGGTTTCTTTTGTCATCGAAAAATTCATTCACTGGCGACACTGTCACCATCCAGAACATTTGGATCACCAAGTCCACAACTTTGCTTATCTTAATTTATTCGGTGACAGCGTCCATAATTTTATTGATGGTCTGGTGATTGGTGCTAGCTACTTAGTTAATATTCCTACGGGAATTGCTACTACTGTCGCCATGGTCTTACATGAGGTCCCTCAAGAAATTGGCGATTTCGGCGTGCTTCTCCATGGTGGATTCACTAAAAAAAGAGCCGTGCTATTAAATTTCTTGACCGCGTTAACCGCGGTTGTGGGAGCCTCCCTGGCCCTAGTTATTGGACATAATTCTGCTCACTTATCAGATTGGCTCGTCCCCTTTGCAGCCGGTAGTTTTATTTACATCGCCGGCGCTGATTTAATTCCTGAATTACACAAAGAGACCGGGGTCAGACAGTCTCTTGGACAATTTCTAACCTTGGTGGCTGGGATTTTAGTGATGGTACTTTTAGGCTTACTACCCGAGACTCATTAACCAGATGGTCAACGACCTTAATCCAATTTTACTTTCTCTCGGCCCGTTCATCATTCGTTGGTACGGGCTATTGTTGGCAATCGGAACTTTAATCAGCATCCTGCTTTTACGTCAATTGTTCAAGCGAGAAAATATTCATCCAGATCTGGCCATTAATCTGGGAATCCAACTCACCTTAGCTGGTTTAGTCGGAGCTCGAATCGGGCATGTTATTTTTTATAATCTAAATTTTTTTCTTAATCATCCTTGGGAAATTCTCTTTATCAATCATGGCGGTCTTTCCAGCCATGGTCTGGCCCTGGGCATTATTGCCACCCTGGTTTATTTTGTAAAAAAAAATCAGCTACCCTGGAAACAGATTGCTGACCTGGTAATTATACCTGTCCCACTCTTAGCTGCATTTATCCGCTTAGGAAATTTCTTCAACTCTGAATTGATTGGCCGGATAACCAATTTGCCCTGGGGCGTACATTTCATCCGGGCTGAGTATCCGGCTCTGGCCAGACATCCTTCACAAATTTACGAGAGTCTCCTCGCTCTCTTGATTTTCTTTATTATCTATTGCTTCTACCAAAAGGGATGGACTCGACGGCCGCTTTTCCTCACTTCTCTATTTCTTTTTTTATATTTCTCCACCCGTTTTCTGGTTGAATTTGTCAAAGATTTTCCTCTTCATTGGGGATTTACCACTGGCCAATGGCTCAGCCTCCCCTTCCTCTGTCTGGCGGTCATATTTTGGAGAATAAAAAAATAGGTACAAAATCTGGGCGCCGACCTACTTTTGCCTTTCGACTATCATTGGCGCTGATGGGCTTAACTGCTGTGTTCGGGATGGGAACAGGTGTACCCCCACCGCTTCAAGCACCCAGATTCTATACCTATTTTTATTTAGCAAATTGAGAAAAGAACAACTTTGTGCTTCCGTAGTACGCTCGACTAATTAGTACACCTTGGCTCAAACCATTACTGGCCTTACACCTAGTGCCTATCAACCTTCTAGTCTCGAAGGAGTCTCAAATGAATGTTAATCTTAGGAACGGCTTCGCGCTTAGATGCTTTCAGCGCTTATCCGCACCGAACTTAGCTACTCGGCTATGCCTTTGGCAAGACAACCGATACACCAGAGGTTCGTCCATCCCGGTCCTCTCGTACTAGGGATGAGTTCCTGCAACATTCGACGACCACAGTAGATAGGAGACCGAACTGTCTCACGACGTTCTGAACCCAGCTCACGTACCGCTTTAATAGGCGAACAGCCTAACCCTTGGGAGCTTCTCCACCCCCAGGATGCGATGAGCCGACATCGAGGTGCCAAACCCTGCCGTCGCTATGGACGCTTGGGCAGGATCAGCCTGTTATCCCCAGAGTAACTTTTATCCGTTGAGCTTCCGCCGTCCTATATCGTACGGTCGGATCACTAACTTCTACTTTCGTAACTGCTCGGGTGGTAACCCTTGCAGTAAAGCTGGCTTTTGCGTTTGCACGTCCAGTCCGATTTCCATCCGGACTAAGCCAACCTTTGTAAACGCCTCCGTTACATTTTGGGAGGCAACCGCCCCAGTTAAACTACCCACCAGACACTGTCTCCTAATGATGATTCAACCATCGGGATTAGATACATCGCAACACAAGGGTGGTATCTCACTGGCGCCCGGAGGCTCCCACCTATTCTGAACATGTGAGGCAATGTATCAATGTCAAGTTGTAGTAAAGCTTCATGGGGTCTTTTCGTCTAACTGCGGTTAAGTCGCATCTTCACGACTCTTGCATTTTCGCCGAGGACATGGTTAAGACAGTTTCCACACCGTTATGCCATTCGTGCGCGTCGGAACTCGCCCGACAAGGAATTTCGCTACCTTAGGACGGTTATAGTTACCGCCGGCGTTCATCAGCGCTTCAGTCGCAAGCTTCTCTACCTAAGTAGATAACCCGCTTCCTTAACGTTCTGACACTGGCCAGGCATCACCCTCTATACTTCAGCTTACGCTTTTGCAGAGAGCTGTGTTTTTGGTAAACAGTCGCGTGGAATCTTTAGTTGCAGCCTAGATTGCTCTAGGCAGGCCTTATCCCGAAGTTACGGCCGCTTTTTTGCCGAGTTCCTTAACCATGTTTCTCTCGTACGCCTTGGTCTGCTCGACCGATCCACCTGAGTCGGTTTACGGTACGGTTTGCCGTTGCCTAACGTCAAACTGCTTTTCTTGGCACTCTTTCAACTGAAATCGACATCGTCCGAAGACTCCGTCTTTTCCTTGCGGAACGTCAATAGCCAAATAACGCTCCAGTCTACGAAATGCGCACAGTCTGACAAACAACTGCAAGTGCGGGAATATTTGCCCGCTCTTCCATCGGCTACGCCTTTCAGCCTCGCCTTAGGACCGACTAACCCAGGGACGATTCTCGTTGCCCTGGAAACCTTGGATTTTCGGCGCGCAGGACTTTCACCTGCGTTCTTGCTACTTGTACCTGCATTCTCCCTTCTGAACGCTCCACCAGCCCTCACGGGTCTGACTTCACAGCTGTTCAGAATGCTCCTCTACCGCGTCAGAACTTGCGTTCTGACACCCGCATCTTCGGTGCACTACTTAGCCCCGGTACATTTTCGGCGCGAAGACTCTTGACCAGTGAGCTATTACGCTTTCTTTAAAGGATGGCTGCTTCTAAGCCAACCTCCTGGTTGTATAAGAATCGACACCACCTTTTACACTTAGTAGTGACTTAGGGACCTTAGATTGCGATCTGGGCTGTTTCCCTTTTGACCATGGAGCTTAGCCCCCACAGTCTGACTTGCTGGCTTTAATCTCTGGTATTCGGAGTTTGATTGAGATGAGTATCCCGAAGGACCTCGATCTCATCCAGTGCTCTACCCCCAGAGGGATCACCAACAGCTAGCCCTAAAGCTATTTCGAGGAGAACCAGCTATCACTGAGTTCGATAAGAATTTCTCCGCTACCCACAGCTCATCCCCGCGTTTTGCACAGCGCGTGGGTTCGGCCCTCCCGCCAACTCTCGTTGGCGTTCAGCCTGGCCATGGGTTGCCCACCCAGTTTCGGGTTATGTATCTGCTACTTGTCGCCAGTTAAGACTCGGTTTCCCTTCGCCTCCGGACCATAGGCCCTTAAGCTTGCAACAGATACACACTCACAGGTTCATTCTTCAATAGGAATACCGTCACCCTTGCGGGCTCCGGCTCATTGTAAGCGTACGGTTTCAGGTACTATTTCACTGCCCTCTCCGGGCTACTTTTCACCTTTCCCTCGCGGTACTAGTTCACTATCGATCACTAAGAGTATTTAGCCTTGCCGCATAGTCGCGGTAGATTCAGACGGGATTTCACGTGTCCCGCCGTACTCAGGAAAAAAGACAACAGACTAGTTCCTCTATTTCATCTACGGGACTGTCACCCGCTATGGTGTTCCTTTCCAGGAATCTTCGATTATAGAAAAACTAATCCATCTGGTTGAGCAGGCAACCAACGCCTTCTTCCTACAACCCCTAAACTGCAACGGCCTGTCCTTTAAGAGCCGCGTCTAAATTTATCCGAAGACAAACTATCCACGACTCAACACAGTTTAGGTTTAGGCTGTTCCGCTTTCGCTCGCCACTACTAACGGAATCGAACCACAGATTTTCGCTTTACCGTTCCTAAAGAACGGTAAAAGAAAATCTTTGGTATTGCTTTCTTTATTTTCCACCAGCTACTGAGATGTTTCACTTCGCTGGGTTTTCTTCCGGCTGCCTTACGGCAGTCGATGTCTGATCATTACATCAGACGGGTTCCCCCATTCGGAAATCCCCGGGTCAAAGGTTGCTTGGGACCTAACCGAGGCTTATCGCACCCTGCAACGTCCTTCATCGTCTCTTAGTGTCAAGGCATTCACCGTACGCCCTTACATTGCGTACTACGAAAACACAAAATTGTTCTATGTATGTTTTTCTCGATTTGCTTTACTTGAATTGTAATGTCCGGTCCATTACTTTCCCATGTCTATACATATTGAGATATGTCCAGGGAACGGAAGAGTTATGGAGTAAAAAAAGATCGCTGCCAAGCAGCGATCAGGTAAAACTATACCTAGTCCTATTTGCTTGGATGCTCAGAGTCAGTAGTCAGAGATGTAAACATGTCTTAATGTTTTATCTTATATACTTACCCAGAGGTCCGAACAGTGTCAGGACATGGTTCCTTATTCAGGAATACGCCTCAACATTTTATCCCAAGCCCTAACCATTGTCAAGAGTCACAGGTGTGGACAGTCTGGGGAAAACCTCCATCAATTTATTCGCTTATTTTACCGCTAAACTTGACTTCCGCTCTTGATTGCCATAATATCCATCCCAAAGGAACAAAAAATATGTACAATCTGACTCTCCTTGTTTTGGGGAAATTAAAAGAAAAATACTGGCAGGCCGCTGAGCAAGAATATCTGATCCGGCTAGCGCCGTATGCCAAAATCAAGACTATTGAAATCTTGGAAGAGCCTTTTCACCCCAATGACGACAAGGAAAAAATCAAGAAAAAAGAAGCGGAAAAAATTCTAGCCCAAATCAAACCAGAAAGTCTGGTTATTGCTTTGGAAGAAACCGGAAAACAATATACTTCCCTGGCCTGGTCCGAACTTTTATCCACACACAGCCAACAAGGAAAAAACATTTGTTTGATCGTCGGTGGGCCGTTGGGACTACATGAATCCATCAAAAAAAGAGCTGACTTTCTGCTCTCTCTTTCTTCTTTCACTTTCACCCATCAGCTGGCCCGTTTAATTTTGTTAGAACAAATTTACCGCGCTGCCACCATCACCGCTGGCAAGACATATCATTATTAGAGCAGAACCAGACAGCTGGCTGATTCCTCCACCACCTCCTGCACCAGGGGGTGTTTTTTCAAATAATCCCGAACTGTTTCTCCTAATCTTCCCGTGCCCCCGCCGTAAATGACCCGGCCCATCTTCTTTTTTTCTTGATACGATTGATAGACAAAATGTTCCACAACCTCCAAAGCCTGATCCGGCAAAATAGAATGCAAATCCACTTCTGGAATATCCGCCCCAATCTGGGCCGCAAAAATCAGCGCTTCTCTTTCATCCATATCACCTTCTCATTCGCACCAAACAAATCGGCGTCTGTTCCGAGGCCTGTCCCAAAGGATTATCCGCAAATAATTTCTGACAAAAATCATTGGTCAAAAAATCTGCTGAACGACCCAGGACATTCACTCCCAAATCATTACTGTCGATAATCACCACCTCAGCCCCCAACCTCTCTTTTATCCTTTTAGCCACTCCATCCGGATCTAAAGGGCCCAACTTCGCATATTCGTTATAAGGTGGCAAAGTGTAAGAACAGGGGCCATCAATGGCGTTCACATTCTTGCCAGCCAGATGATAGAAAATACCGCGAAGACCAAACGGTTTGGTAATGGCGGAAATAAAGGCGGCAAATAAAATTCGCAATACTCCCGCTTCCCGCAAAGCTAACTCCATAGTCCAGGGGCTGCCCAGACCAATGCCGTAGGGAGACTTGTGAACAAAACGAACTAAAAAATTAGCCAATCTGGACGGCTGGATATCTTTGATCCGAAAAGCCCGGCCTTGAGAAATGGCCACAATTTTTTCACTGACAAAAATAAAATCTCCAGCCTGCAAATAAGGCTGCACATATTCTTCTACCAGCAAAACAATATCATCGTTTTCTGTCACTACATGCGTCTTTATCGGCCAACGCTCGTAAGTCTGGTCGGCAACTATGATTGACAGCTCCTTGCCTGGATTAACTTTTAATTGAGTTACCCCATCATCCATATAGCCGCATAATATCACAAAGCTCTCTAATAAAAAAGAGCGTAAAAACGCTCTGGTGTGCCGCGGGAGAGACTCGAACTCTCAAGCCAAGGGCACATGCTCCTAAGGCATGCGTGTATACCAATTTCACCACCGCGGCAAAGCAGGAATATTAAACCACAAAGAAAAGTAGAAATCAAGAATATAAAAGACCGTTTTTCCGGTCTTTTATCATCCAACACCACTGATACCCGATCCGTAGTCTTGGGTGTTCCGGAAGGTTTGATTCCGGAAGGAAGGTACGAGGTAGGAACTACTTGCGGAGGATC
>DATDUP010000037.1:0-24735 GCA_035290345.1 Patescibacteria group bacterium
ATCGGCCAAAATGAAGCCATCCGGGCAGTGGCCAATGCTATTCGCCGTTCTCGGGCTGGAGTTTCCGAAGAAAAAAAACCCATTGGCTCCTTTATCTTTATGGGGCCAACCGGAGTAGGCAAAACCGAATTGGCTAGGGCCTTAGCCGAATTTCTTTTTAACGACGAAAATGCTTTGGTCCGAGTAGACATGAGCGAATATATGGAAAAACATGCCACTAGCAAGCTCGTGGGCTCTCCCCCAGGCTATGTGGGCTATGATGAAGGCGGGCAGTTAACTGAAATTATCCGTCGCCGTCCCTATTCTGTGGTCCTTTTTGATGAAATTGAAAAGGCTCACCCTGATGTTTTTAATGTTATGCTGCAAATTCTGGACGATGGACACCTCACTGACGCCAAAGGTCGGAAGGTCAATTTCAAAAATACAGTTATTATCATGACTAGTAACATTGGTTCAGAATTGATTATGGAAATGGGCCGGCACGGAGATCTGGGGTTTGCAGCGAACCAAAAAAAGGGTGAACAGGGACAATTGGAAAAAATCAAAGAAAAAACCATGGAAGCCCTCCGAGAAAGATTCAAACCGGAATTCCTGAACCGCGTTGACGATATCATTACCTTCCATCCCTTGAACCAAACACAAATCCGAGCGATCGTGGATTTACAATTGGCCCAAGTCTCCCAACGTTTGACAGAAAAAAAGATCACCCTGAAAATCACGGATAAAACTAAGGATTGGTTGGCTAAAAAAGGCTATGATTCCAATTTAGGTGCCCGTCCGTTAAAACGGGTCATCCAAACCGAGCTTCTTGATCCTTTAGCCATGGACATCATCTCTGGCCGACTCCAAGAAAACATGACCATCACAGCGACTGTGGACAAAGGCAAAATTAGTTTAAAATAAGGCCATTCCCAAGCGCTTCTCCTTCCCCGGTATCTTTGGTATAATACGGGCATGAAAGATCAAAGGTGGTGTATTCAAAAGACCGGATTATTTTGTTTATTGGGCTTTGTTCTTCTGGCTCAACCTTTATTTGCTCTTGCCGAAGAGAGCCAGTCTTTTAATCCAAATTTCATTATTTCTGACGATGAGTTGCAAAACTACCGCAGCATGAGTCGGACTGATATTCAATCTTTTCTAGAATCACAAAACAGCCCATTAGCTGAACACTGGACAAAAGACTTGGATAATAAACGCCAAAAAGCCGCGGACATTATTTACCAAGCGGCCCAGACTCATAAAATCAACCCCCAATACCTCCTAGTAAAATTACAAAAAGAACAGAGTTTAATCACTGATCCAGATCCTAAGCAATCTCAATTTGATTGGGCCACTGGTTATGGTGTTTGTGACAACTGTTCTACTTCTGACCCAGAAGTGGCCAAACATCGTGGTTTTGCCACCCAGGTGGATAGCGCCGCTGGTATTATGCGCTGGTATTATGACCATTATCTTCTTGAGACTTGGATAAAAAAAGCGAATTCCATATATGTCATTGATGGCCAGACTGTTTCTCCAGCGACAGCAGCCACCGCCTTCCTGTATACCTATACCCCCCACATTCTGGGTAATAAAAACTTTTGGAAACTATGGACAACTTGGTTTAGTCAGACCTACCCAGATGGTTCGCTTTTACAAGCTAACGAAAGTCCGGACATTTATCTTATTGCGAACGGCCAAAAACGCCTAATCACTAACCTGAGTGTTTTCCTCAGCCGTTTTGACCCTAAAATGGTTATCCGAGTACGGTCAGAAGTCTTAACCAGCTTTCCTGCTGGCCCAGACTTATCTTTTCCCAATTATTCACTCTTAAAAGTAGCTGGCAACTATTATCTCATTGATGGCGACTACGCCCGACCGTTCGCCAATTCCTCTTTGATTCAAAAATTTGGTTATCATCCGGATGAAATCATTGTTGCCGACTCTACTGACTTACAGAATTATAAAATCGGCAAAACCATCGAAAATACCACGGCTGATATTGCCGGACGTCTGGTGCGTCTAGGTAAAAATGGGCCGCTGTATTACCTCAAAGACAATGCCTACCAAGAAATTTCTGATCCTCAAATCGCCGCCATTAATTATCCTGGATTGAAAGCAACTATTGTCACCTCTCAAGAATTATCCAATTATCAGCCCGGATCAGCGGCTTTATTCAAAGATGGCACCTTAGTTGGCCAGCGAGGGGGAAGTAAAATCTATGTAGTAGAAAATGGAAAACTGCGGCACCTCACTTCTGAAGACACTTTTAACCAGCTCGGCTATCAATGGAGTAATGTCATTTGGACTGACGCCATCACTTTTCAAAATCATCGCCTTGGTTCCCCTCTTTCCAGCGGCCGACAATTGGCGGCGACCGAGATTAAACCTGAAACCTTAAAAACCGCTCCTGTCCAAGTATCCCAGTTACCAGATCCGAGCGCTGAAACTGGTAAAATGTATAAAATCCCAGAAGCCCAAGCCGCCTTTGTCGGCCCTACTTTCTCTACGCCTGTGGATACTTACTTGATTGCTGATTACCAGACCGGAGAGATCTTGGCAGGAAAGAATATAGATGTCAAAAGGCCGATGGCTTCTTTAGCCAAGGTTATGACCGCCTATCGTCTGCTAAAAGAAGGCCTGGATTTGAACGACTCTTCTGTTTATGATCCAGCCAAACACCAGGCTAGCTATCACTATGCTTTCAAAATCAGCGCCGGAGAAATTTTCCGTCATTCAGATCTGATGTCGGCACTTTTAGTATCGTCTTTTAACACCGCCGCTCGTTTTCTGGTCAAGGCAATAGAGCCAGATGAAAATGCTTTCATCCAACGCATGAACGAACAAGCTGCAGACTGGAATTTGGTTAACACTACATTTGTAGATACGGATGGCTATAATCTCGGCAATCTCACGACCGCTCGAGATTATTTAGAACTTTATCGTCTAGCCAACAAAAATAAAATCCTTGGTTTTTATCTCGGCACCCAAGAATACACTTACCAAGAAATAAAAGACTTGGATGGTTATCAGACCCACCATGACTATCATACAAATTTTCTCACCAAAGAGACCGGCCTAAATTTCGAAATTCTAACAAGTAAAACTGGATATCTAAACGAAGCCGGAGCCTGTTTAGTTATGACCATCCGCCGACCGCAAGACAACCGGATCTTTTTTATTCTCACTTTAGCTAATCCTGATTATTCTTCTCGTTTTACCGAACCTAAAAAAATCGCCCAATGGGCGGTAAATAATTTCTGATATGTCTCTTGTCTTTAGCGCCATTGTCCCCCATCCCCCTCTCCTCATCCCGAACATTGGAAAAGATGAGCTGGAAAAAATTTCCTCAACTAAAAAAGCTCTGGAGAAACTCGAGGAAGATTTGTATTTATCCAAGCCCGACCTTCTCATTGTCATCTCGCCTCACACCAGTCTTTTTTCGGAAGCCTTCACCGTCAATGCCCATACTCACTTCGACTCTGCCTTTCAACAATTTGGCGATTTTGAAACTACCCAACACTGGGCAGGCGCGGATTTCTTGGCAGCCAAAATCAGCCACGAAGCCACTCTAGAAAACCTGCCTGTACAACTGATCAGCGAAAGTAATTTAGATCATGGTTGCACCGTACCTTTATTTTATCTGACTCGTCACCTTCCCCAAGTGCGTGTTTTGCCCATTGGTTACTGTGCTCAAGATACCAAAACCCATCTTCGCTTCGGTGAATTATTAAAAAACATCATCCTGAATTCGGAAAAACGCATCGCGGTCATTGCCTCGGGCGATCTTTCCCACGCTCTCACCACTGAAGCGCCGGCTGGTTATGCTAAGGCCGGAAAAGAATTCGACGAAAGAATTATTTCCTTATTAGAAAATCAGAATCTCGTCGGACTAACCAATCTCGAACCACAGTTCATTCAAGAGGCCGCGGAATGCGGCTATCGTTCCCTTCTCATTCTCCTGGGAATCCTCAAAAACATCAACTACCGATTCGTCAATTATTCTTACGAAGGACCATTTGGTGTTGGCTATCTCGTCGGTAATTTTAACATCTAACATGCGCGTTGAGGTCTGCCCCCTGGTGCGTCTACCCAAGGACATCCACAGCTTTACCTATCTTGTCCCCCCCGCCTTAGCGGCCGACCTCAAAATCGGTCAGGCCGTGCTCGTCCCCTTCCGCCAGCATCAAAAGAAAGGTGTGATTATTGGGCTTTCCCCTCAATCTGATCCGACCGAATCTTCTACCTTGAAACCAATCACGAGCTTACTGACCACTACACCAATAATCCGACCAGAAATTCTTTCCCTTTTCCAGCAACTCGCCGCCATCTACGGAGTATCTTTGTCCGTATTTCTTAAACTGAGTCTAGGAGAAATACCAGTCCGGAAAAAAATAGTGATCCCCAAAATCAGTCTCAAAAAAAAGAAAGGTTTCTGTGAAGAGTACTGCCAATATCACAACGAAAAAGAGCGATTGACTTATTTACGTTCTCACTCCAGCCTAGGCCAAACCTTAATTTTGGTACCCGAAGTGAATGATTTAGCACCCTTACAGGAATTGTTAAAAGAAAAAAAAGAACGTCTGATCATTTGGCATTCTGAACTATCAACACGAGAAAAAAACTTAGTGCGAAAAATCGTCCGCGAACAAAAAGACATTATTTGCCTTGGAACTCGCAGCGCCATCTTTCTGCCTTTTGCCAACCTAGGGGCGCTCATTATTGATCGAGAACAAGATGAAAACCACAAACATTGGGACCAAAACCCGCGTTGGCACAATCAGGATGTTGGCCGCCTCTTAGCCCAGACACTGGACATTCCTTTAACTTTTTGCGGCTACTCCCCTTCTCTAAACATGTATTATCGAACGGCCAAATCTTTGATCAAGGGCCGAACTTCGTTAATACCAATTAAAACCACCATCATTGATTTAGGTCGAGAAAGATTAGGAGGAAATTTCTCACCCTTAGGCGAGGCTGTAATTGAAAAAATAAACAACCCGGAAATTGGTCAGATGTTTTTTAATGTTAACCGATTAGGACTGGCCACCACCTATGGTTGCAATGATTGTGGCTACATCTACCAATGTCCCCAGTGCCAATTACCACTGGTGTTTCATGAAGAAAAATCAACCGGTCCAACCCTTTGTTGCCATTATTGCCATACCCAAATCTCCCCTTCTCTCATCTGCCCTCAATGCCATTCAACTGGTGTAAAATTATCCGGCATTGGCACCGAACTATTAGCTAAAGAAATCCGCCGTTTTTTGATTGATCCCAAGCGACCAGTCATTAAATTGGACAGTTTGAGTCCAGAAAATAAAAAAATACCTCCGCAAGCCATCATTGTCGGAACCGATTTGGCCTGGGCTTGTCTAGATTGGTCAAAACTTGATGTGATTGTAATCGTGGATTTTGACCGACAGACCGCTCTCCCCGAATATCGCGCTAACGAAAATACGCTACATAAACTGGCCCGGGTCCAATACAAAAGACATCCCGACAGTGAATTTTTTATTCAAACCTCCAATCCGCAACAGCTACTATTGCGCTCCTGCCAGGAATTAGATCGATTCTACCGTCTCCAACTTCAATCCCGTCGCGACCTGCACTATCCACCTTATGAATTTCTCACCCGTTACATCTTTACCGGCTCTTCCGTCAAAATTGCCAGAGAAAGAGCCCAAGCTGGGTTGGAGATCTTGACAAAGTCCAATAAATTTACTAAAGTAATGGGTCCATTGGAAATGCAACCAAAATACTACCGGGGAGAATTTTGGCAAGTAGTAATCGCCCGGACAGAAATGAAAAAATGGGCTGAAATTCTGGCAACGGTTAATCCTCAATTAGCCACCGGGGTCAAAATCGATCCCAACCCCCTTTCTTTACTTTCTCCTTGATATGATCCGAACCATAAAAACCCACCCCCAAAACGATCGGGATCTACGCCAACCCTCTGTCTTGCTAACCGCGGCAGACTGGGAATCACCCTCTTTTCCTGATTTAGTGGTTGATTTAGTCGCTACTATGAAGACTGCAGAGGGGGTCGGCCTGGCCGCACCTCAAATCGGTCTCAATCTTCGTCTGATTGCCATCGGAGAAGAAGCTACCAAGACCGACCTCAATTCTGGATTAGCAACTAGCGGAGATTTAGTTATTATCAATCCGAGCTGGGAAAAGCTTTCGCGCAAAAAAATAAAAGACCTAGAGGGCTGCTTATCTGTTCCTGGACTGTACGGCGAAGTAAAACGTTATCAAAAGATTGCTGTTCGCGGGCGAGATATCCAGGGAAGAGAACTGGAATTTGTGGCCCAGGATTTCCTAGCTCGAGTGATCCAACATGAATGCGATCATTTGGACGGCGTGCTTTTTATTGACAAAGCAAAAAATATCTTTAATCGTTAACATGCTTCCGACCATCGTTTTTTTTGGCACTCATAATTTTGCGGCCCACCTCCTTCGCCTGATTGTGGAAAAAGAATTAGCCCGGGTGGTTTTAGTTATCACCGCTCCGGACCAACCAATTGGTCGCCAACAAATACTTCAATCCCCGCCAGTAAAAATAGTAGCTCAAGAATTAGGTCTAACCATAGCCCAACCCTCTTCTCTGAAAAACTACTCTCTTCCTTTAACAGCTGATCTGGGTTTGGTTGCTCAATATGGAAAAATAATCCCCCTGGCTCTGATTAACTCTTTACCCCTAGGAATTATCAATGTCCACACTTCCCTTCTCCCTAAATATCGCGGAGCTTCTCCCATTCAAACTGCTCTACTCCAAGGAGAAAAAGAAACTGGTATCACCATCATGGCCATCGACGCTGGCCTGGATACGGGGCCGATTTTTCACCAAGATCGTTTAGCCATCGCTCCGACTGATAATTATCTAACCTTAGAAGCTAAGCTGGCGAATTTAGCCGGAGACTCTTTGACCGCTTGTTTACCTGATATCATCACCAAAAAAATCACTGCCCAACCGCAAACTGAACACTCGGCGACCTTTTGCGAACCTCTCACTCGCGACAGCGGTAAAATTGATTGGACCAAATCAGCCCAAGATATTTATAACCAGTATCGGGCCTTTACTCCTTGGCCGGGCATCTGGACAACTTGGAAAGAAAAAAGAATCAAATTGTTGGAAATAAAAATTGGGAGAGAAAAAATACCAGCTGGCCAAGTGCTGGTTAAAGAAAATTCATTATATATCGGAGCCGGTCAAGACAGTCTTTTGGTTGAACTTTTACAACTAGAAGGCAAAAAACCACTGGCTGCGATTGATTTTATGAATGGCCACCCGACTTTTGCTCTCGCCCGCTTAGGAGACAAATAATCCGTGCTTGCGCCTAACAATCGCCCTCGCTTCTTCGTAGGCTCTGACTCGGTGACAAACGCCAGGAAGGTAGCGGCAAGGAAAATGATAGGCAAAACGCGGTAACCAATAGCTGATCTTTTGATCACTTTTTTGTTCTTGAAGTAAATTCTCATCCAGCCAACATCCCTGCTTACCCTGCTCGGCCATGGTCAGCCATAAATCCCAATCCTGAAAACGTTTTAAACTCTCATCAAAACCCGGAAAATCTTGACACCGAATCAGACTAGTGGTTGGGATATAATTACCAACTTGCAAAGACAACTGAGAAAACAAACGGCCGCGCATCAGACGTCCATTGGCTAAATTATAATTACAGTAGACAAAAGACAGGCCGGGATTATCTTGCAAAACCTGAAACATTTTTTCCAAAAAAGAAGGCTGGGCCACCAAATCGGCATCCCAAAAAATTACCATCTCCCCTCGCACCAAGGAAAAACCTTTATTACGCGCCGCCGATGCTCCGGCATTCTCTTGATTAACCAAAATATGGGGAAAGTCGCCCAAAGTCTTTCTTAATAATTCCCCGGACACAGGATTCACACTACCATCATCTACAACAATGACCTCAATATCTTTGAATGTTTGCTGTTTGATGGATCGCAAAACCAAAGCTAAACTTTCATTTTGATTATAAACTGGGATGACAATGCTAATCTTCGCCATATTACCGCCAACGCGCTATATTTTGTAATTGGTTCTCCCAACGAAAATCAGCCAAGACTCGTTCTCTGGCCCGCTTTCCTAATTCTCTTCCATATTCCGGACGTCGCAACAAATCAGTAATCGCTTTGACCACTTTGGTGTCTCCTTGATAAATATCTACCACTACCCCAGTCTGTCCAGAAATAACTGCTTCCTCCACCCCCCCGCTTCGTCCAGCCACGGCCGGTATTCCGGCCGCCGCCGCTTCTAAAAATACCAGTCCCAAACCCTCTTCCCGCCCCTCATCGGGATGGGTTAAAAGCACAAATAAATCAGCTAGGGCATAAAACAGTGGCAGATCTTCATGCGGACGAGCCCCGAGATATCGAACTACGTTTTGCAAGGATTGTTTTTGGATTTCTTCTAAGAGATACTTCTGCTTTGGCCCGTCACCGATGATAATCCAGACCAAATTTGGTTCCTGCGCTAAGATTTGAGGCATAATACGCACCAAATGAGTCAACCCCTTACCATCATCCAACCGACTAACGGTGAGAATCACTTTTTTTCCCAGCAAGGCATATTGATTCCGAAGAGCCGTGACTTTCTGAGGATCAACTCCGGCCAAAAAATTGATGCCCGGACAAGGATAAAGCACGGTCGTTTTATCGGCCCATTCTGGAAAAAATTTAAGAAACCGCTGTCTCAAGTTTTCGCTATTAAAAACCACCTGAACCGCTGAGCCAATCACCAGCCGGAGCCAATGCCTTTTCCAGCGCGAACGAGTAGCATATTCTAAGTCTGTCCCATGAGAAAAAACCACGAAAGGAACCTTGGTGATTTTTCCCACCAACCAAGCCACATAGCCAACCGGGAGAACATGGTGTAGATAAACCATCTCAATCTTTTGCTTTTTGACCAGATTCCAAACTAAACCAACCATTTTTAACCAACGGGGCCAGATAAAAATAGGAAAAAATAATTTCCTTCGCCTAATTTCATATCCGAGTCTTTCTGTTTCGGTCACCATCTCACCCTTACCCGACTGAACCGGGGCCAAAACCACCACTTCATCTTTGGTCAAAGAATGAACAAATTGTTCCACATAGACTGACACCCCCCCGCTGACTGGCGGATACTCCAAAGTAATAATAAGCTTTTTCATATTTTTTCTCGTTTAAATAAAACCGTAAATGTCCGGATCTCTTCCCAAGAAACAACTCGAAAGAGGAATAGAAACAGGGGGTAAATCACCATCCCAGCAACAATCGCCATCAAATAATGAGTATAGTTATTAACGAACCCCACCACCAACCCCATACCAAGGGCACAAACCAAGACCAAAATGAGATTCCTACCAATCTGCCAATGGGCCACCGGAGCGACCTTAGGCACAAAAACATAGCCTAGAACCGCCAAAATCAAATTACCTATGGAGGCAGATATGGCTGCTCCGACTGCCCCTAGACGTGGGATTAGAAGGATGTTAGCAACCACATTCACGATCATGACCAGAAAAATAACCACGGTTTGGGTCTTCTGGCGGTTAGTAGCATTCAAAATTGCCCCAATTGGAAAACCCAGATAAGAAAAAGTCAAACCTAATAAAAGGATTTTCAGAGGCAAAACTGAACTGGCGAACTGGACAGTGTACAGAGAAATTATAATATCCTGAGCGAGAACGAAAAGTCCAACTGAGAGAGGCAGGACAATCACGGCTAAATATTTTATCGCTTGGACAAATACTTTTCCCAGTCGTTCTCTATCAACTAAAAAGAACTCACTGAAACGAGGATAAACCGCGGCCACCAGAGCCAAAGGAATAAACTGAAATGCATAAGTAATCTTAGAAGGTATGCTGTACCAACCCAGGACTTCCGGACTGGCGAGTTTAGATAGTAAAACCGTATCAATATAAGAATAAACCCGGGCAAAAATTGCGGCAAGAGCAAAGGGGAAGGCAATCCGGAGAAAAGGACGCAAAATTGCTGGATCTAAATGCGGATAAAAATAAAGACGATAGCGCTGATATAAAATAATTAAAGCATAGATTAAATTGAACAAACTGGCCACGGTAAAAGCGGCAATCAAACAAATAATCGGCTGATGAGTAAATAAAGCAATTGTACCAATAATCAAAGTCAATAATTGACTCCCCACAACGCCCGCCGCCTCATATTTCAAACTACCTAAAGATCGTAACAAACCATAAATGGAAAGATGGAAAGAATCAAACAGCATGGTTAGGCCCGAAACATAAACCAAATGACGGATTTCAACTGGATAACCCAGAAGATTGATTGCTAAAACTAACAAAATATAGGTCAACACACCCAATCCCAATTTACACCAAAGCACATTTGCCAAATAGGCTTGAGATTTTTCTTTGTTTCTGGCTGCTTCCCGAATAAGGACATTCGTCAAACCCAAATCCACCAAGACTACAAAAATAGTAGTAAAGGTCAAAGTAAAATAGTACTTCCCCGTATCTACTGGCCCTAGCATTCGAGCGACTAAAGAAAAATAGACAAAAGAAATTATCTTTTGGCCTACCGAAGCTACGGTATAGTAAGCGGTATTGCGGACAATAGAATCTCCATTCATAATGGCTATTTTAGGCTAAAATCACAAAAAAGACAAGAAAAAACCGCTGAGAAACAGCGGCTTTGCCAAACTTATCTTTTTCGCCATTGATGGGCCCGGCGAGCGCGATGCAAACCAAACTTCTTTCTTTCTTTGGCCCGAGGGTCACGTTTTAACAAACCTTCTGCCTTCAATACTGGCCGAAATTCCGGATTAAGGCTGATCAAGGCCCGGGCAATGCCATGACGAATCGCTTCGGCTTGGGCATTAATCCCGCCGCCGACCACTCGCACTGATATATCAAAAGCTTTTTCCTGACCTACTAGACGCAAGGGTGTCACTACTTTATTCCACCAATATTCGTTACCAAAAAACTGCTTCAGTCCTTTACCATTAATAGTGATCTCTCCCTTTCCCCCAGTGAGCTGGACACGGGCGACGGCTGTCTTGCGCCGGCCAATGGTCCGATTTGTTTCTTTTTTCTTTGTTGCTGTTGCCATATTTATGCCTTAACAATTAACCTTTTCATTTTCAAAACGCGCAACCGATTCTTCGG
Source organism: Patescibacteria group bacterium (assembly GCA_035290345.1). Taxonomy (GTDB): domain Bacteria; phylum Patescibacteriota; class Patescibacteriia; order Magasanikbacterales; family UBA922; genus DATDUP01. Next base: position 11,130 of record DATDUP010000037.1, read on the forward strand.
CAACATGCCATAAACTGTACGGCGCAATACTTCGGCCGGATTCTTCTCCATCAAACGCTTCATCGGCATTACTTTCAAACCACCCGGATGCATCGTGTGTTTATAATAATCTTTTTGAACCAATTTCCGACCCGTAATTTTCACTTTGGCGGCATTAGTCACTGTAACAAAATCTCCGGTATCCCGGCTGGGATCAAAATCCGGTTTAGTCTTACCATTGAGCAGACTAGCAATTTTAGAAGCCAGACGACCTAAAACCAGGCCGGTAGCGTCTATTTCGTGTTGTTCACGATTAATCTTCGTATTCATATAAATTAGACTAGCTCAATTCTCGCCATCTTTGCAGAATCAGAACGACGGGGAGCGATTTTGATAATCCGAGTATAGCCGCTAGTACGAGTCTGATAACGCGGACCAACCTCTTTCATCAGTTTCGTCACGGCCTCTTCAGTATAAAGAAACTTGTTTGCCTCCCGACGGGCAGCCAAAGTATTTTTCTTTGCTTTGGTGATTAATTTTTCCACCAAAGGACGCACGGCTTTTGCCTTAGCCTCAGTTGTCTTCAACCCACCCTCAAGAATCAAACTTTGGGCCAGATTGCGCAACATTGCCTCTCGCGGACTCTTTTCCCTACCTAGAATTGTCTGTTTATTATTATGTCGCATATCAGATTTTACTCCTTATCTGTCTTATCTTCTTTGTCCGCTTTCTTGCTCTTGCGGATTTTCTTGGGTTTTTCTTCTGACTCCACCACCGGGGCTACCACTTCCTCCTCTACTCCGGTAAGCGAAGCCTGTTCCAAAACTTCTAAATGATCCAACAACAACCGCACGGACTGGTTCATCGCCTGCTTAGGGCTCATCGTACCATTAGTTTCTAAATGCATGATCAATTTTTCATAATTGGTGACATCACCAACGCGCGTCATCTCAACTTTATAACCCACATCTCGGATCGGACTATACAATGAATCTACCAAAATCGTACCCAAATCCATTACTCTTCCTCGCTTTTCTTCCACCGGGCGGTAACCGCGTCCCCGACCAATCTCCACTTCCATCTCTACCTTGGTACTGGCATTCGCGATGGTACAGATTTTCAAATCAGGATTAAAGATTTCCACATCAGCGTTCTTTTCAAAATCAGCCGCAGTTACTTCCCCAATCCCCTTCTTGGACAGCTTAAGGATCACTGGTTCGTCAGAATGACTCTTTACCGCTAATTGTTTCAAGTTGAGAATGATATCAATGACATCTTCTGTCACCCCTTCAATTGTAGAAAATTCATGCTGTACACCATTTATCTTCACCGCTTCTACAGCTGCGCCTGGTAAAGATGATAGCAGGATGCGCCGCAAAGCGTTCCCCAGGGTTGTCCCATACCCCTGATGACAAGGGGTGACAATTATCTCGGCAACATTAGGCTCAGTTCCGGGAATGAACTCCACGCCGGTAGGTAATAAAATTTGCTCCATAGTTTTTTGCTTATCGCTGTGTGGGCGATCCCCCGACTAGCGAGCTGAATAATATTCGATGATTAATTTGACATCAAAAACCCGATCAAAATCTTTTTCAATCGGTTTACTCAAGACTTTAGCGGTCTTCGCTGCCGGATCAACACTTAACCAACTGGGAAGCACGGCCTTTGACAATTTTTCGCTGAGATCAACGAACGGCCCTTTCTTTTCTTTATTTGCTTTAAGAGCGATCACATCGCCGACTTGCACCAAATGCGAAGGGACATTCATTCGTTTTCCATTCAAGGTAAACATGCTGTGGTTCACAAATTGACGAGCTTGGGCTCGCGTACTGCCTATGCCAAGACGATAAATAACATTGTCAAAGCGCATCTCTAACATTTGCAACAAATGGATGGCAGAGTCACCGTGTTGCCGAGTAGCTTCGGCCACAAAACGAGAAAACTGTCGTTCCCGCATGCCATAGATTAATTTGGCCTTTTGCTTTTCCAATAGTTGCCGGCCAAAACTTGATTTGCTCCCCACACCCTTTTTTTTAGGGCCATGTACACCTGGGGCTTGGCCTAAACGGCGAGCCACTTTGGCCGGATTGGTTTTCAGACCCAGGTTGGTGCGAAAACGGCGCGCAATTTTATTTTTCGGTCCAATATTTTTTCCCATATTGATATCAATTAAACGCGACGTCTCTTAGGCGCCCGGCAACCGTTGTGCGGAATCGGGGTCATGTCTTTAACCGAAAGTACTTGTAAACCATTTGTATTCAAAGCTCGAATCGCGCCTTCTCGACCAGCACCCACACCCTTAATCACGACACTCACTTCTTTGATACCATAAGGGGCAACCGCATCAACGGCCCGCTTTACTACCTGACTGGCCGCATAGGGAGTGGCTTTTTTCGGACCCTTGAAACCAACCATACCAGCGCTCGCCCAACCTAAGATGTTACCATTTTGGTCAGCAAAGCTAACAATAGTGTTATTAAAAGTCGCTTGGATATAAACCCGACCATGCCCGATTTGTCGGACAATTTTCTTTTTCTTAGTGGTCGCGTGAGAAATTTTTTCAGCCATATATACTAGAATTAGGTCTTCTGGGCCGACGGCTTCTTGCCGCTCGGAGCAATGTTACGCTTATTGCCACGCATAGTTCGAGAATTGGTTTTGGTGCGCTGACCGCGAACCGGCAAACGCTTCATGTGGCGAATGCCACGATAACACTTAATATCTTTGAGACGTTTGATATTACTACCCACCTCGCGGCGCAAATCACCCTCAATCTTATATTTTTTTTCAATAATTTCTCGAATCTTGTCTTCTTCGGCTTGGGTCAAATCTTTAACCCGAGTTTGGGGATTAACCCCGGCTTGAGCCAAAACTTTTTTCGCCAAAGTTGCGCCAATTCCATAGAGATAGGTTAGGCTCACATCGACGTGTTTGTCTTTTGGCAAAGTTACACCAGCTATACGCATAAATAATAATTAGGCTTTCTTCCGTTGTTTTGTGCCCTGTCGCTGCTTATGACGCGGATTTTCGCAGATAACATAAACAACGCCGGCTCGCCGAACGGTCTCGCACTTTTTACAGCGCTTTTTGACTGAAGATTGTACTTTCATAGTTTAAAAAATACCAACCACTGCCGCGATATCGTTGTTTAGTCTCTTTGGACCAAACTCCACCGCACTGGTTGATACTCTTTAGAAACGATAGGTAATTCTTCCTTTCGTTAGATCATATGGTGTCATTTCAACTTTTACCTCATCCCCCACTCCCAACCGAATGCTGTACATCCGCATTTTACCGGATAAATGGGCGATGACCATATGGTCGTTCTCTAGTTTTACTCTGAAAGTTGCTCCGGGCAACAGTTCTTCTACTGTGCCGCGAACCTCCAAAAATGCTCCATTTTTAGCCATGTTTGGCTTGTGTTCATTATCTGGCCATATTCTACCGCATCGATTTTAACCTGTCAAGTCAGGAAAGCCAGAAATTGTGAATAATTAAGTTCAAGACTCAAATCGATAAACCCAGTATTTATAAAGGAAAAAATTCCACAAGACCATGACCGCTATGGTTGCTATCCGGACCACTCGATAATCAAAACCCAATTGGTGATTAAACACGTACATCGTGGCTACGGAAAACAGATAATTAAATAAGGCTAAAGACAAATACCGTAATAATTGTCGGTGGGGCAGAGCCCGATTCTTAAATGACCAATACTTATTTAGACAAAAATTATATACCATCACTGCTAACTGATTAATCACTACGGCGGCCACTGGCCATAAATGCCACCACTCTTTCAGAGCGACCAAGGTCGCCATATCAATAACCAAACCGCTAATCCCAACGACAAAATATTTAATAAATTGTTGACGATGGGACAATAACCAGGTTAAATAGCGATTCATAAATCTTCCAATACTGCCTTGAGGCGGCGCACTCCTGCGCTACTCGCTTCTTCCTTGATAATTCTAAAATGACCAAGCTCCCCCGTTCTTTTCACATGCGGACCACCACAAATCTCTTTGCTAAATATGATTTTAGCGGGCGCTGAACCAATAGAATAAACTTTTACTCGATCCCCATAACGATCAGAAAATAGCCCCAATGCCTGTGCGGCCCGAGCTTCTTCCAGACTCATCTCCTGACATTCCACTTCATAATCTTGTTTAATGGCTTCATTTACCAAATCTTCTACTTGACGGACCTGTTCCAAGGTCATTTTTTCAGGATAAGCAAAATCAAAACGCATTCTTTCGGTGGTTATATTACTACCCTTCTGGCTCACGGCTTCACCCAAAACAGCTCGTAGGGCTGCTTGCAATAAATGCGTGGCCGTATGATATTTTATCGACATCTCGCTGGCATCGGCCAAACCGCCCTTGAATTTTTGTCCTGATCCCTGACGAGACTTTTCCTGGTGTTTAGCCATTTCAACCGCATATTCGTTCTCCGCTACCTGGAGACCCTTTTCTTGAGCCAATTCCTGGGTCATTTCCAAAGGAAAACCATAGCTTTGATAAAGATCAAAAGCCTCTTGACCACCAATCATTTCCCCCTGTTTTTTATCTGCTACCAATTGCTCAAACAAACGTATCCCCTGTTCTAAAGTACGCCTAAACTTATTTTCTTCCTTCTCTAACTCTTTCAGCACAAACTCTTCATTTTGTTTTACTTCCGGGTAAACGAACTGAAAGATATTAATTACTTCCTGACCCAAACTGGCGCAAAAATTATCACCAATACCCAAATTTTTAGCATGACGAATGGCCCGACGCAATAATCGCCGCACCAAATAACCCTGATCCGTATTACTAGGGGCCACTCCTGTCGGGTCGCCCATAATCATCACAGCCGTTCGTAAATGATCGGCGACAATACGCATGGATTTAGTTTTTTCCGGACTAGCCTGGTAACTCTGACCAGAAAACTCCTGAATCTTTTCCACCAAAGGCCAAAAAGTATCAACCTCAAAAACATCCTGGTAGCCATTCAGTGCGACCAATGTTCTTTCCAAACCCATACCAGTGTCTACATTCCGTTGTGCTAATTTTTCCAACCGCCCGTCCGGAAGTTGGAGATACTCCATAAAAACATTATTCCAAATCTCCAACCAATTGGCTTCATCGTTCCCGGGATTACTGTTTAAAGGCGGCTGGCCTTGGCCAGACCAATAAAAAATTTCCGTATCTGGCCCACAGGGACCACCACTAGCCAGACCCCACCAATTGTTAGTTTTAGGAAGAAAAGCAATCCGAGAATCAGGCACACCCAAAGATTGCCAAACCGAAGCTGACTCTTCATCCCGAGGAGCACTTTCATCACCAGCAAATACTGAAACCGCTAAATATTGAGGATCTAAACCCAGACCTTCTTGGCTGGTGAGAAATTCCCAACTCCAAACAATAGCTTCTTTTTTGAAATAATCGCCCAAAGACCAATTACCCAACATTTCAAAAAAAGTGTCATGCCGATTGTCTCCTACTTCTTCAATATCTTGCAAACGCACGCATTTCTGCACATTGGCCAATCTGGTTCCCGCCGGATGCTTTTCTCCCAATAAATATGGCACCAGAGGGTGCATACCAGCAGTGGTAAACAAAACCGAGGGATCATTTTCCGGAATTAAGGAAGCTGAACCAATCAAGGCATGGCCGCGAGCCTTGAAAAACTCTAAATATTTTTTTCGCAGTTCAACTGAAGTCATATGTTTGTAATTTTTTCATTTTTTCCTGTTTTCGTCAAATCCCAGATTCGCTCTTGTGCTTTTTTTCCATCTAGGTATAATATACATATCCGCTTTTGGCCCACCTCTTTACTTCTCTTTCCTAGTCACTGGTCAGGGTGACAATTTGTCACAGTTACGTTAACTGTTGCAAATCAGTGTGGGCGCGCACTACCCTTTGCCAGTGGCCGGCTGACCGCGTCCGAAATTCTCTCGGACAAAGAAAGCCATGCGGATTCCCGCACCTTTACTCCAGGGCATGGATCTCAACACTCTCTTTGTGCTTTTCCTCCACAGTGTGACTGATTCGACCACTACACTACTAAGAGGTTGGCCCGATCCCACTCCCATGCCCTGGAGCCCACCTCATTGTTAATGCAGCCGTTCCTCGGCTGTTTTTATTTCACTTCACCACCACCCAAACATTCCTGGCCATGATAAATTACGGCATATTGGCCCGGAGTGACGGCAAACTGAGATTTCACTGGCCTGACCACTATCCCCTGTCCTCTTTTTTGCAAATAAGCCGAAAAAAGTGGCTGACGGTGCCTCAATCTTACTTCATATTTTTTCTTCTCCTCTATTCTTGGTTTCAAATAAACCCAATGCATCCGGGGAATCCATATTTCCGAAGAAAAAAGTCTAGGATCATCACCTGCCCCCACAATCAATTGATTTTTCTTTAAATCTTTTTGGACCACATGCAGAGGAACATTGTCCCGAGTTTTCACTCCTAAATTTCTTTGGCCAATGGTATAGAAAGGTAGGCCCTGGTGATGACCAATTACCGTCCCATCAGTTAAAATGATTTCGCCTGGTTTGGATTTAATCTTTCTTCCTAAAAACTTCGGCATTGACACTTCTCCGACAAAACAAATTCCCATACTTTCCGCTTTGGCCGCTGTTGGCAAACCAGCGGTCCGAGCCAAAGCCCGTACTTCAGTCTTTAAATATTTACCTACCGGAAAAACCGCTTGGGATAATTGACTTTGGTTCAACTGATGTAAAAAATAAGTCTGATCCTTGTCTTTGTCTTTGGCTTGACAAAGTTTGTATTCCCCACCTTTCTGGCGTACCTGGGCGTAATGACCGGTCGCTAAATGCGTAAATCCCAAAGAACGCGCTTTTTTCAACCAAGCGCCAAATTTTACCTGTTGATTACACAGCACGTCTGGATTGGGGGTTAGACCTTTTTGGTATCGGGCGAACATGGGATCCAACACTTGTTTTTTATACTCCGCGCAAAAATCAAGACGCAACAACTCTATTCCCAATTTGGCCGCCACTCGCAAAGCATCATGATATTCCGGAAGCCAACATTTTTCGCCTGCGCCCTGCGCTTCGTAATTAACCATAAAAGCGCCAGTGACTTTTTCCTTTTGTTTAACTAACAAATACGCCGCCACCGAAGAATCCACTCCTCCGGACATGGCCACTAAAATTTTTCGCCCGGCCATATTCTAAGCTTTATCCGCTCCCGGATCACTGTTAATCGTTTTTATCTTCGCTCCCAGGGCGGTTAATCGAACAGCCAGATCTTCATAGCCTCGTTCAATGGGATAGGAATTACGCAACACCGACCGTCCCTTAGCCGCCAACATCGCAATGAGAACAGCCATAGCCGGGCGAATCGCTGGCGGACACATTAATTCATTTGGTAAAAGTCTAGTCTTTCCTTCCACGAAAATACGATGAGGATCGAGTAAAGTAATTTTCGCCCCCAACTTTTGCAATTCTAGGTAATAAATAGCCCGATTTTCATAAACCCAATCATGGATGAGAGTCCGACCACGCGCTTGAGTCAGAATCGGTACAAAAAATGGCAGATTATCAATGTTGAGTCCAGGATAAGGTCGACCATACACTTTGTCAGGCAAAGCAACCAAAGAAGAAGGAACCAAAGTAATGTCCGCTACGCGAAAACGGCCATTGGCAGATTTCTTTTCTTTACTAATAATCAATTTTTGTCCGGCCACGCGCAATTTCTCTAATTCCAAATCCAAAAAATCTAAGGGGCAATTGGCTACAGTCAAACGCGAATGGGTAGTAATGGATAACGCGATCCAGGCCATAGCTTCAATCGGATCCGGCATGATCGGATAGGCTGACCCGGGCTGAAGTTTCTTCACCCCAGTAATTTTCAAAGTCGTACTGCCGATACCTTCAATTTTAGCACCCATGGCCTGCAAAAAATAACAAAGATCTTGGACCATGTAATTAGAGGAACAAAACTTCAGGACCGTAGTTCCTGCCGATAAGACCGCAGCTAAGAGGGCATTTTCGGTAGGAGTATCTCCTGATTCATACATCACCACTTCCCCCGGAGCAATCAGGGGCTGGTTGCTGATTTCATAATACTTTGGTCGGGAAACAACCTTAATCCCAAATTTTTCCAAGGCATATAAATGCGGACGCACGGTTCGAGCACCAAGCTTGCAACCACCGGAACGATACAATTTATACTTCTTCACCCGTGTTCCCAAAGCGCCTAAAAGCAACAAAGAAGAACGGGTCATTTCACAGGCCCGACGGTCGATCGCTCCTAATTTCAATTCTGGACGGGTGTCCACGATCAAAGTATGTTTGTCCTTCCAAGTCACTTTGACACCGATACTCATCAAAATCTCAATAATCCGCTCCACTTCCTGAATACGGGGCACGGCGAGAATAGTGTTTACCCCCCGGTTTAAAAGACAGGCACAAAGAATAGCAACAGCGGAATTTTTAGCAGTATTTACGTTAATAGTTCCTTTAAGTGGCTTTCCGCCGTCAATAATGTATTTATTCGCCATAACTTGTTTTTTATCTTATTTTACGCTATTATTTTATAGGAAATATCCTAAAAAAGCAAACATGACTCTTAATCTCCATTTTCGGCGCTCCATCATGATTGGTTTAATTACCGCTTTTTTTCTAATTTCTCCGGCTGTTATTTTCTATACTGCTGGTTATCGTTATGATTTTGCCACTGGGGAAATCAAAGAAACTGGCGTTTTAAGTATTGACATCTTGCCTAATACCGCCACAGTCCACATCAATGAAGTAAAAATCAATGGCAAAATACCCCTTTATTTACCCAATCGTGCTCCTGGGACGTATTTAATTCGGATCTCCCAACCTGGTTATCAAAGCTGGGAAAAAGACATTACTATTGAAAGCAAAAAAACTACTTACCTCAAAAATATTTCCTTGTTTAAAGACAAATTACCAGTGGCCGTATACCAGGATGAAGAGAAAAAAATTATCTCTCTGATTCCCGCCCCCTCGGGCCAATATCTGGCCCTAGTCAGCCAAATAGAAAAAAATCTTTATGAGATTGAACTCTGGGATACCACGATCAACAAACCCAACTCTTTGAGCCGGATCATCTCCTATAAGACACCACAAATCCATTGGTGGAACCGAGGTGATCTCTTGGCCATCTTTAGTTATAACTCCAATCAGACGACTATTGAATTGGTTGATGCCGCTGATCAACAAAAATCAAAAAGTTTAACCGCTTCCCCTGCTCCTGAGGCTTGGCAATGGTCCATTAACCCAGCTGTTCCCGAACTATATCTCAGCCAGCAAGGAAGTATTTATTCCCTTTCTCTGAATCAGAAAGAAACGATAGGAAAAACAAAAAAAACATGGGTCATTGCCGGTGATGGTATCCTTTGGCAAGGCGAAAAAAATATCTTGGAATCACCGACTGGAGGGAAAATAACTCTGGACTCTCCCCCCCAAACTATCATTGACTTTTCCAACCAGCGCCTGATCTATCAAGTTGATAATCAAACCAAAATTGCCATTCTAGCTGAAGATCAACGCGTAGAAAAAACAGAATCTCTGCTGACTACCAACCTAGTCTATAATCCGGCTACAACCGAATGGCTGGCCTGGTCAGATTGGGAACTTTGGACCTTATACCCCAACCACACCCTCGGGCTATTGAGCCGGGGTAGTGACAAAATTAATCAAGTTATTCCCCTAGATGAACATGGGCTCCTACTCCTCCGTACCGACAACAAGTTAATCGGCTTCAATCCTGGCTACTACACCTCCCATACTCTGTTTACCGGAGAAATTCTTTCCCCAGTAGGAGTAAACCAAACAAACCGAAAAATTTTCTTTCTCAGCCAAGTCGGTCAAATCCGTGGCTTGTTTGAATTAGAATATTAAACTTCCAGCTCTAACCTGTCGTAAGCGATCTCTGTGGCCGGAAAAATCTTCCGAGCCGCCTTTTTAGCTTGATTTCGATCAGCTAAATGGGGATAAGTAACTGGAAGAAAATGAGTTAAAACCAGACGTTGGACCCTGGAGTTTTTAGCCAGAGCCGCCACCTGATTAGGGCCGCTATGTCCCCATTCTTCATCATCGCGTCCAGGCAAAAGCGAACATTCATGGATCAACAGATCTGCTCCCTGAGCCAATAGCTGGTCATTATCACAAACGGAAGTGTCGCCCGAATAAGCAATTATTTTATTTTCAATTTGAAAACGAAAACCATAACCATGATGAAAGTGGGTCATGGGTAAGCACACAAAAGGCAGCGGCTGTTTTTGTTTTTCGGTCTTAATCGCCTGCATTGTTATCCCATACCTGCTATTCTTTGGTCCGCCAGTAAAAGGAGGGCCAAAAAACCGGTGCAAATTTCGCCAATGCTTTTTGGGGACATAAATCTTCAATCCCTGGGGTAACCGCAATTTAGGAGTGCAATGAAGACCAATTATATGGTCCAAATGTAGGTGACTGAGAAAAAGATAGACCGGTTTGGGTTTTTTTAAATATTCATTCAATGAACACAAACCATTTCCCGCATCCAAAACTAGATAAAAATCTTTGGTATCAATCAAGATGCAAGGCGTGTTCCCCTCGGGTGTATCATACCAACCATTGGTACCTAAAAAAGTAATTTTCATGTCACCAGCGAATTATCTTTTTCAATAAACGAAAATAAGCATCCATCAGAGGATTGCCCACATGGGTTAATAGCGGATTTTTCATCGCTGCTTCTTGAAAAGCAATTACTCCTGTCGCCGTAGCCAACAAAGCTTTATCCGTCATCCGACGCTCATTTTGTCGGCGCTTTCTTTTGCCCAACCAAAGGCGCCAACTACTGGGCCGGCACCAATATTGATATACTCTGGCCTTTTCTTTCAACCAACCCCCGCGAGCCGCGAACAACCACAGACCTAATTCTAAAACAACGGCCAAAGGCAAAAGTAAAAACAAAGTCGGCCAACGAAAAAACATCAACATTACTCCATACCTATTCCGCTCCATCCAATAATATTTACTAATACTCTTACTAAACTGATACTGGTGATAAAAAACAGCTTGGCTAGCCAGAACAATCCGGTAACCTAAGCTACGCAAACGGAAAGAGTATTCTAAATCTTCATGATACATAAAAAAATCCTCATCCCACAAACCATGCTCCTTTAGTAAATCCGTACGCAGACAAACCGCCGCACCACTGGCGTAACTAATCTCACTAATCACCGGTAACTTGAGCCCAGCGGCTGGTTGACGATAACCACGACAATAGCCAAAACCAAGAAAATGAAAAGAATTGCCAGCACTATTGATCAATTCTTGTTCCGGATACAAATGCACCAACGCCTGAACTACCCCGATTTTTGAATCAGAAACAAAAACTTGAATCAAATTCTCTAAACATCCCGGGGCGAGAAAACCGTCAGCATTATGCAGAAAAACATAATCAAATCCGTTTTCTTTGGCCCAATTCATCCCTAGGTTGTTTCCACCCGAGAAACCCAAATTTGTTTCCGGGGCCAAAATGGTCACATGAGGAAGATTGGCCGCATTTGTCCGCACTTGCTCCTCAATAAATGGTAGGGCCGACTCTTCTCCAGGACGGTGCGAATTATAGACAATCAATAATTCCAAATCCTCACGAGGATAGGTCTGCGCCTGAACTCCAGCTAAAGCGGCAGTTAGATATTGGCGGGGTTCTTGCGACCAAACAAGATAAAGGATAACTATCTTTGGCCTAACGATGGGCATAGTACTTACGGTTATCTTTCCATTTCAAGAAATATTTTAACCAAGAAATCAGATGGACCCGGGCATAACGATTTTTCAACAAAGCAGCCACCACACCTGGAACTTTGGCTGAGGCCCGACGATGGAAATGTTCCAAAGTGGCCTCAGCCACATAATATACTGCCCAACCTTTTTCCCACATCCGCCGACACCAATCCGAATCTTCTGCGTACATCCAATAGCGCTCATCAAATCCACCCACTTCTTCCAGAGCTGAACCGCGAACAAACATGGCCGAACCCATGACCCAATCAACCGGTCGGGTCTGTTGGTGATCAAAATCTTTCATCAAAAATCGATCTGCCATCTTTCGCCCTCTCCCCTTTTGCCCTAATCGCGTTCGACTAAACAACGGCTGCCAAAAACTGGGAAACCGATAACAAGAATACTGGAGACTGCCATCAGGATAAACGATGCGGGGGCCGGCAATACCTACCCGCGGATTTTTTTCCATAAAATCAAACAAACGGCGCAGTAGTTTCTCCCCGGAACGAAAAATCGTATCCGGATTCAAAATGAAATAATATCTACCAGGTAGAGATTGGACCGCCCGGTTATGAGACCGCCCAAACCCCAAATTTTCTTCTTGACGAATAATTTTTAAAGGCCAGTCTATCCCCTGAAGGCTAGAGGCCATTTCCTTGTCGGAATTATTGTCCACCACCACGATACCAATATTCAAACCCGAATCCCGACCGTCCGCCATTAAACCCGGCAAACAGCGTTTTATATCTTCTTCTTCATTAGTACACACCAATGTGACAACAATATCAAACATAGGGATCAAAACCAACGTCGCAACCCCCGCCAATAAAGTTTGCGGCCTTTTATAATCGCCCGCCGAGCTCGAAAAGTATAGCCAAAATCACGGGCCAGTTCATACCAACCCCGAATAATGACCATGGGATCAGTCACCAAAAGAAAAGTAAATTTTTTCAGTTCAAACCAAAAAATATACGGCCAGTCCATAGCTAAATTCTGCCAGTATTCATTTTTATACAAAGTTCGCAAATGGTTTTTATAAGAATGAAAACGGACATAATGCGATTGGCGGCGATGATTACGGATGGCGGCCCAGTCCCCCAGTTGTTTAGGAGCAGCCCCGCGGCGGTCATGATAAGCTACAGCATTTAAAATAACATAGGAAGTAAAACCCAAGTTACGCAAGCGATAAGCTAAATCCAAGTCCTCTTTGTAAGAATGATAGGTCGGATCGAAAATATTGTCTCCGGGCAACAATGTCTGGTCAATCGCTTTTTTACGAAACAAGGGCAAAGCGCCAGAAACGCCGAACACTTCCACAATCGAACGGGGGAAAATATAACTCACATTTTTATCCGGACTATCTGCCCGCCATTCCTGTTGAGCCAACCACTCCACAGCTCGACGATTACGCAAAAGACGAATACCAATGGCATCAATAAAATCAGTAAACCCAGCCGCCGCTTCTTGCTTCGCCTGTACTGACGCAAAATCCCAGCGCATCAAACGAGCCGAGACAGTGGCTACTTCTTGGTGTTCTTGCATAAAGGCCGCCAGTTTAGCCAGGACATCCGGCAAGAGGTACATGTCCGGATTGAGCATTAGGACATAAGCGGTATCTGCCCGACGATAAAGCAAATTATGACCTTCGGCAAACCCCAAATTCTTCTGGCTTTTCGTAATCTCGTATTTTTTCCCTAAATTCGCTAGCTCTTTTTCCACCAAACTAACCACCTCACCATCCGAATGGTTGTCCAAAACATTCATTTGCCAATCCGTAAAGGTCTGATTGCGCAAAGAAGCAAACAAATACGGAATATATTTACTTTCTCGTTCGCTGTTGCTAACAATCAAATTTATAGTAATTAGGGC